>JAJDDA010000122.1 GCA_029260535.1 Phycisphaerales bacterium | reverse complement strand
GACCATCGGCGATCGACAAATGGGATCCAAACATCATGGGCCCATCGTAGGCTCGCCTCATGCGGCGACCCACGCCCCGTTCGTCGTGTCACCCTTGGGCAATCCCCATATTCTCTCTCCATGCTCTCCAGAATCGGTAACCGAATCGCCAATGCCTTCCGCGCCACCGCCCCCGACCCGTTCGTGCTCGCGGTCCTGCTCACCGCATTGACCTTCATCCTCGCCCTGACCGTCGGTCGCAAGCCCGACGGCTCTACATGGGCGATCACCGACGTCGCCGGATTCTGGTCAGCCGATGCAGGAGTCTGGGCGTTCCTCAAGTTCTCCATGCAGATGTGCCTGATCCTCGTGACCGGTCACGCGCTCGCATCGAGCCCCCCTATGGCCCGCGCGATCGACGCTCTCGCCAAGCTCCCCCAGACCGGCGCCCAGGCCTGCGCCATGGTCGCGCTCGTTGCAGCAACCCTCGGCGCGCTCAACTGGGGGCTCGGCCTCATCGCCGGCGCGCTCATCGCGCGCGATGTCGGTCGTTCACTCCAACAACGCAACATCAAGGCCCACTACCCGGTCATCGCTGCGAGCGGTTACGTCGGGCTCATGGTCTGGCACGGCGGCTTCTCCGGAACCGCGCCGCTCAAAATGACAACGACCCCCGACGTCCTCGACGTCCTGGGCGCCAACCTCGGCGAAACGATCGGCGCCATCCCGCTCACACAAACCCTCTTCAGCCCACTCAACCTCGTCGCCACCGGCGGCCTCATCGCCATCGCGTGCATCGTCATGGCGATGCTCCACCCAAAGAACAACAACCCCTCTGGCGCCGAGTTCGAACAATTCGACACCTTCCACCCCGACCCGGCGCCAACAACCCCGCACAACAATTCCAGCAAGGGCGCACTCCCTAGGCTGCTCGAAGACACCCCCATCATCAACATCGTCCTCATCGCGCTCATCGCGATCTGGGCGTGGCGTTTCTACTTCCCCAGTGAAGGCCCGTCCGGGATCACGCGCCTCTCGCCCAACACCGTCAACCTCACGATGCTCATGCTGGGCCTCGCACTCCACGGCACACCATCGCGCTACGCCGAAGCGGTCGGCGACGCGACGACAGGCTGCGCGGGGATCATCCTCCAGTTCCCGCTCTACGCCGGGATCATGGGCATGATGAACGCCTCGGGCCTGACCGAAACGCTCGCCACAACCATCGCGGCAGCAAGCAGCGCGACCACCCTGCCGATCTACACGTTTATCAGCGCAGGGGTCATCAATTTCTTCATCCCCTCAGGCGGCGGCCAATGGGGCGTGCAGGGCCCGATCGCGATGCAGAGCGCCCTCGACGCCGGCGTATCACCATCCAAAATGATCATGGCCGTCGCCTACGGCGATCAGCTCACCAACATGCTCCAGCCCTTCTGGGCATTGCCGTTGCTAGCGATCACCGGTGTCAAAGCCCGAGACATCGTCGGCTACACCGCGGTCCTGATGGCGATCGCAACCCTCTGGATCATCGCGTGCCTTCTGGTGTTCTAATCACCGCCCCAGCGCGTTCTGCAGCGCGATCAGAGCATAAGAAGTAATCAACACCGGGTTGTCTTCCATCCATCGTGCATTCACCGATTCGAATGAGCCGTCCTCGTTCTGCATTGTTGCGAGTTGGTCGATCAGGTCATTCGCCCAGTCGCGTGTCTGCGTTGAGCCGTCCTCGTTGATCACCTCGATCGTCGGCAAACCCCACGCGCCGAGCGCGCGCCCGAACACCATGTAGTAGTAGTACCGGCCCTCATCACCCAGCCCCGGGTTCGTCTCGAGCGCGTAGTTGCCGCGGATCCAGTCGTATGCAAGTTGCACGCGCTCGTCATCGCGGTCCAAGTCGGCGTACAGGTAGCTCTTGAACCCCGCGTAGGTCATCGTCCCGTAGCAGCGCAGCCGGCTCACCCGCTCGCCGTCATCGGTGGACTCCCAGATCTCGCCCGCTTTCGACTCGCCCTCACCTGCAAGATCCGCCTCTTCGCCTGTCGCATAGATAAACCCGCCTTGGGATGACCCGTCCGCGTACGCCTGATCGTTGATCGCATCGTGCATCTGCGTGCGCTGCAGGAACACCGCGGCCCGCGCAAACGCCGGGTCATCGCCGGACACGCCCGCATCGTGCATCGCCTGCAGCATGAAGTTCAGGTTCGACAGATCAGGTCGGCTGTGGCTGCCGTACCCGACGCCGCCATAAAACGGGTGCGTCTCGGGAACGACCTGCGTCTCGGGGTGATCCGCTGCGACCTCCGACCATTGCATTGATCTTAAGAACCCAACACCCGGCGCCAACGCCGCAACCGCTTCGGGCCGTTGCGCGCGCGCCAGCGCCGAGAGACAGATCGACGTGTTGTAACTCGCGAGCACCTGGTCGTAGATCCCGCCGTCGCTTTGCTTGTACTTCAGGATGAAATCCAGCCCCGCATCAACCGCCGGCTCATCCGCCCCGATCTCCGGTGACATGAGCATCCCGGTCACCACCAGCCCCGTGATCGCCGGGAACTGCGGCCCTTTCGGGTTCACCGCCCAGCCGCCGGTGTCGTGGTCCTGCTGCGCGCGCAGGAACCCGATCGCGCGCTCCACCATCGCTTCGCCCTTGGCCAGGTGCGCCTCATCGATCGCGCTCGCGCTCGGCGCGATCGCCCCAACCAACAGCACACCCAGACCAACCACAGCAAACTTGCGCATCCCACGCCTCCTAGAAAAATATCCGTTCTCGATCTAATGCTACCGGTGAGACCCCAGCAAAGCCGCACACCCAACCGTCGCCGCGACCTCGATCCGCATGATGTGAGGACCGAACGAGCAGGGCGTCGCGCCGGCCTCGACCGCCTGCGCCGTCTCTTTTTCTGTAAACCCGCCCTCGGGGCCGACCAGCAGCCGAACCCGGTCGGCGCCGATCTGCTCGACCGGCGCACCAGATTGATCCGCGATCAGCAACTTCGCGCCGTCATCGGCGAGGGCCGATATGAACGGCGATTCAGCGCCGATCCCAAGCAGCCACGCCCGCCGCGACTGCTTGCACGCCTCGATCGCGACGCGACCCAGCCGATCCCGTTTCGCCCTGCTCAGCGGCGAGACGCTCCGGTTCGTCGTCATGGGCACCCACGACGATGCCCCGACCTGCGTGAGCATGTCCACGAGATCGCCTGAGGCGCTCCCCTTGGGCATCGGCGCCCACACCTCAATCGAGGGTGACAGGGGATCCACCGTGGTCGTCTCAGCGATCCCGATGACGAGTTCCCTGCCCAGCGAGAGGACCTCCCCGATAACAAGAATCCCGGTCCCATCGAGCCCCAGAACCCGCTCACCGACACGCAATCGCTTCACACGCACCGCGTGTTTCGCCTCGTTCCCGGTGAAGATGAGATCCTGATCGCGCCGCTGCGCATCGCCAATCCAGAGCACATGTTTAGGCATAGAGCGACTAAAGTCCGATAATGAGGCTGGTTTTGCAAGTGCAATACCGTTACAAGTGAAGCCGTCAGGTTCAGTTCGTGGCCTGTCGAGTCGATGCTTTCTCCGTCTGCGCTGGCATTTCGTCGGCGCCACCATAGGGGAGGCGATGCCTGAGGGATCCATTGATTCCGTGCAGGAACTCGATCTGGACGAGCAGGTGCAACAGCTCGTCGAGTCTATCGAGAAAACGACCAAAGATATCACTGCGCGCACCGCCGAAGACTTCGGCGAGGACCCCCTCATGTCCCCCGCTGCGCAGGCATCGCTCGCCAAGCCACCCGCAGAGCCAGCGCATGATTCCTCCGACATCCAACCCGATGCCGAGGAGATCGAAGACGTATTCGATTCCCCCGAGGATGCGATCGAATCCGCCGACGTCGCCCTGGACGAGATCGATGAAGCGGTTGATCAGCTCGTCGAGGAAGCCACGGACTCGGTGGACATCGACAACGTCGCAGAAGCCGATATCGAAACCGAACAGGCGCCGGCGCAGGAAATCGACGACGAGCCCATTGGCGCTGTTGAAGCTGTCGATGCAATCGATGCGGTTGAAGATGTTGAAGAAACAGATCAGATCACCGAGCCGATCACGGACACCGTGATCGAAGAGCCCGAACCCGAAACGACGGCGCCCACCGATGAGGCCGTTGCGGAGGCGCCCGCGATTGTCGATGACGGAATTGAACCCGAGATCGAAACAGAATCGGCGCTGAACGAGCCCGCTGACGATCCCGCAATAGCCGAAATTGAACCAGCAAACGCGGAAGGCGATTCGGTTGTTGATGCGGTGATTGACGATGCGCAGCCAGGCCAGATTGAATCCACCGAGGCTGTCGGGCAGCCCGAAGCGGTGACCGAAGCGACGCTCGAAGCGATGGAAGTTCCCGAGGCAGTCGATGAAATCGAAGATGTCGACGCAGTCGAAGCAATAGAAACAATCGACGCGGCTGAGGCGGCCGAGGAAGCTGACCCTGCCGAAGAGCCCGAACCTGTTGACGAGGTTATGGAAGCCGCCGAGGTTGTTGAAGCCGCCGAGCCCGCCGGGATCGAAGAACCAGAAGCGGAGTCAATCCTCGAAGAGGTCACAGAAGATGTCACTGATGATGCGATTGAAGAGGTCACCGACGACGCTGAAGTGAGCGCTGCTGAAGATGTCGCCGAAGAAATCTCCGAAGGACAAATTGACGAGGCGATAACCGATGTCGTCAATGAAGTCGTCAGCGAAGCGTTCGAGGACGCCATCGAAGATGCCGTTGAGGATGCCGCAGAGGATGCCGTCGAGGCGCCAGCCGAAGATTCATCCGCGATCGAATCTGCAGAAGCCGCGCCGGCCGACGACACGAGCGAGGCGACGAGTGCCGAAGACGACATCGATGATTTCGACACCGCCGAAGCCGTCGAGATCCCGGCAGAGCAATCAGCCGACGACGACTTCACAGACTCGGCAATTGATACCGCCGAGACCGATGACTCCGGGCTCTACGACGAGTTCGCGATCGAGGGCGACTTTGATTCGGTCGGCGATGTTGATGACGCCGAAGCCGTTAATGACGCCGACGCCACCGACCCCGCTCCAGAAACCGAGAAGACCGCCGCCGAAGCCGGCAGCGAAGCAGAACCGGCCAAATCACCCGGCAAGGGCAAACCGAAGAAAGCCGGCAAGGACAAGAAGAAGGCCGAGCCCCGATCCAGATTCGCCGCCCTCACTTCTGCGTTGCAACCCCTTGCCGCCCTCGCACCGATCGCGGAGAAGGCCGTGCTGGCCGTCAACGCCCCGTTCCGCCGCCTGGGCGACACCGCCAGCCAGACCGCCGGGTGGCTCGCGATCAACACCGCCTTCATCGCGATCGTCGTGCTGACTATCGTCATCGCCCGCGCCCTGCTCTGAGCACGCCATTCGGCACAAGGCCGCCCCGCCGTCATTACACTGACGGCATGCCGCGCCAACTCACACTCGCGATTTTCAACGAACCAACCAGCTGGTCGCTCGACGAAGTGCACGTGGGGTGGCTCGCCGACCGGGCGCCGGACGACGTCGAGGTGGTCGCCGTCACGAGCCGCGATGAACTCCTGAGCGCCCTTCCAAGCACCGATTACCTCGTCGGATTCCCGCTCACCAGTGATCTCGGGAAGCACCACCTCGAACGGCTCCGCTGGGTCCAGCTCGTGGGTTCCGGGGGCGAATCGCTCGCGCCGGTCCGCACGCTTGTCGCGAACGGGGTCCGGGTCACCTCGGCATTATCGATCCGCAACGCGACCACCGCTGAGCACGCCATCGCGCTGCTGCTCGCGATGACGCGCAGCCTCAAGTTCGCAATCACCGCGCAGCAGGAGCACCGCTGGACCACCGACGACATCGCGCCGACCATCACCGACCTTGCCGGCGCAACAGTCGGCATCGTCGAGCTCGACGCGCTCGGCGCCGAGATCGCGCTCCGCCTGGCGCCCTTCGGTGTTGATCTCCTCGTGACCGCGGACAGCGACGTAGACGAACGCGTGCAGCACATCGCCACCTCCATCATGCCCACCAACCGGACCGACGAGCTGCTCAGCCGGTCCGAGATCATCATCGTCGCGAACCCGAGCCCCGCGAACAAACCGCTGCTCACGAGGTCCGACCTCGCGCAGCTCCAGCCGGGTTCGCTGCTCATCGATGTCAGCCTCAGCGGCGTCATCCGCCACGACGACCTCGTTTGGGCGCTCGAGCGCCGGACACTTGGCGCTGCGGGGCTCGACGTCTTCGAGCACGAGCCGCTCCCGCAAGAATCACCGCTGTGGTCGATGCCGAACGTGCTCATCACCCCCCACTGCGCCGCGGTCAGCCCCCACTACTGGGACCGCGCCTGCGAGATCATCGCGACCAACCTCGACCGCATCGAGCAGGAGCAACCGATGATCGACGAGATCACCAGCCGTTGGGCCGACCCCGGAGTCGCCGCCCACTGACGTGATCACCAACCCGCGCACCTTGATGATCCGCCCGACCCCGGCAAGGCCCGCGCTCGCCTTCGTGTTCATCGCGATGGGCATGTCGCTGGCCATCAGCGCGGCACTCCGCGATCAATTCCCTTCAATCCCCGCAATCGCATCGCTTATCACCGCCGCCGTGCTCGCGCTCGGCGCCTCGATCGGCGCGCCCAACTGGCGCAAGGTCGCCCTCGCCGCAGCAGCGATCGCATTCGGGCTCGGGTGGGCAACCCTCCGCACAACGCACGCCCCGAACGATTTCCTCGGCGCCCGCATCAACGCCGATGCGACACCGATCATCACGATAGAGGGCGTCATCACGACACCCCCGGAGATCGGCCCGTCCCAACGCACCGGCGCCCTGGCGCGATTCGCTCCGCCCATCGCTGTCACACGATTCCGGCTGAACTCCACCGCGATCATCAACAGCGACAACACCCCCTCGTCTGCTTCCGGTTCATTCCATGTTCGCATCAACGAGCCAACCGGCGCGTGGCGCATCGGCGACCGCGTCCGGATCACAGGTAGGGCATTGCCGGTCTCCGCGCCGACCAACCCAGGGGAATCCGATTACCGGCCCAACGCCTTCCAGAACCGGATCGCAGGGACCCTGCTCGTCCCCACCGCGGGGCTGATCCAACCGGCGACCACCGATCCACTGTTCCTGCACACGCCGCACGCCGCGTTCCTTCGCATCCGCGCCTCTACCCGGGGGTTCATCCGCGACTGGATCGGCTCAACCACCGAGCAATCCAACGCCCGCGCCCTGCTCGGCGCGCTCCTGCTCGGTGAGCAAACGAACGACACGCAGGAACTCCAGGGCGCCTTCGCCAGGATCGGCCTGGCGCACCTGCTCTCGATCAGCGGCCTGCACCTCGTCGCTGTCGCATGGGGCGCGCTGATGCTGCTGCGCCTGCTGGGGGATCGACCACGCCTCGAGACATGCATCGTCCTCATCGCGGTTGTCGGCTACTGCTTCATCGCGCCGGTGCGCACGCCGATCGTGCGCGCCGCGATCATGGTCATCGCATTCCTCGCTGCCGAGCTCGCCGGGCGCCGATACCACCCGCTGGCCGTCCTCGCGCTGACCGCGATCGCGATCATCATCTGGAAGCCGACCGAGATCGCCTCCATCGGGTTCCAGCTCAGTTTCGGCATCGTCGCCGCACTGATCGCGCTGACCCCACGCGTCGAGCAGCGCTTCTTCCAGTACGACCCACCCCCAGACGAGCGAACAACCGGTCAACTCATCGAGCAGCACATCCGCCGATTGACCATCGCCGCACTCGTCGCGTGGGCGATCGCCACCCCGCTCATCGCCCACCACGTCGGCGTCATCAGCCCGATGGCGCCGATCCTGACTGTATTGCTCGCGCCGCCGGTCACGATCCTGCTCACCGGCGCTCTGGCCGCGCTGC
>JAJDDA010000121.1 GCA_029260535.1 Phycisphaerales bacterium | reverse complement strand
GCACCTTGTCGGCAACCTTGGCCAGCATGAGAAGGTCATCTCTGCTGTACGAGGTCGTTTTCTTCCAGGCGCCATCGCTGTCGCGATAACTGCGAGAAAAGCTGACCCGGTAGAATGGCCGGTTGTTGTCGCCGACGTTCTGCCAGATGGTGGCTTCGATCGGGCCGAGCATCACACGGTCGTGAGGCTGGTTGTCGTTGGTTGTTGAGGTAGTCGTCGTCATAGTAGATCTCCTTCCAGAGTCTGTTGTTGAACATGGGCACGTCTTGGCCGCCGAGTCGCAGACCGGGTCAAGCGAACAGCCGCCCGGATGAAACCGGGGGATCGGCTGCACGGAGCCACTTGGGCGCAGGAAGCCGACGGCCGCTTGAACCGGATGAGCACGGCGGCAGAGTCCATGCTGTTCAACCACAGATTTGGGGGAGGGGGCAATATGGCGTTGCCAGGAACGATCAAGTACAAGTCCATAGCCGCAGACTGAATAATAGATCACCAAGTCGTTTGTCAATCAGATAGAATCTTCTACAGTCGGGATTATGTGATATTCGCTAGCTTTTCATTTATCATTGACTCGCTCCCTACTGGGTGCTACTGCGATAGTGGGAGGGCTTTGGCAAGCCGTATCAATTCGTATAGTGGCTGATGCCGCAGGCAGCCTGCATAGAGATACATGACATATTTCCATGAACATCAAGAATCACTTCGATATTCTGCAGCTAGTGCCGGGGATATCGGTCTTCGCCTTCCACAGTCTGGCGCGGTTCATGCGGTTGCCGCACACTTTTCGCTTCGTACAGATCCAGCTCTAGTTTGCATGCCTACGGGTAGCGGAAAAACCGTAGTCTTACTCATGTGCCCCTATGTACTCGCTAGCCGTCGGGCATTGATCATTACGCCAAGTACGATCGTCCGTGGCCAGATCGCAGAGAATGCTCAGGATGCATCGGAACTGTCCGCCATTGGCGTGCTTCCCGAAGGGACACCGGGTCCGTTGGTCCACGAAGTCAAGCGTAGAGTGTCGAGTGTCGAAGAATGGGATGAATTTCGGGCTCACGATTTAGTAGTTGCGACTCCGCATACACTGAGCCCAATCTACCAATCGGTCGTGCCGCCTCCTTCCGATCTTTTTGACTTGATTCTTGTTGATGAGGCTCACCACGAAGCGGCTCGCGGGTGGCGTAAACTTTTAGACGCATTTCCTGATGCCAAACGAGTGTTGTTTTCTGCGACTCCGTTTCGACGAGATCGAAAGGAGATTCGGGGTCGCTTTGTCTTTGACTATCCGCTCAGGTCAGCGTTCGAAGACGGTGTGTTTGGTCCAGTCCATTTCGTTCCTGCGGAGGAACAGTATGGAGCGGATTTTGACGTTCGAATCGCAAAGACTGCCTGGAGCCGATACCGGGCTGATCGAGACAACGGGCTTGATCACCGGATCATGGTGCGTACGGGTAGTAAAACTAAAGCACGTGAGCTTGTGAAGCTCTACTCAGATCATACTGACCTTCGCCTTCAGATAATCACTAGTGATCATTCATACAGTTTCGCCAAGCGTGCAATTAAGCGCATTAAAGAAGACGATCTCGATGGGGTGGTTTGCGTCGACATGTTCGGCGAGGGATTCAACTTGCCTCAATTGAAGGTCGCCGCCCTGCATTCTCCACACAAATCGCTTGCTGTAACGCTTCAGTTCATCGGTCGATTCGCTAGAGTCCGAACAGATATGGGCAATGCCTCGGTCGTCGCCGTCCCTGAGGAGTTGGGCACTGGTGTGGCCAAACTGTACCGAGAAGACGCTACGTGGCCAAAACTATTAATAGATTTCGCTGGAGTTGCGATCGGCCAAGAGCAAAACGTTAGGGCAGGCATAGCGACCTTTGAAGAGCCTGAAACTACATCGCCTCAACTTGACAATCTGTCACTCTACAGCCTGCGGCCATTTTGCCATAGCAAAATATATAAATGCGGCTCGGCGATTGACATAACGGCCGCCTTCACCTTGCCGGCACCATACGAGATTGTTTTTCGGCAGGATAGCCCGGAACTCCAGCTCTGTGTGGCAATTGCACGCAAAGTATACCGACCAAAATGGACTGACTCTGACGCGCTTACAGCAAGTGAATTCGAATTGTTTGCATGCTATTTTGACGTTGCATCTAACTTGCTGTTTATATGCGCATCAAAACGAAGCGATTCATTTTACGAGCGTATCGCGGAGCAGTTGGGGGATGGAAATCACTCCATTTTATCTTCGGAGCGGATCAGTCGCGTTCTGAGGGACCTGCAATCGCCGTCGTTCTTCCATGTCGGGATGAAGAATAGCACTGCGTCAAGTAGTTTAGAATCATATGTGACTAAATCTGGCCCCCGAGCTCACGAAGCAGTCAGCCCACAGGAAGGCAAACTATATCACCGAGGCCACATTATGGCCAAGGGACGAAAGGGCAATGCAAATGTAACCCTTGGATACAGTAGCAGTTCACGAGTATGGAGCATGCAGAATCCGCAGCTAACGGAATGGAGAGCATGGTGTCAGGGGCTTGCCGCCGACATTGCGAGTGATCGGCCCGTGTCCACAGGCACCAATCTCGACATACTGCACACCGGGCAGGAAGTAGGTGCCTTTCCGTCGGATATACTTGGAGCCAGTTGGCCCGATGAGGCATATCGAAAATCAATCATGCTTCGGTGGGAACAAAACGAAAATGGCAATGCCACAAGTGTTCTCCTTCAGGATGTAAGCCTTGACGTTGATTTTGTCCGAACTCCACCGGGTTCTATTCCTAATCGCGCATGGTTAATTGCGCGCTATGATAGGCTCACGGTGACAATGTCATTCTCTCCGGGGTCGAAGCCAATGTTTAGGCTAGAAGGGGAGGCGCCAGTTGGAATTCAAGTTGAGGTCGGAGCTGAGACTATTGAGTTTGCCGACTACCTCAACAATCATCCGGTATGTTTGATGCTTGGAGATTGCTCATTTCTTGAAGGGCAGGAGTTTCGAGCACGGCAGGCAGACCGACGACCGATCGAGATGGAATCAATGGTCGCGATCGACTGGGAGGCCAACGGCGTAGATATTTGTCGGGAGTTCGCCGACGATAAGAATCCGCAGCCTGATGACGGCGCTATACACGGCTATATTCTAGGTAAGTTGCAAGAAGAACATGCGTCAGTAGTCGTGTACGATCATGGTCCCGGTGAGATTGCGGACCTGATCGGAATCTGGGATCACGATGGAGAAACTCTAGTGCGATTGTACCACTGCAAGTCATCTGGAGCGGCACGTCCTGGATGTCGGCTAGCAGACCTCTACGAAGTCGCGTGTCAGGCGACTAAGAGCATTCGATGGATACATCGTCCAACCGAGTTATTGGAACATCTCAGGCGTCGCTCCGAAAGGCGTCCGCATTGCTTCCAAGTTGGCAGGCTACGAGACCTTGCTGAGTTGTTACAAGACAATCCAAAACCAGTTGCTTACGAGATTGTACTGGTTCAGCCGGGCTTATCGCTCGGAAATCTGACTGAGCAGGCAGCTGATGTGCTTGCGGCGACGAATGAATTTTTGTGGCGGGATCTCGGCAATCGTCATCTACAAATCCTTGCATCGGAATGATCGTCTTTGGCGTAACGCCATCGCTAGGTTTCAAGTCAAGGCACTAAAATGGAAGTCGCAGATTGTTGAGTGCGGATACCGAAGGAGCTTGTGAACCGTGATCAACAGGTTGTGCGCCTCGCTTGAGTTCCGAAATGAGTTCTACAGAAGGGCATCGAGATCGGCAAAAATCGGCAAAGACCGGCAACAATCCGGAGTTACAATCGGTGGTATGGCAATCACTTACGGTCATTTGCACGATCTGGGAGCGGTTTCAAAATCTCTAAAATGAGAATCCCGTCCTCTCCGCTTCAGTGAATTAAGCCCTCCTCACGAATCGTGGGGAGGGCC
>JAJDDA010000120.1 GCA_029260535.1 Phycisphaerales bacterium | reverse complement strand
GATCCGAAGCACCTGCCATCGGTTGCGACCGCGGCTGCCATCGCGATCGTGGTGTCGTCTTTCGCCGGGATCACCGAAATGAATCGGCGACGCCAAGAGCATCCAGCAAAAACGCAGCACACCAGGGAGCAGCACGCATGAACACTATGAAATACAAGAGCTTGGTCACGATCGCGTGCATTGGTTTCGCCAGCATGGCGATCGCGGACAAAGAGCAGGGCGAGCCGACCTCGGAGCCGCCGATTCCCTCAGCGATCGCCGATGCCGGCGTCGCGTACCACACACTCACCGGACGCGAGGCGCAGGTGACGTTCACTTCCAGGACACCGCTGGAGAACATCGTCGGCAAATCCAACGTGGTTGTCGGGTACATCGTCAAGGGACCGGAGGGTTCACCAGCGTCCCTGGTTGGCGCCCGGTGGCTGCTGCCGGTTGAATCGCTCGCCACCGGGATCCCGCTGCGCGACGAGCATCTTGCGCATGAGTGGCTCGATGCGAACACCTACCCGCGATCAGTTTTACGCTGACCTCCACGGAGGATGTGGTCGAGGTCAAGCGAGGAGATGGATTCTCGACCTGGTCGCTCACACTCGTCGGCGACATGTCCCTTCGCGGCGAGACCAGAACGATCCGCGTCGAGGGCGCGAAACTCTCATTCCTGAAGGCATCGGAGAAGACCGCGAAGATCGCCGAGGGTGATCTGTGTTTCCTCAAGTGCTCCTATCAGGTCAGGATGTCGGACTTCGGGATCCACCACAAGGACGTGCCGGGGAAGGTTTCCGATGAAATCGAGCTAAGCCAGATGCCCCGGATGTCCACGATCCAACCTTGAGGCCGATCAGACTCCTGTAGATCCCGATGAGCTGGTGGATTTTCAACAATTGATTCAGCGCTTGTTGAAGTGGACTTCTCCACGTCTTGATACGCTCTGGCGATGACCGACCCGCTCCATCGTGATATCGACTGGCTCCACGGATTGCTCGACGAAGTGGCCCCATCGACATCTACGGAGATACTCGTGCGCGAGGTCGCCGCGGCGATGACCGACGGGAGTGGGGGCGAGAACGACGCGAAGCGACTGGAAGCCTGCTCTCCGGAGGAGATCGGCGCCACACTCAAGCGGCTGACGATCCGCTTCCACCTGCGGAACAAGGCGGAGCAGCGCCACATCGTCCGCGTCAACCGGGAGCGCGAGCGGCGTGCAACCCCCGACCAGCCGCGATCGGAATCGATCGCGGAGGCGGTCGGCGACCTCGCTCAAGACGGCGCCTCGCTCGAGCGAACGCTGTCGTTGATCAGTGAGCTGGACATCCAGCCAACACTGACCGCGCATCCAACAGAGGTCCGCAGGCAGGCGATCCTTCAGAAGCAGCAGGCGATCGGATCGTGCCTCGAGGAATTCGACGACGAGCGGCTGACTGACGCCAATCGGGCACGACTGGAAAGCCGCGTCCGGCAGACACTCTCGCTGCAGTTGGCGACGGATGAAATCCGCTCGCAACGGCTGAGCGTGCTCGATGAGGTCCGCAACGGGCTCTTCCACCTGTCCGGTGTGATCTGGGAGACCGTCCCGGCGATCCACCGCGACATTGCGGACGCCATGCGTTGGACCTACGCGGCGGACGATTCAGCGATGGCGTTCCCCGCGATTCTCCAGTACCGCACCTGGATCGGCGGCGATCGGGACGGGAACCCATTCGTGACCGCGAAGGTCACCGCGGAGGCGATCGGGATGCTGCGCGAGGCGGCGGTCGAGCGGTGGGACGAATCGCTGGGGCTCCTCTTTGAGGACCTGAGCGTTTCGAGCCGGAGAGCGCCGATCCTGCCGGAATTAATCGAAGACCTTGCAAGAGAATCGGAGCGGGCGCCGTTGCCCCGGGAAGAGTCCGAACGACTCGTGCACGAGCCGCTGCGCCAGAAAATCCTGCACATGCGGCGCAGGCTGAGAGCGTCAGGGAAAAGCCGGTATTCGAGCGCAGCGCTCATCGGTGATCTCGAGTTGCTGGCGCGCGCGCTCCGGCACGCGGGGCTCGCGGAGGTCGCCGGTCGTGCGCGCCTGGCGGACCTGCTCGTCAGCGCCAAGGCGTTCGGGTTGCGGCTGGCGTCGATCGACATCCGCCAGCACAGCGAACGGCACGAATCCGCGGTGGCGGAGATGCTGCGCGCCGCTGGGGTCAACGCGGATTACGGCGATCTCGATGAAGAAGACCGCATCGCGTTGCTCGAACGCGAGCTGTTGTCCGATCGGCCATTGCTGGGGCGGTCGGGCGAGGTCTCGGAAGCGACGCGCGAGGCGCTCGACGTACTGGCCCTCGTTGCGGACGTTCGGCGCGACGAGCCGGACGCGATCGGCTCTTACGTCATCAGCATGACGCACGCGGTGAGTGACCTGCTGGAGATGCTCGTGCTGCTGCGCGAGGTGGGGCTCTGGCGCCGGGGCAGCGACGGAGCGGTCGAGAGCGACTTGGACGTGACTCCTTTGTTCGAAACCGTTGCCGATCTGGAGGGCGCCGAGCCCCTGCTGCAACGGCTCTTCGCGAGCGAGGCGTACGGCGCGCACCTGCGCGCGCGGGGGAGCTTCCAGGAGGTCATGCTGGGGTACTCCGACAGCAACAAGGACGGCGGTTACTGGATGGCGAACTGGCGTCTCTACAGGGCGCAGCGCGACATCGCGCGTGTCTGCTCGAGCGCCGGGGTTGGGTTGCGGTTCTTCCACGGGCGCGGCGGCTCGGTGGCCCGCGGTGGTGGGCGCGCGCAGCGGGCGATCCGTTCATCCCCACCGGAGAGCCGGAGCGGGCGGATCCGCTTCACGGAGCAAGGGGAGGTCATCACCTTCCGTTACGCGATGACCGACCTCGCGCGGCGGCATCTGGAACAGATCGTCGGCGCGGCGCTCGTGTCCTCGGCAGCGGACAGGGAGTCGCCGGCAACGGACGAGAACAATATCGAGACGCTGATGGACGCGCTGAGCACGCTGACCATGCGCACGTACCGGGGTTTGATCGACCGCCCCGATTTCTGGGAATGGTTCGTTGTGCGCTCGCCGGTTCGGCACATCGGGGACCTGCAGATCGCGTCGCGGCCGGTCTCGCGCTCCGGCGGCGAGATCCGGTTCGATTCGCTGCGCGCGATCCCCTGGGTGTTCTCATGGACGCAGATGCGGGTCAATGTCCCGGGCTGGTACGGCATCGGGACGGCCTTCGAATCGCTCGTGCTCGGTGATCCTGCGAAGCTTGATCTCTGTAAACGCGCGTATCGCGATGGTGGGTACTTCCGCGTCTTCATCGACAACGCGCAGCAGGAGATGGCCAGAGCAAGGCTGGCGATCGCGAGGTGGTACTTCGGCGAGGATGCGGATGCGTTGCTGGCGATGCTGACCGGTGAGTTCGAGCGTGCGCGGAGGGCGGTGCTGACAATCACAGGGCAGCACGAGTTGCTCGACAATAACACGGTGATACAGCAATCAATCGCCGAACGGAACGCGGATACCGACGCGCTCAATACGATCCAGATCGAGTTGCTCCGCCGTTACCGCGAGTCGGAGGACCCGGCTACGCAGCAGCTCATCCTGCTGAGCGTCAACGGGCTGGCGGCTGCGATGCAGAGCACCGGATAAGAACCCTCGATCTTGCGAAACGCTTTCAACCACAGTTGATTTGCAGGTGTGTACGGGATGAGCTTCGACACGTCCACGGCTGGTCATTTGCCCGGGTGGGTTGGCGGTACGGAATCATGTTCATCTGGGTCGCCGCGACAGTCAGTGCTTGATTCACACGGCACTAAAATCCTCGCTTTCTGATGCCCAATGCATCTATGTGGATAGAATGTCACACCGGTCACTCGCGACCGCTCGATGAAACCTGCAACATGGGGTCAGCAGCATGAAAACTATTTCGATTTTCCGTTCAGATTTGAGGAATGTCACGGCGCGATGGAGCGCTCTTTCGGCGATGTCGGTCGGTGCGATGGTGTTGATCTCCTCGCCCGCGCTCGCGCAGGACGACCAGGCCCCGCCGGAGCCGGAGCCGCAGACGCTGATCGCGTTCGAGAGCGCGACGCTGTCTGGTCTGATGGCGCACCCCAAGGACGAGGGGCTCCGCCGTGCGATCGAAATGATCCCGATCCGCCTGCGCGAACTGCCCCGCGAGATCCCGGATCTCGATCAGGCGCCCGAAGGCATCTTTGATCTGATCGATCTCGCGTTCGAGGGCCCTTACCGGCTCGCGGTGGTGAGTCAGGGCGCGGACCCCGAGACCGGCATGCCCCGCATCAGTGCGCAGCTCGCGTTCGGCTCGGGCAACCAAGCCGGTGCGCAGGCGGCATCGGCGGCGCTGTCCGGGATGCTTGCCGACGTGCCACAGATTCAGCGCGATGACAACGGCGTGATGCACATCGCCACTCCAGGTGGCGATGTCCGCATCGGCGCCTTCGAGGGTGACGGCGGGTCGTGGTGGTTCGGCGCTCGGCTCGGTGATCAAGCCCTGATCGCCGGCGCTCTTGACGGCTTACCCAACAGCCCCCGCGGCGACATGCTTATGCATGGTTCGATGGACCTCTCCAGCGTGATTGCTCCGATGAAGATGATGGGCGCGATGATGGCGGGAGGCGACCCCGAGGCCGCCGCCGCGATGGCGTTTGTCGAGAACCTTGGCGTGCTCGACATGCTGAGCCTCCCGATGGACACCGTGGCCTGGCGTGACGGCGCCGGGGTACACGCGCGCAGCGTCATGCACAACGCACGCGCCTCGATGGAGAAGCTCGGTTTCGCCGATGTTGCCCTGACCCCTGAGCAGGTCAGCGCGATCCCCGCCGACGCGCTGGCGGCTTCGATCACGCAATCGGATATGGGCACGCTGCTCGGTGTCCTCGAGATGGCCCGGTCGCTCGGTCCAGAGGCGCAGCAGGCGCTCGATGCGTTCACCGAAGCAACCGGTGTCGATCTCGAGAACGACCTGATCGCGTCGCTCGATGGCGCCTTCGCGGTGTACTCCTCGGAGTCTACCGGTGGCGGCGGGCTGATGTCGTGGGTTGCGCTCGCGGGAGTCAAGGATCACGAAACCATGCGCGGCGCCCTGCGGAAACTCAACCAGACCGCCAACGCGATGGCGAGTGAGATCCCCTTCGATCCAAGCGAGGGCAGGTACCTCCGGATCGGGCACACGCGGATCGCTGGAACGGACCTGCTGACCTTCGAAACACCGGGTCTGCCCATGCCGTTCTCGCCGACGATCGCGCTCACCGAGCGGTGGCTTGTCATCGGCGCCTCGAAGCAGGCCGCGTTCGCCGCGGCGAAGCAGGCGGCTGGCAACGGCGACGGCGGGTTGCTCACGAGCGGCGCCTTCACGCAGCAGTGGTCGCAGGGGCTCGACGGTGTGATCCAGCTCCACTTTGTCGATGCGCGTCGCACGATGCGGAAGGGGTACGGCTTCACCACGCTCATCGGGACGCTGCTCGAAAACGGCGTGCGTTCACCGCTGGGCGATGAGCGGGGCCCGGGGATGGTCGTGCCGACCTACAACGAGCTCGCCGATGGCACTCGTGCGATCGTCAAGGTTCTCCGGTGGGAGGGCGACGATCTGGTGACGACGGCGAATACCGACGGCTCATCGCTGGTCAACATGGCAGGAGTAGTCGGCGCCTATGTTGAACCGTTCTCGATGATCGCGGTTCCAGCAGTTGTGCTTCCGGCGATCGGGCAGACGCAAAGGAAAATTGTGCGAGATGCGATCGAGGAGCACGAAAAAGGCCCTGATTTCTAGGATTTAGCCGGTGCCTACGGTTGCTCAGTGCTGCACGCCGCCCTGTTCGGCCCACGCCTTGTCGAGCGCGACCATCGTTGCGGCCGGATCCTTCTTGAGCGTCCGCTTGCAGCGTTTGCAGCACAGGCGGAAGAGGCGGTTGCCGTAGACGACATCGATGATCTCGCCTTCTTCGAGGGGATCACCGGTGACGAGGCAGGAATCGAGCGGGTAGTTCTCGCTTTGCTGCGCGATCACCGCGGCGTCGATCTTCTTGATGAAGGGCGCCGGGTCCTTGGCGACGTCCTTGGCGCAGCTCTTGCAGCACGTCCGGACGAGGCGGTTGTTGACCACCACGTTGACCGCGCCGGAGCCATCACTCTCGAACGGTTCGTCCGAGACGACGCACGAATTCAGCGGGTAGTAGGGCATCTGCGACGCGATGATCTGCGCATCGATCTTCTCGAAGTAGGAAGCCTGATCCGCTTCAAACTTCGGGACGCACATCGCGCAGCAGAAGCGGACCTCGCGTCCGCCGTACAGGTTCACGATCGGGTCGCCCATGCCGCCGAGCTCGCCGCCCGAGATCGGGCAGGTGGTGAGCATGTAGGGATCACCGACGCGGGTGGTCGATGCGGCGGGCTTGGAGGATTCGGTGTTGCCGGGCTCCTCGTGCGCCATCGCGAGCAGGATGAACTTGTCTTTCTCGGCTTCGTCCCACGCGAGGAACTTCTCGCCGCAACCGCCGCAGCAGAACCCGACCGACTGGCCCTTGTACATGACCGTCTCGGTGTTCGGATCGATGGCTTCCTTCCCGATCGGGCACATCTCGTTCACCGAAACCGACCGAACCTCGGTCTTTGCAGCGGGCGCGCCATCGTGTTGGGCGCTAGCGGCGGTGACACCGAGCGTCAGACAGGCGATGGCGGCGAAGCACAGTGCGGGGGTGGCGATGCGTTTCATTGGCGGGGATCCTTGGTGAGAATGCTGCGGGGATACACGGATGATACCCCTGGGGATACTCCTGGGTTCCACCGGTTATTCCCTATGAAGCATAAACGATATGATCCTGAGGATGCCCAAATCGATCGCTACAACATCCTGCGGAGGGTTCTTTGCCGCCCTCGCCACCACGGAGCCGGTCCCCGGCGGTGGCGCTGTCGCAGGGGTTGTTGGCGCCACGGCTGCCGCACTCGGGGAGATGGTCGCCGGGTACTCGCTTGGGCGCTCCGATGACGCCTCCGTCGAAGAATCAATCAAAGGGCTCGCATCGGAACTTGCAAGGGCGAGGGCGCTGTTCCTGCAGTTGGCTGACGAAGACGCCGCCGCATACGCCGTATTGAACGCGGCATTCAAGCTGCCCAAGGGTGATCCGGCAAGATCCGATTCGATCCGCGCCGGCGCTCAGACTGCGGTGCAACCCCCGCTCGCGGTGCTCGCGACAGCGGGTGACGTCTCGAGGATCATCGAGCAGATGCAGCCGCACGCGAACAAGAACCTGCGGTCGGACCTGGCGATCGCGGCGAGGCTCACGGATTCAGCCGCGAACGCGGCGATGTGGAATATCAGGGCCAACGCGCCGCTACTGGGGAATGCCGGTGCGGAGGCGCTGGCGGAGGCCCAGAAAACCGCCGACGCGATCGAATCGCGCTGCGGATCGATCGAATCCGGTTGCCTGGTTGGGTAAAGAACCCGCCTGATCTCTGCCGATACAGAATCCGTGCCGGATCCACAGGACCAAGTTGAGATCGAGGGCGTCGTGAACCCGGCGTCGGCCCGTGTGCTCCAACCGGAGCCTGCGAACAAGAAATGGTTGGGCGTCTGGTTTACCTGCTGCCACACGTACGGGCGGATGACCCGCGACGAGGCGAGACAGCGGTACGTCGGATTCTGCCCCAAGTGCCGCGCGAAGGTGAACGCGACCATCGGCGAGGGCGGGACCTCGAGACGGTTTTTCAAAACCGAGTAGCTGGTCCAGACGATCGGCACATTCGGCGCATACACAGCGCAATTTCAGCCAACCAATTCAGGTAATAATTGCGCGTCAGACGCGGATCTGCTTCAACTCGTCGTACGCATCAACGACCTTGTTCCGCACCTGCAGGAGCATCTGGAACGCCATGTCGGCTTTCTGTGTTGCGAGCAGGACGGTCTCCGGGTCGGCACGCTTCCCTGCAGTGAGGTCCTCAACCGCGGCATCGGCGTCGACCTGTAAGTCGTTGACCTCCTGGATGTTCTGCATCAGGAGATCCTTGAACGAGGGGGCGCTGGGATCGATCTTGCCGCCCGGCGCAGCGCCGGGTCCGACAGGGCGGATCGGCGGCATTCCACCGGTTGAGCCTATGAGTCCCAGGGGGTCTGACATTCGTCTTCAGTCTCCAAATGGCGCGATTGAGCGCCGGTTGCCAACATCTTACGCGATCAGCTGCAACGCCTGCGCCATCATCGTCTTGGTTGCCTCGGCGGCGACAATGTTCGCCTCGTACAGGCGGGTTGCCTCGTACGCGTTCATCATCTCGGTCGGCCAGTGGATGTCGGGGTAATTCACGTACCCGGCGACCTGGTCCTTGCTTTCATCGGTGGCCGTCGCGGCGAACGGGTTGGTCGGGTCGTACACCTTGCGGAAGGGGGACTTGTCCAGACCGATCTCCGTGACCTCGACACCGACCGATTGCTTGACGCCGTCAGGCCCGCGGACCTCTTTGGGGGACATCACCGCGAACTGCCTGCGGTAATCGTCGGGATTCTTGGTGGGATCCACAGGGGAGTCGATCTTCGCGACGTTGGCGGAGACGACCTCTAGCCTGGCGCGTTGGGCCATGAGTCCTGAGGCCGAGATGTCGAGGGCGCCGTACATGGTTCGTCAGTGCTCCGAAGAGTGAATGGGCTTAGACGCGTTCTGAGATCGCGGATTGGAGCAGGTTGAATCGGCTCCGCAGGAGCTCGGCGCTCATGCGGTACACCATGGTGTTCTCGGCGATCGATTTCATCGCGGAGTCGATGTCGCTGTTGTTCTGGTCGTGCCGGAGGGGGCCCCGGTTGATCGCTGTGGGGTTCAGGCGGAGATTGCCGTTGCTGTCCATCCCGACTTCCCGGCTGCCCTTGATGAACAGATCGCCCCGGATGCCGCCGGTCGCCGTCCGGCGGGCGTCGATCGCCTTGCCCAGCGCCTTCTGGAATGAGGCCGGCTCGACGTTCTTCGGCTGGTACTCGGGGGTGTTGAGGTTCGCGACGTTGGACGCGAGCATCTCGTGACGCCGAGCGGAGAACTGGAGCGTCGCCGTCAGAGCGGGGATGGCGCCGGAGGATGTGAGGTCGGAGAAGAACATCGGGAAGACCTATCGCAAACGGTGGGCCAGAGTTGAGACGGATCGAGGAGACTCAGAGCGATGGTGAAACCAGCTCGTCCTCTTTCCACTTCTTCAGTTTCAGCCCGAGCGTTCTGACACCGATCCCGAGCGCTTTGGCGGTCTTCTGCCGGTGGCCGTTGAATCGGAGGAGCGTCTCGACGATCGCCTGCCGTTCGATGTCGTCGAGCAGCCTCGTCTCCTGCTGGATGATCGGGGAGTGGTCTTCGAGTTCCGGGGCGGCCTCGACGTGCGCCGCAGGCCGGCTCATCGTTGCGACCGCAGCAGCGCCGTTGCTGTGCCCGTTAAAGTGCCCGTTTGTTTGGGAGGCGTGCTCGGCGATCGCCATAGGGCGGGTCACCACGTCCGGCGAGTGCCCCTGCGTCCTGCTCGGCGCCGGGGAAGGTTGCGAGAGCCAGACCCGGATCAGGTCGGCGTCGATCGAGTCGCCATCGCTCAGGACGACGGCGCGCTCGCAGATGTTCTGCAGTTCCCGCACGTTGCCCGGCCAGGGGTATGACAGCAGCACCCGCAGCGCATCATCGGAAAGGTCCCTCGCCTGACGACCATCGCGCCGGCAGACGGCGCCCACGAAGTGGTCCGCGAGCACCGGGACGTCTTCCATGCGCTCGCGCAAAGGCGGGATCTCGATAGGCAGCACGTTGAGCCGGTAGTACAGGTCTCCCCTGAACCGCCCGGCGTCCACCTCAACCGGGAGGTCCCGGTTGGTCGTCGCGATCACGCGAACATCGACCCCGATGCTCTGGCTCGAGCCGACGCGTTCGAGCGTGCGCTCCTGCAGCACGCGGAGGAGCTTCGCCTGGATCTGGGGACGAACCTCGGAGACCTCATCAAGAAGAAGCGTGCCGTGATCGGCGAGTTCAAACCGGCCCTTGCGGAGCATGTCCGCGCCGGTGAAGGCGCCCTTCTCGTGGCCGAAGAGCTCGGATTCGAGCAGCGATTCGGAGAGCGCCGCGCAGTTCACCGCGAGGTATGGCTCGCCATCGCGGTCGCTCATCTCGTGGATCGCTCGCGCGACGACTTCTTTGCCGACGCCGGACTCGCCGGAGATCAGCGCCGAGCCCTGCGAGGTCGCGATCGCGGTGATCTGCTCGCGGACACGGCGCATCGCGTCGGACTCGCCGATGAGGCGGCTCATGCCCGTTGCGCCGTTGGGCTCGTCGGTCGTCGATCCGCCCCCTGACGACGAGTTCGCCTTGAGCACCGCGTTCTCTCGTTTGAGTCTGCCGTGCTCGATGGCGCGCTTGACCGCGATGAGGAGCTCGTCGCCCTCGAAGGGCTTGGTGATGTAGGTGAACGCGCCGAGCGACATCGCCTTGACCGCGGTTTCCACGGTCCCGAACGCTGTCATCAGCACGACCGGGAGGTCATCGTCGAACTCGCGGATGCTCGCGAGCAGCTCGACCCCGGTCATGTTGGGCATCTTGAGATCGGTGATCACCGCGTCCGGCTTGCGGCGTGTGATCATCTCCAGAGCCGCGGCGCCATCGGAGGCGGCGAGGATGGTGAATCCGGCGCGCTGGAGGGTGACCCCGACGCTGTCGCGGAGCATTTCTTTGTCGTCAACTACGAGAACGGTGGTCATCGGTCGCCTCCATGCGAGCGCTTTGGCTTGGACTGCTCTCCCTCCGGGAGAGGTGATTGATTCGTGAGCGGGAGAATGACGGCGATCCTGGCGCCGCCGGTTGTTTGATTCGTGACCTCGATCCGCCCTCCATGGGCATCGATGATCCGGTGGACGATCGCGAGGCCCAGCCCGGTCCCGGCGTGCCGGGTCGTGAAGAACGGGTTGAACATCCGCTTGCGCACGTCCTCGGGCATCCCCGGACCCGTGTCCTCGATGAAGAGCCCGATCGTGTCGCCGACAGTTGCAGCACCAAGGGTGATCTCGCGATGTCGACCCGGCTCGTTCTCCGCGACCGCGTCAGCCGCGTTGCGGATCAAGTTGGTCAACGCCTGGTGCAGCAGATCGGGGTCGCACTCGAACGGCGCGACCTCGCTGTCGCGGCTGATATTGACGGTGATCCCGGCGCTTTCGATCCGGTCGAGGCACGCGTCGTGCGCGCGCTCGAAGAGCTCGTACGCGTCGGACATCGCGGTGCGGACCCGCAATTCGCGTGCGAAGTCGAGCACGTCGGTGACGATGTGGTCGAGGCCTCGGACGGCGCTGGCGATCTTGCTCGCGATCTGCTGCTCGTCGGGGCGATCCCCGAGGTCTTGTTCGAGGATGCTCGCGTAGAGGCGGATCGAACCGAGCGGGTTGCGGATCTCGTGCGCGATCCCGGCCGCCATCTCGCCGAGTGCGGCGAGTTCCTGCGCCCGGCGGAGCTGCGCGTTGGCGCTCGAGAGCTCGTCCTGGAGCCGGACGACCTCGCCGCGGAGTGTTTCGTGCGTCTGGCCGAGCCGATCGGTGACCTCGGTGAAGGCGCTGAGCAGCTCGCCCATGTCCTCGGGGGTCATCCCGGTGCGCGCCGCGACATCGGCGAGTTGCTTCGAGGGGGAGTCAGGATTGGTCGTGAGCGTCGTCATTGGTCTGGGTCAGCACTCGCGGTCCTGGAATCGGGGGCTCGGCCGGTAGTTGGCTTTGCCGGTGTACGCGGCCATCGCGCCGCGGGAGTTGCCGACGCTGGCGAGCTCTTCGGTCAGGGTGTTGCGCTGCTCGACAAGGCTGGTTCTGGTGGATTCGTCGCGCGCACTGATGCGGTCGATGCGGTCCTGGATCATCCGCACGCGGCTCACGAACCCCTCGCGGTCGAGCGCGGGCAGCGCTCCCATGAACGCGTCCCAGTTCTCGGTGAATGGTTCGAGACGCTTGGCGGTGGTGAGCGCCGAATCGAGCAGGCGCTGGCGCTGTCCGAGCAATCGGAGGAGGTCATCGGTCGCGGAGCGATCGAGGAGCTCGGTCTGCTGCTCGCTGAGCGACTCCAGCTCGGCGGTCGAATCGTCCTGGTCGTCGAGGATCGCTGTGAGCAGGGGCGTCCACGAGGAGGGCTCGTCGGTTGGGCTCGGGATGTTGTTTACGGCGTCGATCATGGTGTGTTGCTTCGGGTTTGCGGCGGTGCGGTTCAGTCGTTGCCTTCGATCTCGCTCGCGCCGTCGATGGTCGGCGAGTTGGCGATCCAGCGCTCCCAGTGGCGCTGGTCGATGGGGAGGTTGGGGTTGTCGAATGCGGCGTCGGGGATCTCACTCAGGCGCTGTCGGGCGCGCTCCTGCGCGGTCTGTGCCTCGCGCCACATGCCTTGCGCTGCGTACGCGTTGACGATCTGCATCATCGCGACGAGCGAGGATGGATCCTCCGGGTACCGCTGTGCCGCGGCGTCGTACCAGCGGATCGCGATCGGGTAATCGCCGAGTTCGTACGCGCAGTCCGCTCTGAAATACATCGCGTTGCGGAGCAGTCGCTGGTCCAGGTCATCCAGCGCGAGCGCGTCGAGGCTCTCGATGTTGTCCCGGACCTCGGTAAAGAGCTCCCTGGCGCGGATGAGGCGTTCGCCGCGGAGTTTTTCGAGTTCTTCGCGCTCGCGGTCGGGCATCGCGTTCTCGAGATCGTCGGTGATGCTCGCGGCGCTCAGGCGGAGCGAATCGGCGAGCTTGTACCGCATGAGCGGTGTCTGCTTGTGGTCGGGGAAACGCGACACCGCCTCGGTGAGCCGTTCGATCGCTTCGGGGTACCGCGCCTGCTTGTAGAGCATCGAGCCGAACTCGAAGAGCCCTTGCCGGTGCTCGTCGGCTTCCGGCGAGAACATCCCGGAGCCGACCACGGTGTTGAGCAGTTCTTCGGCGCGCTTGACGGTGGCGTCGTCGCCGATGCGCAGGAGCGTCTGCGCCTGGCGGATGAAACTCCGCTGGCCCTCGGGAGAGTTGGGGTTGCGCTCGATCAGCTCACCGTAGAATTTTCGCGCCATCTCGTAGTCGCCGCGCGACTGGTGCGCTTCGGCGAGGCGGAAGACCGCGGCGGGGTGGCGCGGCTCATCGGGGTCGCCGTTGGCGTACTCGCTGAAGACCTCGATCGCGCGTTCCGCATCGCCGGCGAGGTCGAACGCGATGCCCGAGTTCCACAACGAATCGGAGAACCGCTCGGGGTCCGCGAGGATCACCATCCGCGCGTGCCGGATGTACTGTTCGGCGGCTTCGATGAACTGCCCCCGCGCCTCGGCGCGGGTCACCGGCTCGACCGTCGAAAGATCCATGAGCCCGTCGGGGTCGAGCCCGACGTTGATCAGCACCTGTCGCCCCAGTGCGTCGTGGCCTTGCGCCAGCGCCAAGGGGATCTCGCTGGGGAGTTGCTCTGGGGTGTACAGCTTCTCGGCGAGGCGGGCGTACTCGATCGCGAGCGGGAACTGCTCTTCTACAAAGCGCGCCTGCCACCAGGTCCGCAGGCTCTCGGTGACCACCTCCGGGGTGATCCGCCAGCGCCGCTCGTTCAACGGCATCCGCTCGATCACCTTGGCGTATCCCTCGATCGCGTCGGTATCACGGCCTGCCCCCGCGTCGATCTCCGCTTTGCCGAGCTGGCACGCCACGGCTGCGATCAATTCGGGGAAGGCGTCGATCGTCTCCGCGTAGAGATCGTGCGCGCTTTCCGGATCGCCGTTGATCTGCAGGATCCTCGCTTGCAGCGCCTTGATCTCGCTTGTGATGTTGTCCGTGGGGCGGACCATGGCCTCGGCGATCTCGAGGTGCTTCTGCGCCTGATCGAGCCGCCCCAGGTCGAAATACGACCAGGCGAGCAGCGTGTACAGCTCGGCGGTTTCTTTTTCCGGCGCGTGCTCGAGCCTGCTGATGACGCGGAGCAAGCGCGCGAGCGCCTCTTCCGCGTGGCCGGTCTCGAGGCGGAGCTCAGTCTGCCTCGCGATCGCCCAGAGCCGATCGCTCTCGCTCGCGCCCTCGCCCTCGGCGAGGTCGTTGAGCAGGGCGATGGCGCGCTCGTTGTCGGTGGTGTCGCCCTTGAGCCACTGCGTGATCGCGCTGCGGAGCAGCTTCTGCTTGCGACCGTCGGCGCTATCCGGGATGGATTCGATCCGCGTGACCGCCTCGTCGAACCGGCCCAGCGACATCAGCGCGCCGGCCATCCGCGAGAGTTGCGGCGGGGTCAGGTCATGCATCGCCCGCTCGGATTCTTCGTAATCCGAGAGGATGGTCATGCTATTGGTGGAATCGCTCGCGGCGTCGCCGAGTATTTGCTGGATCTCGTAGAGCGTGTCGCCGCGCAGGGCAAAGAACCGGCCCCGGTCGTCGAGCGTGACGCTCGGATCGTTGAGGTAGGGCAGGATTTTGGTGTTCAGCGCGTCGAGCGCGTCATGCGCCTTGCCGGACTGCATGAGTGTTTCGACATTCCGCAAGGCGCCGGGGAAATCGTGCCCCTCGGCGGTGCTCTTGGCGATCATCAGCGAGCCGACGAGCATCGCAGTCGCGAGCACGAGCGCCGGCCCGGGCCAGTTGGCCTTGAGCGTCGCGCGGAAATCGCCGCCCATCTTGGGCTTGGGCGTCTTCTTGGCGGTCTCGGGGGTGGCTTCGTCTTCCGGCGGCATTGGGCGTTGGCGTTTCTTGCTCGGCGAGTCGTATGAGTGCAGGATCCGGTGCGTGCGAACGATGAGCGCCTGCGATCCGGGGTTTTCCGGGTTCGGAGTCACGCTACTGACGAGTTATCGGGCATCGATCGGCGATCCCTTCAAGGATCGCGCGTGA
>JAJDDA010000119.1 GCA_029260535.1 Phycisphaerales bacterium | reverse complement strand
GCCCCCGTCGCCTCGCGCAGCGCCCCGATCGGCACATCCACGAGCAACCCATCCCCAACAGGCTCGAGCAGCTTGTCCCGACCGAACCGCGTGCTCGAGCCACCAACAAGCACCACCGGCACAAAATCATTCTCATCGCGCTTCATGCACTATCCTTAGGAGCAGACCCACCGAATCCCAATGCCTGACGACGAACAAATCTCGCGACGCGACCTCCTCCGGGGACGGCTCTTCCAGGGCGCCTTCCGCGCCGTCGCCGACACCGCCGCACACGCCGCCGCCGCGATCAACGACCTGAGGGACCTCGCCGACGACGACCCCAACCGCGAACTCCCGCCGCCGCCGCCCTACGTCCCGCTCATCCACCGCCCGCCAGGCGCGATCGAAGAGCTCGCCTTCGTCGCCCAGTGCACCAAGTGCGACGCCTGCATCAAGGACTGCCCCGCCGACGCCATCATCCACGCCCCCGCAACCTTCGCCAAAGCCGCCGGCACCCCGATGATCAACCCCATCGCCGCGCCCTGCACAATGTGCGAAGACCGCGCCTGCATCACCGCCTGCCAGCGCGAAGGGTCCGGCGTCCTCTCCCCGCTGCTCCCCGAAACAATGGGCATCGCCAAGGTCATGAAGGCCTCGTGCAAAAACTTCCTGGGCGAACCCTGCACCGACTGCATCGACGTCTGCCCCATCGAAGGCGCCATCGACATGCACAACGACATCCCACGCATCCACGCCACCGCCTGCACCGGCTGCGGCCTCTGCGCCAACAAGTGCCCCGCAACACCGAGAGCACTGACCATCATCCCAATTAAGACAAGACCCCCGATGCCCGCCTGACGGATGCTCTATTCCCACCCATAAAACAACCAGGGCCCATCCCCACTCCCGCCAGGCGGCACCTCCACAAACCCATCACTCCCCGCCGCGCTCGCGACATCCCCCGACCCCTTCGACTCCACCAGCTCCGCCTCGCCTTCCCCGGTCAGCCGGACCAGCCGATGCCACCACATCCCCAACGTTTTCTCATCCGCGTTCGTCACACGAACCAGCGTCGTCGCCGAACCACCAACAATCCCGCCACGCCGCGCCAGCGCAGGCATGACCAGCCGGTGCGCCGTCACCAGCACCGACAGCGGATTCCCGGGCAACCCAAACACCGGCTTGCCGCCAGCGCCAACCGCGCCCAGCGCCGGCTTCCCCGGCCGTTGCGGCAGCCGATGAAACACCAACTCCGCACCAAGCCGCTCAACAACCCCCGGCACATGATCGTGATCCCCCATCGACACCCCGCCGGTGAGGATCAACGCATCGCAAGCTTCCAACGCCGCGCGCGCTGCCTCCTCAATCGCCGATGCATCATCGCGCACACGCTCCATCGACCCAAGCTCGATCCACTCCCGCGACCGCAGCATCGACCGCAGCACACTCCCGTGCGAATCGCGCAGCCGCCAAACGCTCGGCGTCTCACCCGGATCAACCACCTCATCCCCGGTGATCACCACCCCGACACGAACTTTTCTGTAAACGCTCGGCTCCACCATCCCGAACGTCGCCAGCGACCCGGCCAGCGCAGGTGTCACTGCCCGCCCGCCGCTGCAAACCAGCGCCCCGGCTTCGAGATTCTCACCCATCCGCCGGATGTTCTGCCCATGCTTCACCGACGCAGCAACACCAGCGCCAACCCCGATCCGCCCTTGAGTTTCCTCGACATCCTCCCGCTTGATCACCGCCTCCGCTCCATCGGGAACAGGCGCCCCGGTCACGATCTGCAACGCCGCACCGCCCGGCATCGCAGGAGGCGCCGACCCGATCGCGATCTCCCCGGCGACAGCCAACGAACCGCAAGCCAGATCCGCGATCCGAACCGCGTACCCGTCCATCGCGCTCACATCACAAGCCGGGCTCGCCCGATCGGCACGCACGTCCTCCGCCAGCACACGCCCACTTGAGTCATCCAGCGCAACACGCTCGGTCCCAACCGGCCCAACACGACCAAGCAGTGCCCCCAGCGCCGCCGCAGGCGAATCAAACGCAAACGATGTAGTCATAGCAGTGGACACCAATCGCCCTATTTCTCAGTGACATCCGTCACCCAGGACCGCCCGCGCATCATCGACGGGAACCCGATCGTGGGTGTGCACAGGTGCACGACATGCTCAAGCTCCGCCGCGGTACAACCAGCCTCAAGCGCCTTGCGCGTATGCGAATGCGCCGCGCCCTCAAGCCCCGCGGTCGTCGAGATCGCTAATTTGATCATCGCCACCGTCTTCGCATCCAAAGGCCCCGCCTTCGCGCACGCATCCCCGAGCGCCTCATACGCGCTGAGCAAGTCCGGGTGCTTCTCTTTCATCTGCTGGTAAGGCTTCGGGATGCTCATGCAATGGAGTCCTTTGGTTCAATCATTCCGCTACCCACCGATCGCCGACATCGGTCGGCTCTCGGCGCTGTAATCCGTCGTTGTAATCTGTCCGCCCGCCTGCTTGGACCACGTCGCCTCCGCCAGCGCCCCGGCGATCGCATCATCCGATGCGCCGCTCCGCAGCAAGGGCCGCAAGTCCCACTCGTCCCGGCTGAACAGGCAGGGCATCACCTTCCCGTCCGCCGTCACACGCAGCCGCGAGCACGCGCCGCAGAACGGCTTGCTCACCGACGCGATCACCCCGATCCGCCCTGGTTTCCCATCCGCGAACGTGTACCCCGTCGCAGGGCTCTGCTTCCGCTCGCGCCCGATCGGCGCCAGCTCGTGCTCCGCCGAGATCCGCTCCACCATCTCATCCGCAGTGACCACCTTCTCCATCGTCCACCGCTTGCCCGAATCCAGAGGCATGTACTCGATCAGCCGCACATCCACCCCGTACTCGCGCGCAAGCCCCGCAAGATCGACCAATTCATCGTCGTTGAACCCCCGCATCACCACCACGTTCACCTTCACCGGAGTCAAGCCAACATCGCGCGCATCGGCGATCGTCTGCAGCACCCGCGCCACACCCGTGCTCGACCGCGTGATCTGCGTAAAGCGATCCTCCCGCAGCGTGTCGATGCTCACACTCAACCGGTCGAGCCCCGAATTCTTCAGCGCCCGCAATTCCTCCCGCGTCGCCACCGACCCGTTCGTTGTCATCGCGATATCTTCAACACCCGCATCGCGCAGATCCCGGATCAACGCCGTCAACGTCGGGTGCAGCGTCGGCTCCCCGCCGGTCAGCCGGACCCGCCGGACACCGAGCCCGACGCAGACCTTCACCAGCCGGAGCATCTCTGTATCGGTCAGCAACTCAACCTTCCGCATGAACCGCACATCAGGGTCCATGCAGTACACGCACCGGAAGTTGCACCGATCCGTCAGGCTCAGCCGCAGGTCCCGGATCGTCCTCCCGTACGAGTCGACGAGCGTCGTTGGCGATTGCTTCAAACCACCCGCGCTGGGCGTCAGCGTGCGCACCACAGGCGCCGCGTTCGCCGATTCAACTACAACAGGAAGTGAGTACGTCATAAGGATCCCCCAGTCTCCGCTCTCGATGCCGACCGAGAGTGATCAAGGGGGTCAACTAGTGTACCGCCCGATCGTGCCTTGCTCGCCCCGTTCAACTGTCCCCCACCCACCGTCAACTCCACCGCCCCAGTCGCCTCACCCTCGGTCTTCTCCGGAAACCGCGTCAGCCGCAGCCCCAGCACCGACCGGGGGCACACATCGATGCAATCCCCACACCGGATGCAGCTCGGATCCCACACCGCCAATTCCTTGCCCAGCGTGTACGTCCGCATGATCGGGATCCCCATCGGGCACCGGATCTGGCACTGCTGGCACCGGATCTTCCCCGCCTCGTGCGGATCGATCCGAACCCGAAGCACCGCCCACCGCCCGATGATCGAGTACAGCGCCCCAAGCGGGCACAGCGCCCGACACCACAGCCGAGGCACAAACCACTCCACAACCACGATCACACCAACAAGCACCAGCCCGCCCCACACCCCGAACACCAACCCCCGGCTCAACAGATTGATCGGCGACACCGTCTGAAACAAAGGCAGCCCATACAGCGCCGCGAACCCGACAAAGAATCCCAACAACCCATACCGAACCGAGTTCGGCACCCGAGTCGGCATCGCCGTCCGCACCTTCTTCCGAAACACAACACGCTGGAACACCCGCCGCACCACCTGATTCAGATCCAGCGCCAAACCCATCGGACAAACAAACCCGCAGAACACCGGCCCCAAAATCATCGCAGCGCCAATCAGGATCCCGGCGCCGATCAGCACCGTCGCCTCAACATGCCGCGTCGCCAGCGCCACCTCGAGCGCCGCGAGCGGATCAACAAACGGCACAACCCCCAAGAGCCTTGTTCCCGCAGTTGACCCTCCGAACCAGGGGAACCACTCAAACTGCGAGCACACCAGCGCCCCAAGAAACAGCGCCGCCGTCACACGCCGCCACAGCGCCCACCGCCGAAGCAAAGGGCGCTTCACAGGCCCATGAGCATGATGCCCTGGATGCTCAGGTTTACGATGATGCGTCATCATCCACGCCCCTGCCTTCCCTTGCCCCTACCCGATCCGCGCCGCCTGTGCCCGCCATGCACCCGCTCCGCATCCACATCAATCACGACCGACTTCGTCTCGGTAGGGCACGCATACTCGCACAGCCCGCACCCCGTGCAGACCTCCGCACAAACGAACGGCCGCAACATCTCGTTGTACTTGATCGCCTCATCCGGATAAGGGCACGCATGCCAGCACGCACGGCACATCGCCCCGTTGTACGCCAGACAGATGTCCTCATCGATCACCGCAAGCCCGATCCGGACCTCCCGAGGATCCGCAACAGGCCCCAGCGCATGCGTCGGGCATGCCTCGATGCACAGCAACTCGTCATACCCCTGGCACAGATAACAAGGCGTTTCCGATGCCTCAAAAGTCGGCGCCCCAACCTTCTTGAGCCCGACCGTCAGGTCCGTCAGCCGCAGCGTCCCGAACGGGCAGGCATCAACGCACTGCCCGCACCGGATGCACGCCGACAGGAACGCCCGCTCATCCAGCGCGCCAGGAGGACGCAGCACACCGCCCGAACTCGCGCTCGCGACAGAATCCAATCCGAGATACAGCCCGCCCAGCCCACACCCCGCAAGCAGGCCCCCGCCCATCGCGAGGGCCTGGCGCCGAGTCACGCCATGAATCGGTTCAGGAGTCACATGTTCAGGCCCTTGACCTGTCACAGACAGCCTCCCTCATGATCACCGATCCATCCATGGCGCATCGACACTCCGCACCTGCACATGACACGTCCGGCACTTCGCCTGGAGCGCAATCGCCGGCAGCGTCACATGCTCAACGATCGGCGCGCCCTTGACACCAGACTCATGACACAGCAGGCAGTTCTCCGTGTTCCACGCCCCGGCATGGTTCACGTCGTTCGGAAGCATCGGCGGGAACGCGTAATCCTCAAACTCCGATTCCTCCTCGTACCGCCCGACCATCTCGGTCTTGCCCGGAATCAGCACATGGCAGCTCCGGCACTTCGACGCGTACGTGATCTCAGGCAGACCGCGGTGCCGGATCATGGGCGCTTCCTGCACCCCCGTCTCGTGGCACTTCAGGCAGTCGTCTTTGAGCCACGCATCCCGGTGCCACTCCCGATCAGGAATCGTCGGCGGGAACGCCGCGATCGCAAAGCCGGTCTCCTCATCGATCAGGATGTCACCCTGCCCGACATCAAAGCCGACATCGACAAACTCAACCGCGCCAGCAACAGCCGGCGCCCGACGCTGCGCGATGATCGGGCGCTGCGTCTCAACGGCAGCAGGCGCCTTCGCCTCAGGGTCCTGGGTGTGCTCAGGCTCCGCGTTCGCAACCGGCGAACCCGACTGGCAAGCCGCGAGCACCGCCACCGTCCCAATACCCCCGGCCCAGATCAGATATCTCCGTTTCATCAGGAATCTCCTTTCTGTTAAGGGGCTCAGGCCTTGGCCAGTTTGACAGCGCAGATCTTAAACTCGGGCTGCTTCGACCCCGGATCAAACGCATCGATCGTCACGTAGTTGATCAGGCTCTTCTCGTCCGACCAGCACCACGGCACAAACACCATCCCAGGCCGCGGCATATCAACAACCCGCGCCTTGATGATCGACTCACCCCGCCGCGACGTGATCCGGATCATGTCGCCGCTGCGGACACTCAAGTCCTTCGCGTCCTTCGGGTTGATCTCGATGAACGCCTCGGGGTACGCCCGCTTGAGCTCCTCCGCCTTCATCGTCATCGTCCCGGAGTGCCAGTGCTCAAGCACACGACCCGTCGAGAGGATGTACGGGTACTCCGCATCGGTCGGTTCAGCCGGCCCAAGCGCCGGACGCAGCCACACGATCGCCTTCTCATCAGGCGCCGCGTAGAACTTCACTTCGCCATCCTTGAGCGAATGATCCGCGTACTTGCCGGTGTCCAGGTTTGGATCGTCGCCCTTGACGAACCGCCGCGCCGTCCCAGGGTGATCCTCCGTCGGGCAGGGCCACCGCAGACCGCGTTCCTTCTTGAGCCGCTCGCGGGTGATCCCCATGAAGTCGTAAGGGGTCCCCTTCGAAGCAAGCCGGATCTCGTCCCACATGTCGTCCGTCGTCATGATCTTGCCCTTGATAAACCCGCGCTTCACCACGCCCCGATCCTCGAGACGACCGGCAAAGTCAACGAGCACATCAAAGTCCGACCGAGCCTCACCAGGCGCCGATTTCAGAGTCGGCTGGTACTGGTACCGCCGCTCGGACATCCCGAACACGCCCGATTTCTCCGACCACATCGCCGCAGGAAGCACAAGATCCGCGATCTCCGTCGTCCGCGTCGGGTACGCATCGATCACGACCACAAACGGCTTGTTCGGACGCTCCTTCCCGATCGCCTCCCGCACGCCGTGCAGGTTCGGCATCGAATGCCCGGGGTTCGTCGTCAGCACCAGCATCGCCTTGATCTCATCCCTGCCCAGCGCCTGGAACATCGCAACCGTGTGCAGCCCGGGCTTGTCCTTAATCTTCCCGGGCTCGGCGCCCCAAAGCTTCTCCATCTCCTTCCGGTGCACCGCTTTTTTCACCGAGCGACCATAAGGAAGGATGTGGCACAGCGTCCCCGTATCACGGACACCGCCGCACGCGTTGGGTTGCCCCGTCAGCGAGAACGGAGTCGCGCCGGGCTTGCCGATCTGACCCGTGATCAGGTGCAGGTTGTGCATCAGGTTGTTCGCCCACACACCCCGCGTCCGCTGGTTCAGACCCATCGTCCACAGCGAAAGCGTCGGGCCATGCGTAAACAGCCGCGCCGCCTCCTCAATGTTCCTCGCAGGAACACCCGAGGTCATCTCCGCACGTTCCGGAGTGAAATCCTCCAGGAACTCAACATACCCATCAAACCCGACCTTCGTCGGCTTGCCGTCCTTGACGATCTTGAACTGCACGTTCTTGTCGATGAACCCCGTGTCGTGGTACCCGTCACGGATGATGCAGTGCGCCATCGAGTGCAGCACCGCAAGGTCATACCCCGGGATCGGGTCCATGTGCAGCGTCGCCGACGCCGCGACAGGGCTCTTGCGCGGATCAAGCACAATGATGTTCACCGCGCGATCCGCCTGCTTGTGCGCCAGGATCTGATCAAAGATCACCGGGTGGCACTCCGCCGTGTTCGATCCAACAAGGAAGATCGTCTTCGCGTGCCAGATGTCGTCGTAGCACCCCATCGGCTCGTCCTTGCCGAACGTCGTAACGTACCCGCCGACCGCGGACGCCATGCAAAGCCGAGGGTTCCCCTCGACGTTGTTCGTCCCGATCCCGCCCTTGAACAAGCGGTTCGCGAGGTAGCTCTCCTCCGTCATCGCCTGCCCGGAGCCGTAATACGCCACGCTGTCAGCGCCGTGCGTCTTGATCGAATCAGCGAACTTGTCCGCCATCAGATCCATCGCATCGTCCCAGCTGATCCGCTCGTACCGCCCGTTCTTCCGCACCATCGGGTGCTGCAGCCGATCCGGCGAGTGCACGATCTTCGGCAGGAACAACGCCTTGGCGCACACCAGCCCCTTCGTCGTCGGGTGCTTCGGATCGCCGCGCAGCGCAACCAACCGGTCG
>JAJDDA010000118.1 GCA_029260535.1 Phycisphaerales bacterium | reverse complement strand
GCGACCTCGACGCCGTGAAAGACATCGACCTGTTCGACTGTTCTTGCATCGGGGTACTGGTACGCGAGCGATTCACCAGACCCACTACCCATAGATGAAGGCAGCGTGCACGTCGAGGAGCAACCCCCGATGGCGAGCAGGGCCGACGAAACGGCGGTGAGTGAGATTGCTGCGAAGGCTTTGCGTTTCATGTTCGCTCCCGGTACGGCCAACTCGTGGCGCCTGCTGTGGTTGAACGACAGCGCCCGCCCCGATGGCGTGGCGTGTTCGCTGAAAGGATACCGGATCGACACCCTCGTGTTGCTGGGATTCCCTACTGCACGAGGCCCTTGGTCAGCTTCATGAACGCGGTCTCGAGGCTCACCGGCTCTTCGGCGAAGTGGGTGATCCGGAATCCCCCATTGACCAGCCGGTTTGGGATGTCGGAGACACCTGCCAGGGCGCCCTCTTCGAGCACCAGTCGCAGGACGCGCCCGCTCGTCGTAATCGATGCCGCGACACCGTTGCCGGCGCCCTGCTCCGCGAGCGCGATCGAACGGATCCCGGGGACTTCCTTGAGCAGCTTCGCAGCCTCTTCAACGCGCTCGGCGACTCCGACGAGCACCCCCTTGCCCATCCCGGCTCGGCGGAGCGCGTCGTCAACGGTCCCCTGATACAGCAGGTCGCCGCGCTCGATGATCCCGACAGAGTTACACAACTCCGCCAGCTCGTGCAGGATGTGGCTGGAGATCAGGATGGTTTTGCCCATGCGCTTGAGTTCTTTGAGCAGCTCGCGCATCTCGATCCTGGCGCGGGGGTCGAGCCCCGACGCCGGCTCGTCCATCAGCAGCACCTTGGGATCGTGCAGCAGCACACGCGCGACACTCAGCCGTTGCTGCATCCCCCGGCTCAGCGAGTTCACATCGCTCGACGCTTTGTACGTCAGGTCGGTCAGCTCGAGCACATCACCGACGATCTTCGTGCGCTTGGGCCCGTGGATGTTGTAGCACGCGGCAAAGAACTCGAGGTACTCCGCAACGACCATGTCGTCGTACGCGCCCATGAAATCCGGGACGTACCCGATCATCGGTCGGATCAGCCGGTTCTGGTAGCCCACGGTTAACCCATCGATCGAGGCCTGCCCCGACGAGGGCTTGAGCAGCGTCGCGAGGATCTTGATGGTGGTCGTTTTGCCGGCGCCGTTGGGACCGATGAACCCGAAGCAGTCACCCTCGTTGATCACGAGGTTGAGACCGTTGAGCGCCACGAAGTTCCCGTACCGCTTCGTGAGGTTGATCGTCTCGATCATCGCCATTCAGTTCGTCTCCTCGAGCGGTTGCTGCTGATCCATGAGCGGGGGCTTCGATCCGAGAGGGTACACCCACCGGAGCACGGTCTTGCCGATTGTTGGCGGTGTCCGCCCATCGATTTCGATCGGGACCGGGCTCGGGGCCTCGTCGACCATCCCCACGATGATCAGGCAAGGCTGCGTCATCCACCGGCCGCCCTCCCAGCCGTGCATCGAGCGGGTCCGGAGCGTTTTGTCGAACGACTGCCCGGTGTTGGAATCACTCCACGATGGCGGCTCGATCACGTCGCGCCACAGCAGCATCTCCAGCCGGTCGTCCGGTGTGGCGCTGCCACCGACACCAAGATTACTTGTCCGTTCCTTCGACGCGAGGATCTCGAAGTACCGCTCCGCCCTGCTCGGTGTCCCGAGCGAGCCGAGGTCCAGTTCCTGCCCCGGTTCCCACGTATCGGTCAGCCGGTGCGCCCAGGCGTTGGCCAGCAATGGCCCACCCAGCCTCCGGCTCGTCAGCGGCTTCTGCCCCCGGACGAGCAGGATCGTGACCCGATCGAGCGCCGCGGGGAGATCGTGCGAGAGCGATCCGAGCAGTTTGCCGTTGGGATCGATGCGGATCGGATCGTTGGGGTCAGGCCGGATCATGCTCCACCGGGGGCCTCCAACCCATTCGGCCTCGAACCGCTTGACCGTCGATCGCGTCGGGACGCGGAGCGAGTCGGGCCTCCGTGAATCCACCGCGTAGGCCCTCGAGTCGGGGAAGTTCCCCTGCCCGAAGTTATCCGGGTCGTCCCAGTTGGACAGCGCTGCATACTCCGTCGGCCTCGCGCTCGGATCGATCGGGATCGACACCGTCTGCGAGCCGTACGTCGGGAGCAGCGCGCTGAACCACACCTTGGCGCGCTGCGTCGGTTGCAGGTAGACGTGCTCAAGCAGCGTCAGGTGAGTGATGTCCTCGTTCGCCGGTCGCAGCGCCGTGGCGCCGCCCCAGGCGATCGCGGTGAAGACCCCCGCCATCGCGAGGAAGACAACCCACGAATGCTCGCGCTTGCCGAGTTTCCCGAGCACCGCGAACGAGACCGGCCCGGCGAGCAGCAGGTACACACCGAAGACGATCAACCCGAGCAGCACACCGACACCGGCCCTGCCGATCTTGTTGATGCTCCCGGCGATCACCTGGTCGAGCCATACACCCTCAGGGTGTAAGAAATTGACCGCGTCCTCGCTCTTGCGCAGCTCGTCCATCTCCGCCATCGTGAAGAGGTCGCCGCGTCGCCCAAGCACCCGGTGCCAGAACGCCTCTGAATCGAGCAAACCGGCGAGCCCCGGTGAACTCAGGTCGATCCCGACGAGCGTCACCTCGCCGCAACCGACGGTTCGTCGCACCGCGACGTTCCGGTTCCGCTTGTCCTTGAGCAGCGCCACGGTGTCAGGGCTATCCGCGAGCGGGCGAAAAACATGGAGTGTCTCGTCGTGCGGCATCGGCATCACCGCGTCACTCCTGCCTGGCATCGGCGCCTTGCTTGAGTCCAGAGTCAGCAGCGAGCGCGCCGGCTCAAGATCAGATCCATCGATCCGCTGGACAAGGGTTTCAGGTGTGATCCCGATGAGCGGGTTCGCCCTGGGGTTGGTCCAGTCGGCGCTGCTCGCGCTGAGGACAACGATGAGGCGCCCCCCACCGCGGACCCAGTCCTCGATCGCGCGGATCTGCGAGGGCAGCAGCGCCGACGGATCGCCATCGGACCAGACGATCGCGTCGAACTGATCAAGCCCCATCCAGGAATCCGGCAGATCGATCGGGCGGAGTCCCGAGATCGTGCGCGTCAGGTTGTGCAGCGTTCCCGAGATCCCTCCCCCGGGCTGGTACTCCACCGCGTACTGCTCAAGGCTCATGCTGCGCCGGCCCACAACGGCGATGATCGAGTCGGCCATCGCGAACTCACCGGCGGCCGCGATCCGCGCGGTCCCGATCGGGTCCGCGCCGGTGCTGACCGGGGCGCCGTCGTTGTCGTCGATCGGCTCAACGATCACGTCGTACGCCACACCCGCCCTAGACGCGGCGAAGGGCAGCCTCGCGTACATCCACACGCCGCGCGTCGCGCCTGGCGCTAACGCGACGACCTGCTGGATCGATTGGATATCCCCGTCGGCGTCCTGCCGCTCCATGCGGACGAGCACATCGCGGACGCGGGCGCCGTGATCGGTCAGCCCCAGCCGGACACCCATCCAGGAACCGGGGCGGACGACGTTCCCGACGCCGAAAGACTCGACGTTGATCGCCACCATCCCTTGCTGGGAGCCGGCATCGCCTGACTGCCCCATCGCGGGAACCGGGGCGAAGATCGCCATCGCGATGCAAACCAGTCCAATCGCCAAGCCCCTCAGGAGGAGCGCCAGCGGGGCCAATCGGGATTTGCAAGAAGATCGCACCAGGGGATTCTACACACACGCTTCAGATCCGTTGCCCAGAGCCCGATGCATCATGTGATATGGACTCACAATTGCTATTCACGTTCGGCATGCTCCTGGCCACCTGGGCCTGCGTTCTCGGTGTGTTCTACATCTGTGCCGCGTGCCTCCGCGATGAAACCAACCTTCACGACATCAAGGTCGAGGCGAGGCGGATGCGGATCGAATTCGACCGACGGGTCTCGGCGCGGAACATCGGCAGCCACGCCGACACCAGCGAAAGCAGCGCCGATACCGAAGGCGAAGAGCCGTTCATGACGGTCTGACTGCGATCACCAGATTAAATCAATCAAGGCTTAGCCCATCCGGGTCAATTCGTTGATCAGGCTCGCGTGCGCCCTGGCGCCAAGGTTGAAGCACTTGATGTCGAACTTTTCGTTGGGTGAATGGACGCGATCATCCGAGAGCCCGAACCCCATCAGCACGGTTTCGAGCGAACAGACTGATTTGAACAGGCCAACAACCGGGATCGATCCGCCGGACTTGATCAGCGCCGCGTGCTTGCCCGACGCCGTCTCGAGCGCCCTGCTCGCCGCCGCGAGGTAGGGCGAATCCGTGTGCGCCGTCGCCGGTGGTCCGCCGCTGTGCGAGATGAACTCCCAACGGCATCCTGGGGGTGTGCGCTCTTCGAGCCACGATTTGAAGATCTGCGTGACCCGCTCCGGGTCCTGATCGTCGACGAGGCGGAAGCTCACCTTCGCGCTCGCGTGCGATGCGATGACCGTCTTGGCGCCCTCGCCCTGGTAGCCGCCCCAGATCCCGTTGATGTCGCACGTGGGTCGCGCCCACTCGCGTTCCATCGCGGTAAAGCCGGCCTCGCCGACATCCGCCTCGGGACCCATGCCGATCTTCTTCAGCTCAGCGATCTGGTCAAAGTCGAGCTCCGACCATGCCTTCCGCTCGGCGGCGCTCAGCTCGCGCACACCTTCGTAGAACCCGGGGAGCACGACCTTGCGGTCCGCGTCCCAGATCTGCGACAGGACCTTGGTCAATTCATTGATCGGGTTCGGGACCCGGCCTCCCCACAGCCCCGAGTGCAGGTCCATCGCCGGCCCGTGCAGGGTGACTTCGGTGTACGCCAACCCTCGGACGCCGTAGGTAATCGCGGGATCATCTGGACCAAGCATCCCGGTGTCACTAATCAGGCAGAAATCGGCGGCGCCGAGCTGCGCCTTGTTCTCTTCGAGGAACCGTTCGAGATTGACGCTCCCCGATTCTTCCTCGCCCTCGATCAGGATCGTCAGGCGGATCGGGACCTCGCCGGTCGCTTCCTTCCACGCGCGGAGCGATTCCAGGAACGACGCGACCTGCCCCTTGTCATCGCAGGCGCCGCGCGCCGTGATCTGATCTTTGCTGACCACCGGCTCGAAGGGCGGCGACGACCACAGGTCCAGCGGGTCCACCGGCTGCACGTCGTAATGCCCGTAGAAGAGCACGTGCGGGCCCTTGTAATCCGCCGAGCCCTGATGCTCCGCGAAAACGATCGGATGCCCAGGCTCGCTCGCGGTCCCGGTTTCGCGCAGCACCGCGTCGATGCCGATCTCCTGCAAGCGATCGACGGCCCACTGGGCCGCGGTGCGGACATCATCGGAGTAGGCTTTGTCCGTGCTGATGCTCGGGATCTTCAGCCAATCGCACAGCCTGTCGAGCTGCGCCGATTCGGTGGACTTGAGATGATCAACAACCGCGTTGAGAGGCATGAATCGCTCCGGAAAAAGATGTGTGGACAATGCTGAGCAATCCATAATACGGTCTTCGGCGTCCCCCGACCCGATTCCCATCGCGCACCATTCAGGAAAACCGGATGAACACCGTCAAACGCAACCAACCGTCGATCGGGGACTGGATCAACGCCCTCCGCGCGACCGCATCGCTCGCCGGCGAGACCTCATCATTCGAGCATCGGGTCGGGCCGATCGCTTTCCTCCGGCTCATGGGGATCGATGTCCCTGCCGCCCCGGCTCGAGAAGGGATCGATGAATCGCTCTGGAGCGCCGCCGTCGATGATTCGATCTCGACCGGCTCGATCAATGCTCAAATCGCTCCGGAAGGCCCGATCCATCCACACACCGAGGAGCAGGCGATCGAACTCTGGACCGAACGCGAGCTCGGCGCCCTGCACGCGCTGTGGCGCCTGTCACAGATCCGGGATCAACCACACTGGCGCACCCGGGCTCTGGATGCCGCAAGGTGGCACCTGCGCAACACGCAACCGGACAACGCGACGAACCACCCTTGGGCAATCCAGGTCTTCCTCGATCTCTGGAATCGCGATCCGGAATCCAACGAAGGGCTCGACGCACGCCTGTACGCCGAGACGCTCCTGCACAACTGCCTGACCACGAGCGCCAAGCCGGACCCGCTGAGCGCGTTGATCCTGCGCGACGCTGCGGACGGTTTGCAGTTGCGGTGTGTTAAATGATCCCGAAATATCTACTGGGCTTCAGTCGATGCTCCGCGCCATGGCTTCGGGTGTCATCGATCGATCCCGGTCGATCTTGCACTTGCCGAACACAACGACAAGATCGTCGTACGCGGCCAACTCGTCGGCGTTCCCAACCGAACGGAGCCGAACCTTGACCGGCCCCTTGACCAACCCGAAGATCGACGCGGCGCGCCGCTCCGGATGTTGCAGGAAGGTCTCATCCACGAACGCCCTCGTCGATTCCCGGTTGCACTCGAAGACCAGGAACCGCAACCCTGCACGACCGATGATCTGTGGCAGGATCTGGTTTTCGGCGCCCTCGACATCAACCTTCGCGCCGAACGGCTTCGCACCCACGGTTTCGTCGAGGAACGAATCGATCTCACGGACCCGGACACGGATCGTGGTCCCATCGCTCGTCCGGGGCTGATCCACCAGACTCGCAGCGCCGGTGTGCCGCTTTGCGAGGCACAGATCGAATTCGCCCTCTTCGTCGAGCAACCCGATCTGGTGGACGGTGGTCGAGCACGGGACCGATTCCGTCGCAGCGCGGATCGTCCCGCACAACTCGGGCTGCGGCTCAACGAAATGAACGGCGCCCTGCGTCCCGATTTTGTCGGCGCAGAGCAGCCCTACCGCGCCATGGTTGGCGCCGATATCAAGGAAGATATCCCCGGGCTGCACCAGCGCCCGGCACGTCCCGATCACCCTCGGATCGACGGTCCCGAAGAAGAACAGCATCCGCCCGTTGTAGTCGTTCAGGTGGACGCTGAGCCGCGCCCCTGACCGGAGCCTCGCGCTGACCGGCTCGTCGTACCGCTGCATCCGAAAGAAATGCATGAGGTAGTGCGAGACCCGGTCGTGGCGCATCGGGACCGGGATCACCCGGAGCGTGAACGCGATCGATCGAAGGATCGGCAGAGCTAGTGTTGGACGAGACATCAATCTCAATGTACGCCATCGCATGCTGAGATTGAAGCTATTTCCAGGTTTGAGCTTCGCAACGGATGGATTATGCAGATTCGGGAGCCGTCGAACCGCCTTCGCGCTTGACCTCTTCAGCGATCGGCTCGGCGTCGACGATCTTCGAGCCCTGTGTCTGCACGCGCTCCTGCGCATCGATCTGAGCTGGTGCGGCGGCTTCGGTCGCAGGCTTGGCGGATTCTTCTTCGATCTCGCTCTGGATGTCCCGGACGCCGCGTTTGAATTCGACGATGCTCTTGCCCAGGCTCCGCCCGACCTCGGGGAGGCGCCGGCCGAAGATCAGCAGACCGATCGCGAGGATGATCAGCAGTTCCACCGGGCCGGGCATCCCGAGCGCCAGTGTTGTCGTATTCAATCCGATCGTGAGCATTGCGAATCCTTCGCTCGGTATTCCTGCCCTGCGGTCTGCTGGGGACATCCAGCCTTACAGGGTGAGCGGCCTATTCAAGACCATCGGGTCCACCACGTCAACGCTGGGCCGCCTCCACCACGTTTGTGAGCAGCATCGCGACCGTTACCGGTCCAACTCCACCAGGGACCGGCGTGATCCAGCCTGCCACCTCGCTGACGCCCTCGAAATCGACATCCCCAACGGTTCGGGTCTTCCCCGTCTGTGCATCGGTGACCCTCGTCGTCCCGACATCCACGACCACGGCCCCCTCCCTGACCATCTCAGAGGTGATCAGCCCCGGGACCCCGGCGGCCGCGATGATCACGTCCGCATTGCAGGTGAACGAGCACTTGTCATCGGTGAAGACATTGCAGGAAACCACCGTCGCCTCGGCACGCATCAGCAGCACCGCCAAGGGCTTACCGACAATATTGGAGGCTCCGACGATCACGCAGACCTTGCCCCGAAGCTCGATCCCGGTGGACTCGATCACTTTCACCGCGGCGAGCGCCGTGCACGGAACGAGCGAGGATCGCCCGTAGACGATGTTCCCGATATTCACCGGGTTCACGCCCTCGACGTCCTTTTCAGGAGCGATCGCGCTCTGGATCGTAAACGTGTCCACACCGTCCGGGAGCGGCAGGTGCACCATCATCGCAGTCACCAGGGGGTCGGCGTTGAGTTTCCTGATCTGATCGAGGATCGCGTCGGTATCCGAGTCGGACGCGAGCTCGTGGAGGCGGTACTCGATCCCGAGTTCCTCGCACCCCTTGCCCTGGTTATCGGCGTACAGACGCCCCGAACCTCCGGGCTCGGCGGCGATGACCGCGTCGAGCCGGACCGGGCGGCCTTCCTGCTTGAGCGCACCGACACACCGAGCGACATCCTCTCGGAATCGCGTGGCCAGGGCCCTGCCATCGATAACCTGCGCCGTCATGGTGGCGATCGCTCCGCATTGCGTGAAACCGAACAACCCGTGATTACGCCGAACGAAGGCCAGCATACCGCGTGCGCGATACCCTTGTGCGATGAACGCGAAGCGGCGCATCGAGGAACTCCGGGAACTGCTCAGACGCGCCAACCGCGCGTACAGCGCCGCCGATCCGTTCATGCCCGATTCCGAGTACGACGTGCTCCTCGCGGAGCTGGTCGTACTCGAACAGGACCACCCCGAACTCGACGATCCCAACAGCCCCACCAAGCGTCTCTGGGAAGAACCGATCGAAGGATTCGAGACCGTCGAGCACGCGATGCCGATGCTCAGCGTCGACAACACCTACAGCGACGACGAGGTCATCGCCTGGGCGAAGCGGACCTGGCAGGAGATCGATCCTGGGTTCCGGTCTGTTCTCGTTCAGCGCGATGCGCTGGTCGATGGCGACACAGGGACGCTCTTCGGCGATGCCGACGCTCCGACGACCAAGAAAGGACGCGAGGACGCCGGTCGAGCGATGGTCAGCGAGGCGCTCGAGAAGGGCGAACAAGCAAGGTTCCCGTTCAAGGCGGTCGTCGATCCCAAGGTGGACGGGGTCGCGCTCTCGCTCCGCTATGAGGACGGCAAGCTGATCCGCGCCGTCACGAGAGGCGATGGCCAGCGAGGAGACGACATAACACCGAATGCACGCGCGATCCGGTCGATCCCGCTCGTGCTTGAGATCGCCTCCGAGATCCCGAAGGTGCTCGAGATCCGCGGCGAGGCGTACCTGCCGATCAAGGCGTTCGAAGCAATCAACGAAAAGCGGGAAGCCGAGGGTGAAGAGCTGTTCATGAACCCCCGCAACGCATGTGCGGGAACCCTGAAACAGCGCGAACCGAGCGTTGTCCAGGAACGCGGCGTCGCGTTCATCGCGCACGGAATGGGTGTCATTGAGCCATCGGATTCGATCGACGCTTACACCGAGTACCTCGCGTTGCTCGGTCGCGCCGGAGTCCCTGTCAGCAGCGATGCGACCCTGTGCGAGGATGTCGACGCGATCCTCGCCGCGATTGCGAAGATCCACACCGATTCGCGGAAGCACACGTACCCCATCGATGGCGCGGTCGTGCGGATCAACTCGATCCCCGAGCAGCGCAGGCTCGGGCATACATCGAAATCGCCGCGCTGGTGCATCGCGTTCAAGTACCCGGCGGAGCGCAAAGAAACCAAACTGCTTGGTGTCAATTTCCAGGTCGGCAAGACCGGACGCATCACACCCAGGGCGACGATGGAGCCGGTGCTGCTCGCCGGGACGACCGTCACACACGCGACCCTGCACAACATGGGGGAGATCCGCCGCAAGGATTTGCGTCTCGGAGACACGGTGATCGTCGAAAAAGCCGGCGAGATCATCCCGCAGGTCATCGCGCCGGTGCTCAAGGACCGGAAGAAGGGCTCAAAGAAAATCAAGGCCCCCACCGAGTGCCCCGCGTGCGGCGGACCGATCGAGATCGAGCCGGAGTCGCTCGAATCCGATGAGATCCACGATTCGATCGAAGAGACCGGGCGCCGGTGCATCAATCCCGAGTGCCCCGCGCAGATCCGCGAGAAGCTGATCTGGTTCGCCGGGCGAAAGCAGATGGACATCGACGGGCTCGGCGAGAAAACCATCGATGTCATCCGCGACGGGTCCGACATCCCGCTCGAACGCTTCGCGGATGTCTTCCGCCTATCCGAGCACCGCGAGACGCTCGTGACGCTCGACCGGATGGGCGAGAAGAAGGCGGACAATCTTCTCGCGGGTATCGAGGCTTCCAAGGGTCGGGGGCTCTCACGATTGCTCGGCTCGCTCGGCATCCGGCACATCGGCTCTGCAAACGCGAGGCTTCTCGCGATGCGCTACGACGGTATCGAGGCGCTCAGCGCCGCGACGATGGAAGATCTTGAATCCATCGAGGGGTTCGGTCCGGTGCGCGCCAGGGTGCTGCACGATTACCTGTGCAGCGACGCCGGGCGATCGACCTTTGAATCGCTCGCGAAGCTCGGCGTGGACCTGACCTCGAAGGAAGCCTCGGCGCCGACCGCTGGCGAGAACGAATTCGCAGGCAAATCGATCGTCCTGACCGGGACGCTCGAGCACTTCAAACGCGAGGATCTCAAGATGATCCTCCAGGGTCTCGGCGCGAAAGTCACCGGCTCGGTCTCCGCGAAAACGGACCTGCTGATCGCCGGGGAATCAGCAGGATCAAAGCTCACCAAGGCGGAGAGCCTGGGAGTCGAGATCTGGGACGAATCCGCCCTGATCAGTGCTCTCCCCAAGGATTCTCGCCCCTGAATTCGCAGACCGATCCAGCCGATTGAAGGATCGATGCGGAGCGTTGAGATCAAGCACGAGTTGAGAGACCCCGAACTGGCCATCGCGGCGCTGCGCGGTCTCCGCGCGATCAACGTCGGGACGACATTCCAGGTGGACTCGTGCTACCGGCTCAGCTCGGGACGGCTGATCCAGCGCGTGATCGAGGGCGAGCCGACCGAGTGGATCGCCTACCACCGGGACGATTCTCCGCAGGCGCGCGTCTGCAGGTTCACGGTCTATTCCGAAGATGAAGCGCACAACCGGTTCGGCACACGCGAGATCCCGGTGTGGACGCAGGTCCGCAAGCGACGCGAGCTTTGGATCACCGGTTCGGTGCGCGTGCACGTCGACATGGTCGACCGGCTCGGCTGGTTCATCGAACTCGAAGCGCTCGTCAGCCCCAAGCAGAACGCGGGCAAGTGCAGGCAACTGGTCGAGGCGGTCCGCAACCAGATGCGTATCGCGCTCGGCGAAGCGATCAGCGTCAGCTACAGCGACCTGTCAACCGAAGCCGCGATCGAGCACTAATCGAGATTCAGGGCGCGACAGCAACCGCGTGCGGCGCAATCCCGGTCTCGACTTCCAGCCCCGAATCAACCAATTGCGGATCTCTTCCAGATTGATCAATGCGCCAGATCTGGATCAGGTTGCGCTCGAAGTCGGTGGTCAGCAGCGTTGATCCAGCGCGGTCGAACGCGATCGAGGACGGCGGTCCATCAACGGCGACCTGGTCGGCGACTTCCATCGCGCCGGTCGCCGGGTCCACGCGGAAGAGCGAGATCGCCCCGCCGACGCCCAGATTGAAATCAACCGTCACCACCGCGAGCAGATCGCCCTCGGGGCTCAGCGCGCTCGCCGTAGCGGCGCCTGCGATGTTGAATCCGCCGAGCCATCGGCCGCCTTCTTCTTCATCAAAGGAAACGATGGAGACCGCCGCAGGATTGTCTGCGGTGCTAGCGCCAAATGAGGATCCGTAAACGATCAGCGCCCGCTCGTTGGGGGTCCAATGCCCGTTCTTGAGCGAGACTCCCTCGATGGGGAGCGCGGAGAAATCGACGCTGATGCGTCGCAGCCCGAGCGATTCTCCCCCCTCACCGCGAACGGTAAAGAACCCGACCGGGATCACACCCTCGGCGATCACCGCGAGGCGACGACCCGAGGGGCTCCACTCGACCGCGGTCGGTTTCACTCCGGGCATCGGCCACTCGGTCGGTTCGCCGAAGCCGGTCCCACTGATCGGGATGATCGCGATCTGCTCGTTCTCGGGGAGCGCCACGGCGACAAGCGTGTTGTCCCGGCGCCACGAAACCTTGCCGACCTGGGTATTGAAATCGATCGTGTCGATGACCGAGGGCTCTGGTCCGGCGAGGTAGACGAGCTGGAGCACCCCGCTGTTGGCGCCGATGGGCACGAGCGCCCAGGCGCCGTCAGGGCTGAGTTTCAGAACACCGCCGCTGCCGACCCCTTCGCAGGGGATCGAGCCTTGCTTGACCTCGACGTGCGCATCATCACCGGAGGCGACGTCGGGGATCGGGAGTTTGAGCATCGTCAGGGTGGATTGGGGAAGGCCGTCGGAGCCGCGATCGAGCGTGACGATCCACTGCCCGACCACGCCAGCATCCGGGCTCGACGCTTCGGCTCCACGAGATGTCGTCCCGGTCTTCTCGCCGGTTGCCGCACAGCCGCACAACGCCGCAGCGGCGAGCACCCCCACCATCGGCCTCAGGCTGTTGCGGATCAGTTGGATTGGTCGTGTGTTCGTGCGCATCGCGTGCCTCCTGCTCTATCGAAAGCGGCGCCGACAAAGGCCGGTGTCCGCCACAGGAGTTATCGGCTCAGCCAGTCGCTTCGGTTCCACTATTGCCAGAATCAGGGATCACCGCTGCGAGATCGACGGTCGAACCCGCCGGAGAGAGCGGCCCTTCGCCGGGTCGGTACCGGCGGAGTAGATCGACCAGGCGTGCAAGATCCGGCGGGACCGGGGCCTGGAAGGTCATCCGCTCCCCGGTTTTGGGGTGATCAATGGTCAGCGTCGTCGCGTGGAGCGCCTGCCGATCCATGATGATCTCGGAGCCGATCTCGGCTTCGATCGCGAGCCTCGCTGGTTTGTCCTTGCCGAGCCTGGCGCTCGTCGCGGGCTTGCCGGAATACATGTCATCGCCGACGAGGGGATAGCCCAGGTGGGTCATGTGGATCCGGATCTGGTGCGTCCTGCCGGTCTTGAGTTCCAGCTCGACGAGCGAGTACCCCTCGAACCGCTCACGCACGCGGTAGAGCGTCAGCGACGCCTTGCCCATCTCATCGTACCGGACGACGTACTTCTCGCGGAGTCCCTTGGCGGAGCTGGGGTGGGGTCCCAGCGGTGCGTCGATCAAATCAGCAACCGGCTCGACCTCCCCTTGCACGAGCGCGAGGTAACGTTTGTCGGTGGTCCGCTGCTCGAACTGCCTGCCGAGGCGCCAGTGCGCCTCTTCGTCTTTGGCGAAGATGATCACGCCGGTGGTGTGCCGATCGAGGCGGTGAACGACGCCCGGCCGCGCGAGTTCGGCGCCGACATTCGAGAGGGCGCCCCCCGAACTCGACTCATTGAGGAAATGCCAAGCGAGCGCGTTGAGCATCGTTCCCCCGAGGTGGCTCCGCGCCGGGTGCACGATGATGTCCGCCTGCTTGTTGATGACGATGATCTGCTCGTCTTCGTACAAGACTTCAAGCGGGATTTCTTCCGGCTGGATCTCTTTCGCCGGTGGCGGTGGGATCACGACCTCGACGACATCGCCGAGTCTGAGTGAGGTGGAGGCCTTCGCGGCGCGGCCGTT
>JAJDDA010000117.1 GCA_029260535.1 Phycisphaerales bacterium | reverse complement strand
TAGATCCCCGTGTCCGCGTCGAGCACACCCATGTCAACCACGACCGCGCCGAGGAACCCATCCAGCGCCGGACCGTTGCACGTCGAGTCGATCGTCTCCCACACCTGGATCACGATGTAGCACTGCTCCGGGTTGGTCCCGTCGCCGAACCAATAAAACGCGCCGGCGATCCGGGTGATGTCGTTGCCCGCAAGCGAAGGCTCGAGCGTGAAATCATCCGCCGTGCGCATGTGGCACGTGTCGGCATTCAGCAGGAACCGGACGTAAGGCTCGGGCAACCCGCAATCGACGTCAGCGCCGACCGCTTCTCCCGCCGAATCGAACTGGTACGAGTCGTACGCCAGCGCCTGATCGCAGGACTGCCCGCCCCTGAGCGCGACCGCCTCCGCGTAATCCACCCAGGCGCCGCGAATCTTCATTGTTGAATCCAACGCCGCCGCACGAACCGGGGTGAGCAGGACGCCCTCGCCCTCGATCGCCCGGACCTCGCCACCGAGACCCTGGGCGTGCGCACCAGCGGAGGCGCAGCTCAGCAGCATTGCCAGCAGACCGGTGGTGAGCGCACGGATATCCATGCACGACTCATCGGCCAGCCTTGTTGATCTCTCGATGGGGCGCGTTGATGCGCACAGACGTTATCCAGACGCGACATACCCTCGCGCCGATACAACCCGCACAATCAGCGCAGCTCGACCGACCAGTACGCATCCGTCAGGAACGCCTTCCACGATGCATACTTGTCCTGCCCGAGCCGCAGCGCGATCAGCGGGTTCCGTTTCGGCCGCACCGGCTTCTTCTTCAGCCGCATGCTCGCCTGTTCCGGGGTCCGGCCACCCTTGCGCGCATTGCACGGGACACAGGCACACACCAGATTGGTCCACGACTCACCGCCGCCCTGCGCACGCGGCTTGACATGATCAATCGTCAGCTCGCTCGTCGGGAACGCATCCCCGCAGTACTGGCACTTGTTCGCGTCACGCGCAAACAGGTTCCGCCGGTTCAGTTTTACCGACTGCTGCGGCAGCTTGTCGTACCCGACCAGCCGGATGATCTTGGGAACCGCAATATCGAACCGGACGGTCTTCACCCAGTCGTGCGCATCGCGCTCGTACTCCTGCTGGAGCTCGCTGATCTCGGTCCACGATTCAAAGTCAAAGTTGTTGTACCGACCCTCATCAACATGGATGACCTCCGCCATCCCGCGAGAGAGCAGAATAAACGCCCGGCGTGCGCTCGTGACGCGCACCGCGAGGTAATGCTTGTTCAGGACGAGGACCTTGGCGCTGAGCCCGCTAACGGGCGGCGCCATCGCTGGGTGTGTCGGCGCGGACTCACCGCCCGACCGCTTGGCCGTGCGTGTGATCCTGGCTTTGCTGCGGCGTCTGGACAAACCGACCTCCGCTGGCTGGATGCCCCGTCACCACTGAGGATTACGGGCATGTTTCCGCCGATGCTCACTACAACGCTACCAGCGCAGCGTCAACAGATCAACGGCGTTGCTTATACTTCGGCGAAAGACGCCGTTGGGTTCGCCAAATCGCGTGGATACCGGACGAAGCACGCCCTGTTGTGGTGCTAGTGCCGAAAATGCCGGACACCGGTGGTCAGGCAGGCCGCCCCACTGGCGTCGCACAGATCAAATGTATCGCCGTCCCGCTTGCTCCCGCCGGGATGCACGATGCAATCAACACCCGCATCGATGAGCAGCTGCGGGCCATCAGGGAACGGGAAAAACGCATCGCTCGCCGCGATCGCGCCCCTCGCCCGATCGCCGGCTTTCTCGGTAGCAAGCCGCGCCGCGGAGACACGATCAACCAGCCCGGCGCCGACACCGAAGATCGAAACAACGCCGTCCTCTTCGCTGCGTCCACCGATGCACACCGCGTTGGATTTCAGGTGCTTCACAACCGTCCAAACCACCGAAGCATCGGCGCGCCGCGCATCGCTGATCGATCCGCCGGCCTCCAGCGTCCATTGCCCGGGCTCGATCGGCGCCGAATCCACTTCCTGCGCCAGCATCCCGCCGGGGATTGATTTGAATTGAACTTGCGGCTTCGATTCCGATTCCGCGCCGACCGCGAGCAGCCGGATGTTTTTCCAGCGTTCGGTCAAGGTTCCCAGCGCATCAGCATCGAACGATTCCGCGGCGATGACTTCGAGAAACACACCCTCTGCGCAGCAACGCTCCGCGGACTCGGCATCGACAGCGCCGGCGATCGCAAGGATGCCGCCGAAGGCGGCGAGGGGATCGCCCATGAGTGCGGCGTTGATTGCTTTGGCCGCGGTCGGCGCGACCGCGGCGCCGCAGGCGTTGGCGTGCTTGATGACGGCAGCCGGGATTGATTCGGGGCGGGTGTTCTTGAGATCGCGGACGAGTTCGAGCGCGGCGGCGGCGTCGGCGATGTTGTTGTAACTCAGCGGTTTCCCGTGGAGTTGTTTCGCGCCGACGATCGTGCCGTTGGTTTCAGATTGGTTTTTGTAGAGAGCGGCTTGCTTGTGTGGGTTTTCGCCGTAGCGGAGATCTGCGAGTTTGGTGTGTTCCACGTGGAACTGTTGCGGCAGTTTTTCGCTGTTTTTGTCGGTCAGGTAATCGACGATGGCGTTGTCGTATTTGCTTGTGCGCACGAACGCGTCTTTGGCGAGGCGGAGTCGTAATCCGATGGATGTGGCGCCGTTGTTGCTTTCGAGATCGTCGAGCACATAGGCGTATTGCTGTGGGTCGGAGATGACCGTTGTTGTGTCCGCGTTTTTGGCGGCGGCGCGGAGCATGCAGGGGCCGCCGATGTCGATCTGTTCGACGGCTTCGGCGCGGGTGACGTCTGGCTGCGCGACGGTCTGCTCGAAGGGGTAGAGGTTGACGCAGACGAGGTCGATCGGGGTGATCGAGTGCTCTTCGAGTTGTGCCTGGTGATCGGTGTCGTCGCGGCGGGCGAGGATGGCGCCGTGGATTTTGGGATGGAGCGTTTTGACTCGGCCCGAGAGGATCTCGGGTGATCCGGTGACCTCGTGGACTGGTATGACATGCACGCCTGCGTCTTTGAGCGCGCGTGCGGTCCCGCCGGTTGAGATGATTTCGATGCCTCGTTCGGTCAGCGCGTTTGCGAAGGGGACCAGGTTGGTCTTGTCGCTGACCGAAAGGAGCGCCCTCTTGACGGGGACGAGGTCTGGCACGGAGGGGCTTCCTGGCGGTTCGGTGTTAGTCGATCGCGGTGTATTTGGCGACGGATCCGGCGGGGGTGACGGCGTAGAGATCGCCATCGACGAAGCTGGTCATCTTCAGGGCTTTGAGCCCTGGGATCATGGTGGACTCGATGACGTCGCCTCGATGGTCGTCGATGATGGTCGCTGTTGAGCCATCCCAGACGAAGAGGCGTCCATCGCGGATGCCGATCGGCTCACCCTTGACGCCCTGGACGGTCCAGATGATCTCGCCGGTGGCGCCGTTGAATGCGGTGAGGCCTTCACCGGGGAGCGCGACGTAGAGACGGCCGTTGTGGACGGCGGGCTGGTCGGTGATGGGGGTTGATGTGCGGTGGCGCCAGATCCGGCGACCGGAGACCGCTTCGTAGGCGTAGACGGATTGATCGCGGCTTGCGACGTAGAGCGTGTCAGCGCCTGCGACCGGGTTGTTGGAGAGGCCTTCGAAGATGAGGGCGCGGCCTCTGGATTTTCCGTTCCGGGAATCGACGATGATGACATCACCGCCCTGGCTGACGGCGCCGATGCCGCCTCCAACGCTGACGGGTTTGGCGGTGATGGAGCCGTTGAGGAGGTAGCCCCACTGCTTGTAGCCGCTGAGGAGGTTGTGTCCGAGCAGTTCGCCGCTGGCGCTGCCGAAGATGGCCATGTTTCCGTCGACGACGGGCGGTGTGTTGACAACCACAGCGAGGCGGTGTTTGTCTTTGATGGTTCCGGTGCGGATGTCAACGAGGTAGAGGCTGGTGTCGCTTGCGCACAGGAGCGTCTTGTCGAAGCGGGCGCTTCCGACGAACCGGGTCAGGTCGCCGGCGAGGCGGGTGCTCCACTTGTTGCGTCCGCTGATGGGGTCCATCGCGGTGATGGTTGCGGCGTCGTCCTGGACGACGATGGTGTCGCCGAAGATATCAACGAACTGGACGTTGAGGTTGGATCCGTAGAAGGGGAAGCCGCGCCATTCGAAGCGGTAGCCGATTTTGGCGAAGGCCTCGTGCTCGGGTGTGCGATCGACGGCCCCGATGGAAGACGCGGCGATGCTGCCGGCGCCATTGGAGGGATTGGCGGCTGGCTCGTCGGCCCTGCCCGAAGATGAGGACGAGCAGGCGGTGAGGCCTGCGGCGATAGCGAGCGCGATGGAGCCTGCGAGGGCGAGGCGGGCGGGGCTGGTCTTGCGGGTTGGGGTCAACAAAGGGGCGTCCTCGGAGTAGGGCTCTGCGGCTGTGGCTGGCGCCGATCGGATCGGGGCGGTTGAGTATCGAGAGGCGGCGCGTTGGGGTCAAGCATGCCGGGGCTTTGGAGCCCCGATCGTGCCCCTGCGGTGCGTCTGGGGTATCCTCGTGGCATGTTTTCAGGGATTGTTTCAGGAATGGGCCGGGTCGTGGAGATCGCACCGAGCGATGCGGGGGTTCGGCTGTATGTCGGAGCGCCGGCGGGGTTCGCCGATGGCGGGACGCCGGTTCGGGCTGGTGATTCGGTCTGTGTCTCCGGGGTGTGCCTGACGCACGCGCCGACGGCTTCGAACGCTGATGATTCGCACTCAAGTGCGTTGGTGTTCGATGTGATCTCAGAAACACTCGCGAAAACGACGCTCGGGGCGCTTTCGAGCGGGTCGATGGTCAATCTGGAGCGGTCGGTCCGGGCGAACGGGATGCTCGACGGGCACATCGTCCAGGGGCACGTCGAGGGGGTTTGCGAGGTGGTCGGGATCACCCCCGGCGGTGACGATCATCGGATTGCTATCAAGGCGCCGAGGTCGCTGATGGAGTGCGTGACTCCCAAGGGTTCGGTCGCGATCGATGGGGTGTCGCTGACGGTTGCCGGGGTGGATGTGTCAGCGGATACGTTCGAGGTCGCTCTGATCCCGACGACGCTTGGGGTGACGACGCTCGGAAGGCTGGCGGTTGGGGATGGGGTGAATGTGGAAACGGATGTGGTTGGTCGGGCGGTGGTGCATTGGGTGAAGAGTTATGGGGGCGGGGCTGATTAATCCGCGGCGGGGTTGAACTGGTCTTCTTCCGCATCGGATTTCGGGCCCCAGACTGACGCAACGTGCCTTGCTTGATTCGCTGCGATCGCTTCGATTGCAACGGCATTGATCTGCTTGGCGAGGCCAAAGAAAAGGCTTGCTGACATTATTAATCCCACCAGTGTCAGGATCAGTGTGACCAGCGGGATCAGACCAAAGAAAATCCAATCGAATACTGCACCTTGCGATGACTGCATCATCTGCGTCATGATGATTGTTGTGAAGATTGCATACACGATCATCCAGAGGATGAATGCTGCTGGTGCGTAGATCTGGAGGGCGAGAGCTCGCTTTGATCCTCTTTTCCAGGGGATCAGCGATGCGATCATGGCGATCTGTGCGAGACCGAAAAAGTAGAGCACCGGGAGACCGATGACGATCGCGGCTCCGGTGATAACGGATATCATTGTTTCTGCCGTGCTGATCGTGAAGCGGTTCCAACTTGCAACCGACATGATCGCGATGAGCGGGATCGCGATGATGACGCAGAGCGCCGACGTGCGTGTCGCCCTGGCTCTGAGTTGTTTTCGTCTGACACGGATCGGCGCGCTGACGGAGAGCATGAGCATTCCGACTGCCATTGATTCCACTGCTAGCAGGTACACTGCGGCGGTTGCGAAGCCGATCCAATCCGGCAACAACCATATAGAGGAGCTAAACTCGGATATCGCCAACACGGTTGATGCGATGAGGATCAGCATCAACACGATGTTTCCCCAGAACGCGAGTTGGGCGCCGATCTTCAGTCGCTGAATCCATGCGAGCGGCTGGTACTGCATTCTCGAGCCACGGAGCGCGTCGTTGACGGCGGCGCCGCACTCTGGGCATGTTCCGTTGAGTGCGAGCGAGTTGAGGTTGTACCCGCAGAAGCAGCAGGGGAAATCGAATCCGATGATTGCCGACATGGGGGCGCCGGGGAGGTCGGTTGGTTTTTCGATTGTTGTTGGTTGGTCTTCGTGATCCATGGCGATGGATTGTATCACCGATGGGTGGTGGATCATGCCGGGTTGAGTTGGCATGTCTTTGAGAGTTGGGACCAGAGTCTGGCAAAGAGGCCGATGTACATGGCGTAGGACGCGATGATCGCGATGCTCGCTATGAATCCGAACATTATCATCAGGATCAGGGCGACACCGCCCAGACCGGACATGGGAGAGGCGCCGCTTCCAGGAATGAATGCGGCGCCTACCAAAACAAAGATCAGCGCAACCATCAGGAGATAAGCACCGATGGTGCTCAGGGTAAACCAGAACACGAATGCGGCGTACTTCGTAAGGCCACCGGCGGGGATCCTTGGCGTGAGGCGTTTGACCTGTTTGATGCCGAAGACGAATTGCACGATGAGCAGCAGGTACGCGATGAGCGAAGAGAATCCACTGATCGCAATGATGGCGCCTGGGACTGCCATGGATGCGGCGCTTGGGGCTGCATTGGCGCTGAGCTGACCGAGTATGACACTTCCTGCGAAGCCGAATAGAGCCGCGACAATCAGGATCGAAGATGTTGCGATCGCCAAGCCTCGGCAGGCCATGCCGCTTGAAGTGTTGGATGTAGCTGCGGATCGGTTTGGATCCTGGGTTGTCAGTCGGTACCAGCCGAAGGCGAAGAGGGACCAGACAGCAATGGAGAACACGGTCTGGACGATCGCTGGAACGATCGCGGAACTGGTTGTCGATGCAAACGTAGAGGTGGAGGTGAATCCACTGGACGTTGTTGTGGTCGTGATTGGCGCGTTCGCGAATCCTGAGGCTGCGGTGACGATCGACAGCGGGATCATGACGCAGAATCCGACCAGGGGGAGGATTGCGCAGATGGTGATACAGCGGGCGCCGCTACGGAGTTTGCGGATGTATTGAGGGTCGGCGTACCTGAGGAGTCGCTTTTTGAGTGAATCGGTGACGGGGCTGTTGCACTCGGGGCAGCTGGCGCCGATGGCGAGGCCTCTGAGGTTGTAGTCGCATTCGAGGCAGGGGTGGTCGTAGCCGAGGAGGGACGACATGGGGGCGCCGGGGAGGTCGGCGGGTTTTTCTATTGTGATTGGTTGGTTGGGGGTGGTTTCGTAGTTCATGCGGTTGTCATCATGACAGACTCGACGGCGTTTTGGAAGAGTTGGAGGCCTGGGGTGTTGGTGGTGCGGAGCTCGTTTGGGAGGCTTGTCCAGTAGGGGTGGTTGGTCCAGTTGAGGTAGCGGTCGGGGTGGGGCATGAGCCCCAGGATTCGGCCTGTTGGGTCGCAGACTGCGGCGATGTTGGACTGGGAGCCGTTGGGGTTGTCTATGTAGCGGATTGGGATCTGGTGGCTTTGTTCGAGTTGGTTGAGGGTTTCGTCGGAGTCGGCGACGAATCGGCCTTCGCCGCTGGCTAAGGGGAGGCGCATGGCGTGCGGGCGTGTTTCGTCTGTTAAGCCTTGATCGAGGTTCATTGTCCAGACGCATGGGGAGTCGGGGTCGGTTTCGATGCGGACCCAGTCATCTAAGAATCGGCCTTCGAGGTTTTCGGTGAGGGCGATTGTTTGTTTGCCTCCTGCGGCCGGGTCGGGGAGGAGGCCGGCTTGGGCGAGGACCTGGAAGCCGTTGCAGACGCCGAGCATGAGGGCGCCCCGGTTGGCGGCGGTGCGCAGTTGGGGGAAGAGCTGTTCGCGGGCTTTGACGGCGAAGACTCTTCCGGAGGCGATGTCGTCTCCATAGGAGAAGCCTCCCGGGAAGCCGATGATATCGCAGGTTTCGAGTGGCGAAGGATCTGCGATGAGGTTGTCGAGGTGGACGACCTGCGTGTCGGCGCCGGCGAGTTGGAAGCCTCGGATCATTTCCTGATCGCAGTTGGTGCCGGCGGTTCGGATGATGAGTGCGGTGGGCATTTTATTTATTCACCAATCGAGGGTGGCGTGGAAGGCTTCAATGAATTTTTCCATCGGTGAGTTGAACTCAATGCGATCGAGAAGATCGTCGGGCACGGTCTTTGGTTCCCAGACTGCAGCTACTCGGTATGCTGGCACACGATCATGATGAAAGACGTCACCAAAGTGGGACCATGGGATTCCGTGCTTAGATAGGATTGCGAGTGCACGATCGCAGGGAGCATCGCACTCTTTATCTGATTTGAACTGGACTAGATACCTACCTGCCCCTTCACCAAACAACTGCCGGATCCCCTCTCTCCGTGCATTAACGTCCGAGACATCCCGCTCCATAAGCTCTGAGAAACAACATCCATATGATGGCTCCTCACCACATGCAGCGATGGCCATTTCTAGAAGCGCGATTGCAGCGCCACCCTCGGAGCAATCGTGCACTGCTCTCACAAGTCCTTGATCAATTAATTCAGATACTGCCCGCGCGGTGCGAACTGCAAATTCCAAATCGATTTCTGATGACTGATCACCATAACTAACGCCAGTCACTCGATCGAATGCGGACCCATACAAAGATGGTGACTGCATACCTACACAGCACACCATCCAGGATGAATAAGGATCTAACTTGTTTTTTTTCTCTACTTTCGCGTCCATCGTGACGCACTTGTTGATGTCGGGAACGATCCCTACGCCGCTGATGAGGAGGGTTGGCGGGATCTCGATGGTTTCGCCGGTGTCGGTGGTGAACTGGTTGTTGAGGGAGTCTTTGCCGCTGATGAATGGGGTTTTGTAGGCCTTCGCGGCGTCGTAGCAGCCTACGGAGGCGCGGACGAGGGATGCGAGGTTTTCCGGTTTGTTGCAGCTTGGCCAGCAGAAGTTGTCGAGGATGGCGATGCGGTCGGGGTCGGCGCCTACGCAAACGAGGTTGCGCACGCACTCGTCGATTGCGGCGAGGGCCATTTGATATGGATCGCCGTTCTTGTTTGGATCGCCGATTGATGTCGCCATCCCATTGGCGATCGCCAGGCCCTGGTTGGAGCCGGGGACCGGCTGGATGACCGAAGCATCACCGGGCCCGATTCCGTTTGGGCCTACGAGGGGCTTGATGATCGTGTTGCCCTGCACCTCGTGGTCGTACTGGCGGATGATCCAGCGCTTGGAGGCGATGTTGGGGTCGGCGAGGAGTGTCAGCAGCGTTTGTTCGAGATCGATGTCGGCTGTTGGTATTGCCTTTGGTTTGGCGGGCGCGGTCCAGACGGCTTCTCGGGTTGGCTTGGGCAAACCGTTGTGGAGGAAGTCCATCGGGATTCTTCCGACTTCGAGCGTGTCGAAGTTCAGGATGAGCTCCGCGTTTGGTGTTCCGAATTTTCCGAGGTTGGCGAGTTCGACGTGCTCTTCGTCGCAGATCTTCTGGAGCGCGGCGATGTTTGCTTCGGGAACGCTGAGGACCATGCGTTCCTGCGCTTCGCTGATCCAGATTTCTGTTGCGGTGAGGCCTGGGTATTTGAGCGGGGCTTTGGCGAGGTTGACGGTTGCGCCGAGTTTTTCGCCCATCTCCCCCACTGCTGATGAGAATCCGCCGGCGCCGCAATCGGTGATGGCGGTGTAGAGGGGTTTGTCGAACTCGTCGCGGGCGCGGAGGATGGCGTCGAGGGTTTTCTTTTCTTCGATGGCGTTGCCGATCTGGACGGCGTGTGCGAATTCGTCGGCGTGGGTATCGGTGAGCTCTTCGCTGGAGAATGTGGCGCCGTGGATTCCGTCGCGGCCTGTGCGGCCACCGAGGGCGATGATGCGGTCGCCTTGTTGTGGATCGCCGAAGACCTTGTCGGTTGGGAGGATGCCGATGCAGCCGACGTAGACGAGGGGATTGCCGATGTAGCGGTTGTCGAAGTGGACGGCGCCGTTGACGGTTGGGATGCCCATGCGGTTGCCGTAGTCGCGGACTCCGGCGACGACCTGTTCGAGGATGCGCTTGGGGTGGAGGCAGCCGGTCGGGATTGTGTCGAGGTCGGGGTGGGCGACGCAGAAGACATCGGTGTTGGCGATCGGTTTCGCGGCGAGGCCTGTCCCCATGATGTCGCGGACGCACCCCCCTACTCCGGTTGCGGCGCCACCGTAGGGTTCGATGGCGCTGGGGTGGTTGTGGGTTTCGACCTTGACGCAGATGGCGTTGTCGTCGTCGAATTTGATGACGCCGGCGTTGTCGTCGAAGACGCTGAGGGTCCAGTCGAGGCCTTCGTCGATGAGTTCGAAGGTTGCCGCGGCGACGGTGGATTTGAGGAGGTTGTCGATGGTGATGGAGCCGTTAGGGTTGGGAGTAACTCCTGGGCGGTTGGCCCAGTCGATGGTGTCATCGCCGATGGCTCGGTAGCTGATGGTTGATTTGAACGTCTTGTGAACGCAGTGCTCGGACCAGGT
>JAJDDA010000116.1 GCA_029260535.1 Phycisphaerales bacterium | reverse complement strand
TAAAAACCTCAAAAACGGCTATTTCTACCTCCCAGGAGGCCACGTCGACCCCGGCGAGACCGCTTCGGCTGCTTGCAAGCGAGAACTCCAGGAAGAGCTGAACCTGTGCGCACAAGTCGGTAAATGCCGCCTGATCACAGAACAAATATTCGAGCAGGGGGGCCAATCCAGACACGAGATCAGCCTGGTGTTCCACGTGGAACACCTCGCCGAGCCAACATGCCAGCCCCCCAATCCCTCCCCGAATTCAAGCCGCCCAACCGATCAGGCAGATACAGACACCCCCGCCGGCACCATGATTCCGGACGATCTCAGGATCGAATCCGCCGAGGATCACATCGGTTTTGAGTGGATTGAAATCGGCAATCTCAATGACACCGACCTCCGCCCGGCCAATATCCGAGATTGGATCGTTGACGGCGGTACCGGTACTGGAACCCGATTTTTGCCTGGATAGGGGGGTGTTCCACGTGGAACACTACGTCTGATAACGTAGAATGTAGGCGGCTTGTTTGTTTGGTGTTTGATCGTGTTGCCGAGGATTCAAATGGACCATGATCCGAAAGACATCGTTAATCCGGACGAGCAGCCGACCGCTGATCCGTCATCACAAGCGATGACGCGGTCGCTTTCTGGGAGCGATCCCGGTGGCTCTCGACCGGCGCCGACGACTCGGCCCGGCACCGTTGGTCCTTACACCATCGTCAAGGTCCTCGGCGAGGGGGGGATGGGCGTTGTCTATCGCGCCGCGCAGGAGAATCCGCGGCGCGAGGTCGCGCTCAAGCTGATCCGCCCGGGCATGGTCACCGGGTCGTTGTTGAAACGGTTCCAGCTCGAGGCGGACATCCTCGCCCGGCTGCAGCACCCCGGGATCGCGCAGGTGTACCAGACGGGGTTGCATAACGGGGCGCCGTACTTTGCGATGGAGTTGATCGAGGGCGAATCGCTGACGCGGCATGCGCGCAAGAACAAACTCTCGTCGAAAGAGCGGCTTGCGCTGTTTGCGAAGATATGTGACGCCGTCCAGCATGCGCACCAGAAGGGGGTGATTCATCGGGATCTGAAACCCGGGAACATTCTGGTGGATCAATCGGGGCAGCCGAAGATACTCGACTTCGGCGTGGCGCGCGCCACCGACGGCGACATCCAGACGACGACGATCCAGACGAACGTCGGGCAACTCATCGGCACTGTCCAATACATGAGCCCGGAGCAGGCGGGGGGTGATCCTGAGGAGATCGACACGCGGAGCGATGTGTACGCCTTAGGCGTCATCCTCTATGAACTGCTCGCCGGGCAGCTGCCGTACGACCTGTCGAAGAAGATGGTGCACGAGGCGGTGCGGGTGATCCGTGAGGACGACCCGACGCGGCTGTCGATGGTGCAGAAGACGCTGCGCGGCGATGTCGAGACGATCGTCGGCAAGGCGATGGAGAAGGACAAGGAGCGGCGGTACCAGTCTGCAAGTGCGCTCGGAGCGGATGTCGGGCGGTACCTGGGTGATGAGCCAATCTCGGCGCGGCCGCCGAGTTCGGTGTATCAGCTTCGCAAGTTTGCCAAACGGAACACGGCGCTGGTCGTCGGTGTCGCGGCGGTCTTTGTGGTGCTGGTTGCGGGGATCATCGGGACTGGCGTGGCGTTGGACCGGGCGCTGGATGCGGAAGGGCTGGCGCAGGAGCGGCTGGTTGAGGCGAACGCGGCGCGGGACGACGAGGCGGCGCAGCGCGCTATCGCGGAGCAGCGGGCCGAGGAGTTGAAGCTCGTGTCGGAGTTCCAGGCGGAACAGCTGGGGGCGATCGATGCGGAGGCGATGGGGGCGCAGCTGCGGGAGTCGATCCTTGCGGAGGCGCCGGAGGGATCGCGCGAGTCATTCAGCGCGGCGCTGGATGCGGTGAACTTCACGAACATCGCGCTGGGGACGCTGGAGGCGAACATCTTCGAGCGGACGATCGGGGCGATCGATGCGCAGTTCGAAGAGCAGCCGCTGGTGCGGGCGCAGCTGCTGCAGTCGGTGGCGGATACGCTGTACAAACTGGGGCTGCGTGAGATGGCGACCGATCCGCAGGAGCGGGCGCTGGAGATACGGCGGACCGAACTTGGCGACGACCACCCGGACACGCTGAACTCGATCAGCGACATGGGCTTCCTGCTGCAAAGCCAGGGCCGGCTGGCCGAGGCGGAGCCGTACGCCCGCGAGGCGCTGGAGGGCAGGCGGCGGACGTTGGGCGACGACAACCCGGACACGCTGAACTCGATCAACTACATGGGCGCGCTGCTCAGAGATCAGGGCCGGCTGGCCGAGGCGGAGCCGTACTACCGCGAGGCGCTGGAGGGGTACCGGCGGACGCTCGGCGACGACCACCCGAGCACGCTGAACTCGATCAACCACATGGGCGCGCTGCTCAGAGATCAGGGCCGGCTGGCTGAGGCGGAGACGCACTACCGCGAGGCACTGGAGGGGCACCGGCGGACGCTGGGCGACGACCACCCGAGCACGCTGGTCTCGATCAACAACATGGGCGTGCTGCTCAAAGATCAGGGCCGGCTGGCCGAGGCGGAACCGTACGCCCGCGAGGCGCTGGAGGGCAGGCGGCGGACGTTGGGCGACGACCACCCGAGCACACTGGGATCAATCAGCAATCTCGCTCTGCTGCACGCCGATCTCGGGAACGGCGATGAATCGCTCCGCCTCGCTGATGAGGCGGTCGCTACGGGCCAGCGTGTGCTCGGAGCCGATCATTGGCTCGTCGGCAACTTCCTCGCCAAGCGCGGGCGGGCGCTGCAGGTTCTTGAGCGGTACGAAGAGTCTGAAGCGGCGATGCTCCGTGCGCATGAAATCCTGGTCGCGGCGGTGGGGGAATCACACGGGCAAACGACGCGTGTGGCCGGATACCTCGCGGACCTGTACGACGAGTGGGACGATGCCGAGCCGGGGGCGGGGTATGGAGCGCAGGCTGAACAGTGGCGCGTCAAGTTGAATTGAGCATCGAAAAACTAGGCTGACATTGTGTGTTCAGCCGTTCCACGAGAGGTCGTGCTTCGATAGCGGCAGGCGGCGGATGCGCAGGCCTGTGGCGTCCGCGATCGCGTTGCACAGCGCTGGGGCGAAGGGGGGGACGCCGACCTCGCCGACGCCTGCGGGGAGCGCATCGGACTCGATGATCTCGGTGTGGATGCGCTTCGGCGCGTCGTTCATGCGGGCGACCCGGTAGTCGTGGAAGTTGGACTGGTCGATGGCGCCGTTGGTTGCGGTGATTTCGCCGTGCATGGTGAGCGAGGCGCCGAAGACGGCGGCGCCTTCGAGTTGGGCGTGGACGCGGTCGGGGTTGACGACTAATCCGGCGTCGATGACGGTCCAGACGTTGGGGATCGAGAGGGAGCCAGACTCGCTGATATCGACCTCGACGACGGTGGCGCAGTAGCTGAGGAAGCTGCGGTGGGAGGCGATGCCGAGTCCTCGGCCCTTGGGGAGTTTGCGTGGCCAGTTGGCGAGCTTTGCGGCGCGCTGCGTGACGTGGCGGAGGCGGCCGACTTCGAAGGGGTAGCGGCTGAGCGGCTCGCCGTGGTTGGGGTATTCGACTCCTGTGAGATCGAGGTTGCGCGGCTCACCCATGAGATCCATGAGGTACTCGTAGGGATCGCGGTTGGCGCGGCGGGCGAGCTCATCGGGGAACGAGCAGACGGCGAAGGCGTGGTAGATGTGCGCGACGGAGCGGAGCCACCCGATGCGGACGTGGGCTTCGGCCTTGCCGTTTTCGACCTGGAGGTTGGGCACGTCGTAGGGGATGTCGGTGAACCCGAGGGCGAGTTCGAAGCCTGAGCCTTCGTCGGCGGCGGGGTTGAATGTTGACATGATCGACGGGAAGGCGGAGCGCTGGAGCCAGGCGGTGGGGAGGCCGTCGTCTTTGACTACGGCCTGCATGTGCATGGCGGCGTTGGTGTGGTAGTAGTCGTGCTGGATGTCGTCTTCGCGCGTCCAGGTGACTTGGACTGGTTTGTCGAGTTCGCTCGAGAGCAGGGCGGCTTCGGCGACGTAGTCGGGCTTTGATTTGCGTCCGAAGCCGCCGCCTAAGAGTGTGACGTTGACGGTGACGCGCTCGGGCTGGATGCCGAGTGATTGGGCGACTTGCGACTGCGCGGCTTGCGGGTTCTGTGTTGGCGCCCACGCCTCGCAGCTGATCGGTTCGCCGGCGGCGTTCTTCGTCACCTCGGCGACGGCGCAGGGCGGCTCCATCGGGGCGTGCGAGAGCATCGGGACGTAGTAATCGGCCTCGTGGATGTTGGCGGTTTGTGCGTTGGCGATCGTTGCGGGGGCGTCGCCTGACTTGCGCACGACGCGGCCCGGCGTGCGGGCGGAGGTGGCGAGGGTTGCTTCGTGCTCTTTGGAGTTGAGGGTGTCGTGGTCGCTTTTGGACCATTCGATCTTGAGCGCTTCGCGGCCCTGGATCGCGGCCCAGGTTGATGTTGCGATCACGGCGACGCCTCCAAGGGGCTGGAAGGCGTGGGGCGCGGTGAAGTCGGGGAGGGTGATGATGTCGACGACGCCCGGGGTTTGGCGGGCTTCTCTGACTTCGACCTTGATCGGTTGCCCGCCGAGGACTGGGGATCGCGCGATGACGGCGTAGAGCATGCCCTCGCGTTTGAGATCGAGGCCGAAGGTGGCGCTGCCCTTGACGATGTCGTCGAGATCGGCGATGGGGATGTCGCGGCCGATGTAGCGGTGCTCGCTCTTTGGTTTGAACTTGAGGTCGTTCTCGCTGGGTGTTTCGAGGGATTTGGCGTCGGCGACGAGATCGCCGAAGTTGATGGTGCGGTTGGTTGGCTCGTGGACGACCTGATGGTCGCGGCCTTTGCATTCGTCGGGGCTGACGTTCCATCGTTGCGCGGCGGCGCGTTCGAGCATGGTTCTTGCGGTGGCGCCCGCGATGCGCATCGGTTCGTAGAAGCGGCGGATGCTGCGGGAGCCGTCGGTATTCTGGGAGCCGAGGCGGGCATCACCGATGGCTTGCTTGATTGTGACGCGGTCCCAGTCGGCGCCTAATTCGTCGGCGACGACCATGGGGAGCGAGGTTTTGATTCCTGTGCCCATCTCGGAGCGGTGGGCGAGGATGGTGACGGCGCCGGCGGTGTCGATCGCGATGAAGAGGTTGGGCTCGAAGGGGAGGTTGTCGTCGGCGTCCTGCATGGCCCATGCGAGGGCGCGGTTGCCGTTGGTTCCTGCGGCGATGACGAGGGTGCTCGCGGCGAGGCTTGCGAGGAAGGTGCGCCGGGAGACTTCGGGGATGGGTTGATTGGGGGCGGTGATGGTTGGGCTCATGACGACGCCTCCTTGCTCGCACTCGCGATATGGATCGCGGCGCGGATGCGTTGGTAGGTGCCGCAGCGGCAGAGGTTGCCGGACATTTTCAGGTCGATGTCGTCGTCGGTTGGTTTGGGGTTGTCGGCGAGCATCGCGGCGGCGGCCATGATCTGGCCGGACTGGCAGTAGCCGCACTGTGGGACGTTGTGCTCTTTCCAGGCTTGTTGGAGGGGGTGATCGCCGTTGCCTTCGAGGCCTTCGATGGTGGTGATCTCGGCGTCGCCGACGGAGCCGACCTGGAGCTGGCAGGATTTGGTTGCTTCGCCGTTGTAGTGGACGGTGCACGAGCCGCACTGGCCCATGCCGCAACCGAACTTGGTTCCGGTCATGCCGAGGGTGTCGCGGAGGACCCAGAGCAGGGGGGTTTCCGGATCAACGTCGTCGTTGAGTTGGTGCTTTTTGTTGTTGACGCTGATCGTGATCATCGGGTGCTCCTCGGGCGGTGGTCGCTGGAAGCACTTTACATGAACACGCGGCGGCGGTTGCGTGGTGGTTTGGCGCATGAATCCTGGGATTCGCGGACTCATCCCGGGCGTGGGGATCGTTTAGACGAAGAAGAAGCGGAGGATGTAGAAGAAGACGATCGCGAGGAAGGCGCCTGCGGGGATGGTGACGATCCAGGAGACGAAGATGTTGCGCACCATGGTCAGGTTGAGGGCGCTGATGCCTCTGGCGAGACCGACGCCGAGAACAGCGCCGACGAGGGTGTGCGTGGTGGAGATGGGCAGGCCCATCTTGGAGGCGATGACGACGGTTGTCGCGGCGCCGAACTCGGCGCTGAAGCCTCGGGTGGGTGTGAGGTGGGTGATTTTTTTGCCGATGGTTTCCATGACGCGCCAGCCCCAGGTGGCGAGACCGATGACGATGCCGATGCCGCCGACGGCGAGGATCCAGAGCGGGACGTCTGCTTTGGCTGCGATGGTTTCGCCGCCTTCGCGTGCGACGGAGATGACAGCGGACATGGGGCCGATGGAGTTGGCGACGTCGTTGGCGCCGTGAGCGAAGGCGACCATGCAGGCGCTGAGGATCTGGAGGTAGACAAAGAGGCGCTCGACCTTTTTGAGTTCGGCGCTGTCGGTGTGGAACTCGTATTTCTTTTTGGTTTCGAGTTTGAGGCGGTGGACTTCGTCGACGAGGCCTGCGAGCTCCATCCCGGCGTGGCCTGTTGTTGCGGTCTGGACGCGCTGGAGGTTCCTTGCTGCTTTGTCGAGGCAGCGCTGGAGGTATTCGGCCTGTGCGGGGTTGCCGTTGGCTATTTCTTCGGGGGTCTGGTCTTCCTTGATGCGGCGGACGAGGACGGCGCTGATCAGCGCCGCGACGACACCGATGCCTACGGCCATGAGCATCGCGTTGGCGAAGGTGAGATCGAGCTTGAGGTTTTTGAGGCCCTTGAAGACCATGGTGAGCGTGAGGATCGCAAAGACGAGGAAGACGAGGTAGGGGGTGATCTTCTTGGCGGCCCTGAGGGGGTGCTTCTTATAGAAGATCGTGCGGAGGATGATGTGGAAGATCAGGAACGAGATCGTGCCGCTGAGCAATGGGGAGACGACCCAGCTTGCGACGATGGTGCCGACCTTGTCCCAGTGGACCGCCGCCATGCCTCCGTAGACGGCGCCGAAGCCGACGATGGATCCGACGATCGAGTGCGTTGTGGAGACCGGCCAACCCTTGAATGATGCGATCTGGAGCCAGACCCCTGCCGCTAAGAGCGCCGAGAGCATCCCGAGCATGAACGACATGCCGTCGCCCTGGAACATGTCGAGATCGACGATCCCCTTGCGGACGGTCTGCGAGACGCTCGATCCTGCGAAGAAGGCGCCGGCGAACTCGAGGACCGCTGCGAAGATGACGGCTTTCTTCAGCGTGAGGGCGCCGGAACCGACGGAGGTTCCCATGGCGTTGGCGACATCGTTGGCGCCGATGCCCCAAGCCATGTAGAGGCCGAAGAGGACGGCCAAGACGAGGATGACGATGAGTTCTGGTGACACGAGTGTCGGTGCTCCTGCGCGGCTCACACGGTGGAGGTGGGTTTGGTCGCTGTAGCTGGTTTATTTGGTGACGAGGGTGGTGCGGATGGTCCCGGCGAGGTTCTCGGCGCGGTCGGCGATCTTGGAAACCTGCTGGATGACTTTGGTCCAGAGGAAGAAGTCGCCGTAGGTGAGTTGGTCTTCGCTACGGAGGAGCTCGCGGAGCATCTCGCGCTGGAGGACGTCGGCCTCGTGCTCGGTCTTTTCGACGCCCGAGACCATCTGGCGGACCTTCTGGGCTTCGGCGCCGCCGAATCCGGTTTCGAGGAGTTCGTCGAGCTGTCCGATGATCAGGCGCGCCTGCTGGAAGGCGTCGATGTTTTTGGCGAGGAACTCGTCGAGCATGTTCTTGAACGGCTCGACTGCTTTGGCTTGCTTGAACGTCAGGACAACACCGATGTTTTCGGCGCAGTCGGCGATGGAGTCCTGGATGTCGAGGATCTGGAGGATCGCGGTCCTGTCGACTGGCATGAAGAGGCCTTTGGGGAGGCTTTCACGGATGTCGTGCTTGACGAGGTCGGCGTCGTGTTCGAGTTTGGAGATTTTGGCTGCGAGTTCTCGAACCTCTTCGGTGTTGCCTTGCGAGTAGGCCTCGAAGATGGTCGGGATGCATTCGATGCACTGGTTGACCTTCTCCATGTGGCTCTGGAGCGGGACGAATGGAGATCGGCCAAAGACCTTGGCTATGGAGAGGCTCATGGTTGTTCTCTTGTCGGGGCGTCTGCCGATTGCGGCAACGCGGTTGGGTCAGAGACGTGGTTTGAAGAATTATCGAACAGCGTCATCCATGACCTGCGCGGGGCGAACCCGGCGCGCGGAGATGGTATCAGGTTCAGGGGTGGTCGTCCGGAGAGTCAGCCGAAGAAATGTGTCCTTGCTGGATCAGGTTCCGGGGGTTGATTTGCCTCGGTGGGCGACCCAGAGGTAGGACATCAGGAGGGTTCCGAGGATGGCCCAGGGGAGCATGGAAGCGAACCAGATGGCGCCGTCGATGTGCTTGACGGCCTCGCCTGCGTCGTTGAGGAGCGGTTCACCGGCGTCGTCGAATTGGGCAATCGCAAAGATATCGAACAGCCTGCCGAGGCCGAATCCGGCGAGCATCGCTCCGAAGTACTGGAAGGAATCGATGACGCCCGCGGCGAAGCCGGCCATCTTGCGGCCACCGAGGTCCATCGCGGCGGCGGTGCCGAGGATGGAGTGGGTGGCGTTGCATCCGGTGTGGATACCGAGGATGAGGATAACGGCGAGCATCGCGGAACCCATCGAGGATGAGCCCACCATGAGCATGGCGAGGATGATGAATACGAGCTGCATCAGGTAGAGGAACGCGGCGACCGGGGCGCGGCTCCCTTTGCAGAATTTGTCGGAGTAGATGCCGGAACTGAGCGAGCCGAACGAGGCCATGAGCGGGAGGAGCACGACTGCTGTCCACCACCAGAGTTTGGCTTCTTTGCCGACGTTCCAGGTTTCCAGGAGGTAGATCGTCCACCAGGAATAGATCGCGGTGCGGATAAAGCCGGTGCAGAAGTAGGCGCCGGCGACGATCCAGACGATCGGGTTCTTGGTGATGGTGCGGAAGACATCGCTCAGCACGTGGTGCGCGTGCGGATCGTCATCGTGGGATTCGTCATCGTGAACGACGCGGAATCCTGCTTCCTCGGGGTGGTTTTTGACGCCGAGATTCATCAGGATGACGATGACGACAACAACGACGGCTGGGATGAAGAACATGACGCGCCAGTTCATCGACTCGACCTTGAAGGTGAAGAAGATGAGCGGGATCGCGAATCCCTTGGCGAGCAAGCCGCCGAGTTGGCCAGCGGCCATCTGGCCGAGGTTGATCATGATGCCGAAGATGCCGGCGAAGGATCCGCGTTCCTGCTTGCGGAACCATGCGGTGTTGATTTTGACCATGCCCGGCGCGCCGAAGGCCTGCGCGTAGCCGTCGAGGCCTCGGATCACGACCAGGAGGGCGAAGATGATGCCGATGTCGGTCATCGTTGCCAGGCCGAACAGGGCGTTGAGTATGGCGGTGCCGACGGCGCCGATGGTCATGGCGCGCTTGCCGCCGAGCTTGTCGGTGAAGAGCCCGTTGACGAACTGCCCGATGGCGTACATGCCGTTGCGGGCGGAGTCGATGGCGCCGTATTGGGTGTTGGAGAGGTTGAGTTCCTCTTTCAACTCCGGCGCGATGATGCCGAGGTTGTACCGGCAGAGGTAGTACCCGGCGTAGGTCAGTCCGAGGAGGAACCAGTTGCGGCCGCGGCGTTTGCGGAAGCCGGGATCGTGACGGAACAGGGGGTGCTCGGGGGTGGCGACGGCGCCGAAATCGGGCTTGCCGTCGGGGCCGAGGGGTGGATCATTGGGTGTTTGGTTGTCGGGCATGGTGGGAGGTTCGGTCGGAGGCTGTGGAGACACACGAACAATCACCCGACGGCGATGCCGAGTTTGAGCCGGGTAGGGTAGCGGATAGGGGACGGCGGGAGTAGCGGATTCTGGGACTCAGAGGGCCTCATCCCGGGTGTTGGGATGCAATGCAGACGAGTGGATACCCAACTCTTCTCGTGAAGGTCTGTAGAGTTGGTGTGGCTCGGATTGGGTTTCATGAACTAATAAAAGGTGCTTGTGATGCGTGGACGACTGAATTTGGCCTGGTTGCTCGGTGTTCTGGTGGTTGTGATCGGGGTTGGTTCGTCGATAGACGCGCGGGCGGCTGAAGGGGAAGTGATCTGGGATGGGGTCATCCAGATCCCGGGGGTTGAGTTGGGGTTCTCGTTGACGCTGACGCCGGCGGGCGAGGGGGGTTGGTCTGGCGCGCTGTCTATCCCGATGCAGGGGATCGACGGGGCTGCGGTGAGCGAGCTGGTGGTGAGCGAGACCGGGTTGGATTTCATCCTGGCTCTGCCGGGGATGCCGGAGGGCTCGATCCCTCGGTTTGATCTGGAGATTGATGAATCGGGCGCGAAGGCGAGCGGGCTGATGACGCAGGCGGGCGCGACGTTCCCGGTGACGCTGGAGATTCAATCTGCGGAAGAGGCTGCGGCGGCTGCTGCGGCGCTGCGGCCTCAGACTCCGGTGGGACCGTTTGATTATCGAACTCTTGAGGTGAAGGTTCCGGTTGCTGTTGAAGGCGGCGAGGGGCACACGCTTGCGGGGACGCTGGTGCTTCCTGAGGCGGGCGAGTTTGGCGAGGGGCCTTACGCGTGCGCTGTTTTTCTGACGGGGTCGGGGCCTCAGGATCGTGATGAGATGATCTTCGGGCATCGGCCGTTTGCGGTGATCGCCGATGCGCTGGCCAAGGCTGGTGTTGCGTCGCTTCGGTGTGATGAGCGTGGGATGGGTGAATCGACGGGTGACTTTGCGCTGGCGGCGTCGCACGAGTTTGCGGCTGATGCGCTGGCGCAGGTCGGGTTTGCGAGGGATCGCGCGGAGATCGATGCGGATCGGGTCGGGTTGATCGGTCATTCGGAAGGCGGGCTGACCGCGGCGATGGTTGCGGCGGACAACGCGGATGTTGCGTTTGTGGTGTCGCTCGCGGGGATGGGGCTCACGGGGCGTGAGACGCTGATCGGGCAGTCCGCGGCGGCGATGCGGCTCGGGGGGGCTCCCGAGGCGTTTATTGCGCGCAACAGCGAATTGGCGGGGCTTCTGTACGACACTGTTGAGGCTGGGGCGCCTACTGAGGAGCAGTTCGCGGCGATGCGCGAGTTGGTGCTGCATCAGCTGGGGATGCAGGTGATGGGTCTGCCTGAGGATGAGCTTGTGGAGGTAGTGAAGGGGTTCATGCGGCCGATTGATACGGCGTGGATGCGGGTGTTGCTCACGATTGATCCTGCGGAATATTTCCGTCGGGTTCATCAGCCGGTGCTGGTGATGAACGGGGAGCTCGATTTTCAGGTGCTGCCGGAGACGAATCTTGCTGCGATTACCGGGG
>JAJDDA010000115.1 GCA_029260535.1 Phycisphaerales bacterium | reverse complement strand
TCCGAGGCGCCCTCGATCAAGCCCGGGATGTCTGCGATGACCAGCCTCCGGTTGACATCAAGCTCGGCGATCCCGAGTTGGGGGCTGAGCGTGGTGAACGGGTAATCAGCAACCTTGGGCGTCGCCTTGGTCAGTGCTGTCAGGAGCGTGGATTTGCCGGCGTTGGGCAGGCCGACCAGCCCGACATCGGCGATCAGCTTGAGTTCCATCCGCAGATGGATCTCGACGCCCTTTTCGCCCGGGGTGAACTGCCTCGGGACCTGGTTGATCGAAGACTTGAAGTGGGCGTTGCCCATGCCCCCGTCGCCACCGGGAGCGATGATGAACCGTTCCTCCGGTCCGAGGTCGTGGATCAGTTCGCCGGATTCATCGTCAAAGAGGAGCGTCCCCGGAGGGAGGCGGATGATCAGATCATCGCCGTCGGCCCCGGAGCAGTCCTTGGTCCCGCCCGGCTCACCGGGCTCGGCGTTGTGTTTCACGCGGTGGCGGTAGTCGAGCAGCGTCTGGATGTTCTCATCGGCGACGATAACCACATCGCCCCCGTCGCCCCCGTTGCCACCGTCGGGGCCGCCCTTGGGGATGTACTTCTCGCGCCGAAAGGAGAGACGTCCGTCCCCCCCATCACCCGCCTTGATTACGATAGTTGCTCGATCGACCAGCATGGCCCAATCCTACGCCCCGCAATCGCCTTGGGGACTACACTGCACGGCTCGAAATTACGACCGGGAAGGTCCGGTTATCCATTATTTACACCGCCCGTTGATCGGAGGATCGGACATGATCGTTGGCGTCCCTAAAGAAGTGAAATCAGATGAGTACCGCATCGGGATGCGTCCTGTGGGCATTGAGATGCTGATCCGAGACGGGCACGATGTGCTCGTCCAGACCAATGGGGGCGTCGGCTCCGGGTTCTCAGATGAGCAGTACATCGAGGCCGGCGCCAAGATGATCGAAAACGCCGCCGACATCTGGGCCAACGCGGACATGATCGTCAAGGTGAAGGAGCCGCAGCCCGCCGAGGTCGCGATGATGCGCCGCGGCCAGCAGGTCTTCACGTACTTCCACTTCGCTGCGGACAAAGAACTCACGCTCGGCTGCCTCGAATCCGGCGCCTGCTGCATCGCGTACGAGACGCTCGAAGCGCCGGCGCCCGGCAGACGCAAGACGCTCCCGCTGCTCACGCCGATGAGCGAGGTCGCCGGCAAACTCTCCGTACAGCAGGGCGCCAAGTACCTCGAACGCCCGCAAGAGGGCCGAGGGATCCTGCTCGGCGGTGTCCCTGGTGTGGAGCCTGGCGATGTGCTGATCCTCGGTGGCGGCGTCGTCGGCACCAACGCGGCGCTGATGGCGGCAGGGCTAGGCGCCAATGTGACGATCATGGACATCAACCTCGATCGCCTGCGTGAGCTCTCGGAGTTCATGCCGGCCAACGTCACGACGATTTACTCCGATGTCCACGCGGTTCGGCAGTACATCGAGTCGGCGGATCTCGTCATCGGCGCGGTGCTGATCCCTGCGGCCAAGGCGCCGAACCTGATCTTGCGCGAGGACCTGCACCGGATGAAGCCGGGCGCGGTGATCGTGGATGTCGCCGTCGATCAGGGCGGCTGCTGTGAGACCACCAAGCCGACCACGCACGCCAAGCCGACGTACATCATCGACGGGATCGTGCACTACTGCGTGGCAAATATGCCGGGCGCGGTGGGCCGCACGAGCACGCAGGCGCTGACGAACGCGACGCAGCCCTGGGCGGTGCGGATCGCTAATGAGGGCGCGCAGTCGATCGCGGCAAAGGACAAGTTCTTTGCGCCGGCGATCAATATGGACGACGGCAGGCTGATGAACGAGCCTGTGGCGCGGGCGCATGGGCTGGAGTGCGTTGGGGTGTGAGGCCGACTGCCCTAAAATGCCTGTCCGATAATTAATTCGTTTGTTGGAATATCTGTTTGTTTTTTCCCGTTTTCTGCGGTATAGGTAGGCGGTGTCGTTGCGCCATGTCCTTCCGGGCTGGCAGCGTGAATCATGAGGATGCGGGGCCAAACTCGAATCGGAGCCGGCCTGCTGTTCAGCAAAGGGGATGGATATGCAGAGAATGAATTCATTCGTCATTGCAATTGGATCAATGGGTCTAATCACGGGACTTGCGAACGCTGAAGTCACCAAGATTCTGGCTAGTGATGGAGCAGATTCTGATAGATTCGGTAACTCAATCGGTATAAGTGGAACTATCGCTATTGTCGGGGCTGAACACGATGACGACAATGGCAGCAATTCTGGCTCTGCGTATCTCTACGATTCCGTTACAGGGCAACAATTATTTAAACTACTGCCTACAGACGGAATTTCGGGTGCCGCATTTGGACATTCCGTTGCAATCAGTGGCTCAACAGCCATCGTCGGTGTAAGCAGAGACGATGACAATGGCGTTTTTGCCGGTGCGGCATATGTCTTTAATACTACTACGGGTCAGCAACAGTTTAAATTGCTCCCAACAGATGGAACGACCGAGGACGTATTTGGAAGATCTGTTGCGATAAGCGGAACCACTGCAATTGTCGGCGCACATGCTTTCTTCAATAAAACTGGATCTGCATATCTGTTCAACGCCACGAATGGTCAGCAGATTCTCAAAATTACCCCAAGTGATGGCGCAGTGAATGATCGGTTTGGCAGATCTGTTGCGATTAGCGGGACTACGGCAATCATTGGGGCTCCACGTCACGATCAAAGCGGATCTGATTCCGGTGCAGCATATCTATTCGACACAACAACTGGATCGCCTCTGTTTAAGCTTCTTGCAATCGACGGCATGGCATCTGATAAATTTGGCATATCAGTCGCGATTAATGGAACTACAGCCGTTGTCGGATCTCTTGGAAATGACAATCCCGGCGCTGCCTACATCTTTGACACCGCCACTGGGAACCAACTATTCAAGTTAATGCCAAGTGATGTTGTAGCTGGCGAGGAATTTGGCTTCTCTGTTGGCATCAGCGGTACTATTGCAATTGTCGGTGCTAGTCGAGACACAAGAGACCCCACCGTTGGCTCATTCGATGGTTCTGCATATTTTTATGACACAACGACTGGCCAGTTGCTGTTCAAATTACGATCTTGCGATAGCACGCCAGCAGAAGAGTTTGGTGTTTCAGTTGGGATAAGTGGAGATACCGCGATCATCGGCGCTTGGCATGACCGGGATAACGGATTCAATGCAGGCGCTGCCTACATCACGGATACGTTTTACTGCCCATCGGATCTGAACAATGACGGTGTCATCGACACTGCTGATTTGGGTATCCTCATCGGAGCGTTTGGATCAAATGGCCCTCAAGGGGATATCAACTGCGATGTCAGCGTCGACACCGCAGACCTCGGAATCCTCATCGGCGAGTTTGGGTCAGCCTGCCCGTAGAATATCGCTACGCAGGCTTGCTCAACTTGTTCCCATCACTGGCAGAAATCCACACGCACCCTCGTGCTTCAGCAGCCACTCCTTCCGCCACAGCTTTCCGCCGTATCCGCCAAGATCACCTCCGGTGCGGATGACGCGGTGGCATGGGACGACGATCGCGATGCGGTTAGCGCCGTTGGCTCGGCCTACCGCGCGTGAACCGCCCGGTTTGCCGAGGCGCTCGGCCATCTCGCCGTAGCTTCTCGTATTGCCGCTGGGGATTGCGAGGAGTTCATCCCAGACCTGTAATTGGAAAGGTGTTCCTCGGAGGTCGAGCGGGATCGTGAACTCGATGCGCTCACCTGCGAAGTACTCAGTCAATTCTTGTTCGGTTTGATCGAGGATCGCGTTAGCGCCCTCGACCGGGTCGGAGCCGAACTGCTTGCGCACATCGCGCAGCTCGGTGGGCAGCGCCCGGCGGTTCGTGAACTCGAGCAGGACAAGCGCCTCATCGGTCGCGATGGCGATCATGCTCTCGAGCGGGGTTTCGATGGTTCGCTGGAATAGTCCGGTTGGCGCCGCTGTTTGGATCATGGCAGGTAGGATACCACACATGCACAGACGCCTTCGCCAATACGCCGGCATCCCTCTAGCCGCGGTCGCCGTGTCGGTGCTCGGCGGGTGCTTTACGTACTCCAAAAAGGATCCGCGGATCAAGGAGTTGTCGCGTCTGACGTTCACCGTCGAGTCGATCGATGCCGATGACCCGATCAGCGCGATCATTGCCGGTGATCCGCTCGGGCAGCGCGTGATCTACGTTCACGGCACGCCGGGCAGCGCCGACAACTGGGGTGTGTTCCTGACCGAGCCGATGGAGGGGCTCGAGCACGTCGCGCTCGACCGACCGGGGTTCGGCGAATCCGCGCACACCGGCGCGATCCCGAGCCTCGCGAAGCAAGCCGCCGCGATCGAGCCGTATTTGGTTGAACGCGATGGGCGTTGGCCGATCCTGGTGGGGCACTCGCTCGGTGGTCCCATCGTGGCGCAGGCGGCGGCGGTGTTCCCCGATCGAATCGGCGGGATCGTCATCATCGCCGGGGCGCTCGATCCGGATCTGGAGAAGGTGCTGTTCATTC
>JAJDDA010000114.1 GCA_029260535.1 Phycisphaerales bacterium | reverse complement strand
TGGCGGCTGGTGACGGCGACCTCGCAACCGAGCCAGTTGCAGATGGAGAGCGCGGCGGTGGCGACACCCCCGCCGATTCCGGTGATCAGCACGCGCTGCCCCGGCTTGATGTCGGCTTTGCGGATCATCCCCATCGCGGTGAGCGCGACCAACCCGAACGCGGCGGCGTCGGTGCAGGTGATGTGGTCGGCGATCGGTTGGCAGTTGGCGGCGGGCGCGTTGAACAGCTCGCGGTGGGCGCCGTCGGTGTGCTCGCCGATGAGTTCGTAGGCCGGGGCGAGCTGGGCGTTGGTCGGGTCGTCGGGGGTGGTGCGGTCGGGTTGTTCGATCGCGGCGTTGTAGATGACGCGCTGGCCGATCCAGGATTCGTCAACATTGGCGCCTACGGATTCGACGGTGGCGCAGGCGTCGCAGCCCGAGACTCTGGGGTAGGTGAGGTCGAGCCCCGGGATCCCGATGGCGACCCAGAGGTCCATCTGGTTGAGGGCGCTGGCGTGGGTTCGCAGGCGGACCTCGCCGGGCGCTGGGGGTGACGGCTCGGCGTGATCGGTGGTGGTCTGAACGATGGAGGCGACCCGGCCTCGTTCGGCGCTGGATGTCAGTAGTGCTGCTCGCATATGAAGTACAGCATACTTGATCGTCGGCATGCCCTGCGACACGCCGGGCGCTTCGAAATGGGATAGTTGTACGCCACATCTGAGGCGATTCAGATTATCATGGGGGTGTAACCCAACACCTGCCCGCTCGCGGGGCGCCACTCTTCTCTGGAGAACACAACCATGGCGAACTACAAGATCGAAGATGTCGAGGGGATCGGACCCACCTACGGCGAGAAACTCCGCGCCGCAGGGATCGAGGACACCGACGCGCTGCTCGAGGCGGGCAAGACCCCCAAGGGACGCTCCGAGATCGAGGAGAAGACCGGCATCGGCCACTCGCACGTGCTCAAGTGGGTCAACATGGTTGACCTGTACCGCATCAAGGGCGTTGGCTCGGAGTTCTCCGAGCTGCTCGAAGCCGCCGGCGTGGACACCGTGAAAGAGCTCAAGCACCGCGTCCCGGCGAACCTTGTTGCCAAGATGACGGAGGTCAACGAGGAGAAGAAGCTGACTCGGGCGCTGCCATCGGAGTCGATGGTGAGCGACTGGGTCGAGCACGCGAAGCAGCTGCCGGGCGTTGTCGAGTATTGAATCTCGCCCTACCCTGCGCCAACTGAATATTGAAACCCCTGCTGGGACTGGTCAGACCCTGATCAGTCCCAGCATCTTTGCCATGACCCGGGCTTTCTCGCTGAGCGACTGCTTGCTGGGGCCGGCGCCGTTGTGGTGGAGTGTCATGATGGTGACATCATCGTCGGAGGGCTGGCCGCGCATGGTGTCGAGGCGCTGGGTGAGGCGCTCGGCGATCGTCGCGGGGTCGTGCTGTACGTTTTTTTCTTCGACAGATGAAACAAGATCCAGGAGGCCCTCCTCGCCGAGCATTTTGCCGGTGATGCTGTCGGTCGTTTCGGGGAGTGCATCGGTGAAGAAGAGGACGACGTCGCCCGGCTCGATCGAGAGGACGAACTGGGTGTAGTCGGCGCCCTCGATGATTCCTAACGGCAGGTCGTTGAAGCTGCTCCGCGAGTCGGGGGCGGTGTGGTGGACGATGCTCCACTTGCCGGTGGATGCGGTGCGGAGCATGGGCCTGGGGTGGCCGGCGTTGACGAGGATCAGCTCACTGGTCGGGGCGTGGTAGCTGGCGAAGACGCCGGTCGCGAATTGGCCGGCGTTCGAGACGGCGCCGAACTCGTCGCTCAAGGCGCGGACGAGCCTGGTCTGGAGTGGTGTGTTGATGTGGCGGCGCATCTGTTTGCGCAGCGCGGTCGAGATCTCGCTGACGGCCGGTCCATGCCCGGCGACATCGGCGACGACGAATCGGGCGAGTTTGCCGGCGCCGCAGGTGGAGACGTAGTGGATGTCACCCCCCGCGTCGCTCCCGAGCGCCGGTCGGGCGTGGACCCAGACGTCGATCCCGGGGACGGAGATCGCGGCGTCTTCGGCGGTGTTGCCGCCCCAGATTTCCATGCACTGGAGGGCTTGCGCGCAGTCATCGCGCGAATCGGTTTGTGATGGTGTGTTGAGCATTGGTGTTTCGTGTAACTGGGCTGTCGGTCTTCGATGCACTCAACGCCCGGCGGGTTCGGTTTATTCGCGATCTTTGGCGGCGCTGTCGGCATTGGCCTTTGCGGCGCCTCCCCAGCGGTTATTGAGACGCGGGAAGAGGATGCCTCCGATGGTTTCCATTCGCCACTCCGGCCAGGGGAAGCGGGCGCCTTTGAGCGAAGACCGCAGCGCGACGGCGTAGAGCCTGATCGTGGTGATCCAGTCGCCTGCGCGCATGCGCGGCTTGAGATCGTTTCTGCGGAGGAGCATCATCGTCATGTCGTCGTCGGAATCTTCCGCGGACCAGCCCTCGTTGAGCAGGGCGCGGAGCTCGGTGATGAAACCGTCGGGGGATGTGTCGCGGACCTGCTCAACGAGCGTGAGGAGGCCATCGACTCCGAGCCGCTCGCCTTCCTCGTTGGGCGCTTCGATGATCGCGTCGGTGTAAATGAGTATGAGGTCGCGCTTGCGGAGGCGGACGCCGAACTGTTCGTAGACGGTTGGTTCGGTGATCCCCAGCGGGAGGTTGGTGAGGCCCTCGCGGTGCTCGGTGGTTCGTGCGTTTTCCGGGTTGAGCAGGCGCCACTTGCCGGTTGAGCCGCAGCGCCAGAGCGGGGGTGGGTGACCGGCGTTGCAGGCGAGGAGAAAACTGGTTGGCGCCCAGTACGTTGCGGCGAAGGCGGTCGCGAAGGCGCCGGACTCGGTGAGCGAGGAAAATCTGGTGTTGAGTTCGCCGACAAGGCGGGACTGGTCGAGGTAGTTGACGTAGCGCTTCATCAGGGCGCGGAGGTCGCTTGCGGTCTGCGCGACGGGGGCGCCGTGACCGGCGACATCGGCGACGAGCAGGCGGGTGATGCGTCCTGTCGCGCAGCTTGAGACGTAGTGGATATCACCACCGGCGTCACCACCGGCGAGCGGCTTCGCGTAGACCCAGGCGTCGAGCCCTGGCATGACAACCCCGTTGTCGACGGCCTGGTTGCCGCCCCAGACCTCCATGCACTGCATGGTGTGATCGGTTTCGGGGCTGTTGGGTTTGAACGGTCGCATGCGCTCTTAGCCGGTGACGAGCGCATCGAGCAGCTCGGTGACGCCCTGGCAGCGGGTCGCGACGGTTTCGAGGATGGGCCTGCCGCTGGCGATGTCGCGGAGGTCGCGGACGAGGTTGTTCTCGTCGGGGTGGTCGGCCTTGTTGCAGACGAAGAGGTCGGCGATCTCGAGGATGCCGGCTTTTTCCATCTGGATGGAGTCGCCCATGCCTGGGGTCAGTACGACGGCGGTGGTGTCGACGTGGTCACGGATGCGGGTTTCGTTTTGCCCGGCGCCGACGGTCTCGATAAAGAGGGTATCGAAGGGGCCCTTGTCGTCTTCGCAGCCCCCGATGAGTTCGATGATGTCGTCGAGGGCGGTGTAGTCCTCGCCGCCGATGGCGAGCGAGCGGTAAAAGACGGATTCGCCGAGCTGATTGAAATCGACGCGGAGGCGATCACCGAGAAGGGCGCCGCTGGTGATCGGGCTCATCGGGTCAAACGCGACGACCGCGATGCGGCCGAGCGAGTCATTGGATTGCGCGCGGCGGGTGTGCTCTGCGGCGAGTTGCGCGACGAGCGTTGATTTGCCGGCGCCCGGTGAGCCGGTGATCCCGATGACGCGGTTGGGGCGTCTGCGTTTGGCGTCAGCGCGGACGGGCTTGTTCGCGTGGGCCATCGTGATGTCGCGAGCGAGCTGCGCGGTTGGGGCGCTGCCGTCGAGCGTGGGTTGTTGCGGCTTGGTCGCTTCGCGGACACCATCAACGATGTCGAGGAGGCCGACTCCTGTGGTGAGGCATTTGGCGACGCCGGCTTCGAGGAGCGTTGGGATGTCTTCCTGCGGGAGGATGCCGCCCATGTGGATGGGGATGTCGCCGCGGCCCATGTCGCGGACGGCGTTGATGAGGTTGGGCCCGAGGACGAGGTGGGAGTTGCTCATCATCGAGCAGGCGATGAGGTCGACGTCCTCATCGCGGGCGCCGATGGCGAGCGAGATGGGGGTTTGCCACAGGCCGGAGTAGATGACGTGGGCGCCTGAATCGCGGAGCGTTCGTGCGATGACCTTGACGCCCCGGTCGTGGCCGTCGAGGCCCATCTTGCCGAGCAGGACGCGGGGGCGGTGATCGAGATCGGCGCAGCGGTCTTTTTTCTCGAACTCGGTTGTCGGGGTGTGGATCGCGGTGGTCATGCGCGGCGTTCGCTCGTTTCTGGGATGGTGTCGTTGTTCAGGCGCCGCGTAAGGATAGCACGGCTGGGTGAGCACAAGCGAGGGCGGTCGGGCGGGCACTGTGCGGTTAGTGTCCGGGGGTGCGGTCGACGATGTTGACGCTGTCGAGGAAGGCGCAGAGGAGCCCTGCGAGTTTGGGGGCCTCGACGCATCCGAGCCAGTAGCCGGCGCCCGGGACCTTGCGCACGTGCGCTGCGGGGTAGGCGGCCTTGAGCGCCGTCCGCTGCGCTTCGGTCAGACGGTGGTCTTCTTTGGATTCGATGATCTGGATCCGGCCCTCGTAACCGGTGAGGGTCCAGCCTCCGTGATCGATCGCTTCCTGTCTCGCGTGGAACGCGGCGGCCTGGAGCGCGAGGATCTCCCACTTGTCCTGGCGCTCGGCGAGGCATTCACGGAGGAGCAGCCTCCAGCGTTTGCGGTCTTCGGTCAACGGCGCGGCGCGGCGGAGGAGACGGGCAGCGATGATGCGCCGGAGCAGCCATGCGGGCGCTTTCCTGCAGGAGTTGTAGCGCATCACATCACCGGGCGCTGGCCATGCCTCGGGGGTCGAGGTGTTGACGAGGACAATTTTGTTGACGTACTTGGCGCCACGCTTGGCGAAGAGCTGTGCGAGGACGCCGCCGAACCCGATGCCGACGACGTTGAGCCGTTTGACGCCTTCGGTTCGGCAGATGTGCGCGAGGCTGTCGACGATGTGGTTGGAATCGGTGACCGCGGGGTAGGTCGGCGCGATGACGCGCTGCTTCGGGGCGAGCGCGTCGATGAGTTCCTGGAGCAATCCTGAGAAGCCGGGCGATGGCGGGAGCAGGAGCGTCGCGGTGGACGAGCTGCCTGCGGCGACCCAAGACCACGACGCGTTGTGCGCCGAGCCGGTCTTGGCGGGGTACTTGGCGTGGAACCGGGCCAGTTCGCCTGGCTGGTCCTTGGCCGAGGGCGCTTTCGCCTTGTTCTTCCCGGTCTTTTTCGCTGGTTTCTTGATCTGTTGATCCGCGTCTTGCGGCTTGGTTTCCGGCATTGCTCCACTGTACCGGACCTGCGCATCCGGCACGACCCTTTATCGGGGTCAATCGGGGCGTTGGGGTGTCTCCCGTCGCGGCCTGCGCTCGGATTCCCCTTTGAAATGGCCGATCCTGTGGGAAGACCGGCTGGTGGGTGGATGCCGGAGGGGAATGCTGATCATGCGCCGAACGAGATCTTTGCAGTTGTCGATCGCCTGGATCGTGGCTGCCGGGCTGAACTGTTGGTCGATGGGGGTTCTGCCGGGCTCGCTGCACGCCGAGACCCGGCTGTCGCTCCGCGAGCCGCAGCTGTTCCCGACGACGGACCCCAGGGGTTATCTCACGGTGGTCACGAAGAGCGGCGCGGACGGGAATGTCGCGGATCCCGACGCGTGGTCCGCCGGCGAGAGCAAGAGCATCCACACCAGTCGGACGAATACTTCGGTGACGTTCTCGACGAAGCTGCCGGGGCATCCGACGGATTGGCGCCTTGGCGTGACGGGTGGTTCGCAGAACGGCCCGACGCTCGGCGCTTACCCGGTGCTGGTCGAGGTCAACGAATCACCTGTCGGCATGGTGTCGCTCGACGGGACTGGCGGGTTGGACACCGCGTGGATGCCGATCGGGCAGTTGACCGGCAAGGTCCGGGTGAAACTGACGTGGGGCGAGGGGAGCGGCGCGCTGGGTTCGGCGGAGCCTTTCAATCTGACATCGGTACAGTTTGCGCGCCCTTATCGCGATCCTGACAACGGACCAATGACCGGGCCGGCATCGGGCCCCGGCGCTGCGGGTGGCGGCGGTGGCCGCGCAGGTATCGGCGGCGGCGGTCCTATTGGCGGAGGCGGGGGCGGCACGCCGGAGGGTCCTGAACCCTTCGACTTTCCTGAGCCGACCGATCCGATGCTTGATCCGGACCTGACCCCGCCGGATCCGCATGACCGTCGGAGTGATCCTCCTTATGAGCCACCGCCTTATGATCCGCCGAATACCCCATCAAATCCCCCGGGAAATCCATCACCTCCTTCGGATCCTCCTCCGGGTCCCCCACCTCCTCCTTTGATGGAACCACCACCCAATATCCCCTCTCCCGGCGCTGTACTCCCGATTTCGCTCGGTGGGCTTGCGTTGTTGCATCGTCGCCGCCCCTTGCGGAGCGAGCGATCCTGACTTTGGGGCTTGCCTGACGGCTCGGCGTTGCCCGCAGTGCTACAATAAGGTCGCATCGAATGGTCATTCGGCCGCAGATGCTGTCGGACCAACGCGACGACACGCCCGAGTCGCGAACCAGGTTCCTCTTGAAATGCTCGGGCAACAGTTGGATTCAATGACAGATATGAAGAAGCTCTATGTTGGTAACCTCCCGTTCAGCGTCGGCGACGTTGAACTCCGTGACCTCTTTGCGGAGTGCGGCTCAGTCCGTTCCGCTTCGGTCATCAGCGATCGTGAGACCGGCCGTTCGCGCGGCTTTGGTTTCGTCGAGATGGACGACGATGGCGAAGCCATGGCCGCTATCGAGAAGATGAACGGTCAGGAATGTGACGGCCGGAACCTCACCGTGAACGAGGCTCGTCCTCGCGAGCCCCGTGGCAGCTTCGGCGGTGGTGGCGGCGGCGGTGGTGGCGGCGGCGGCGGCGGTCGCGGCGGCTGGTAAGCCACTGGATCATCACTGATCCAGAAGTTTCAAACTGAAACATACGAGACCCCGGTATTTCGATACAGGGGTTTTTCATTGCGCTCATGCTTCAGGCCTGGAATATGGTGGCACTAACTCTCGGAATTCTCACCGGCTTTCAATATTAAGGACACCACTGATTGGCTCACCCGCCTCGGCCGCCCTATCATGAAATCGCGTCATCGGCTCTATCCGATGGCGTTGTCGGACCAACGCGACGACCACGCCCGGGTCGCGAACCAGGTTCTCTTGTAAGCTCGGGCACAGTTGGATTCAAAGATAGTTATGAAGAAACTCTATGTCGGTAATCTCCCGTTCAGCGTCGGCGACCCTGAACTCCGTGAACTCTTTGCGGCCTGCGGCTCTGTCAGTTCCGCGTCGGTCATCAGCGATCGTGAAACCGGCCGTTCACGCGGCTTCGGTTTCATCGAGATGGACGACGATGGCGAAGCCATGGCCGCTATCGAGAAAATGAATGGCCAGGAATGTGACGGCCGGAACCTCACCGTCAACGAGGCTCGCCCCCGCGAGCCCCGCAGCGGCGGCGGCGGTGGCGGCGGCTACGGTGGTGGTGGCGGCGGCGGCGGCGGCGGCGGTCGCGGCGGCTGGTAAGCCGATTCCGCGGATCGCTTGATCCGTACGTTTCACATTTGAAACACATTAAGCCCCGGCATTTCGATGTCGGGGCTTTTTCGTGCGCACTGTGCTTTGGCGCCATGAGTTAGGCCACCACTAACACCTGGAGCGTGCGGCGCAGAGGCGGCGTAGAATCACAACATGACGGGATCATGACGGTCGGCAATGATCATGGGACGGGATCGGATCAACAGCGCGATGCACAACGGGAGATTCCATCGGGGTTGCATGCTCATCGCGATAGCGGTGTTGCTCGCTCCACCAGCGCGGGCGATCGGTCAAGAGGCCGAGACGGCGCCTGCGCTATCCTCCACGCTGCACTTTTCGCGTGAGATCCAGCCAGCGGTTGTCGAGCTGGCGCCCACTTTTTCAGATGGATTGTTAACCGATGAGTTCATGCTCCGGTTCGATGCTGAATCGCCGGTGGGGATCGAGGCTGATCTCGGGGAATCGCCTGAATCATCGCTCTCGATTCTTGCGGAGTTGACGCTGCTCCGTGTTCGCAGCAGCAGCAACGAAGCAACCTCGCTCGATCCGGCTGGCAGCCCTCGCGAGGTTTCGCTGCGATTCAATGATGCGCAGGACGCCGGGACCATTTGGGGCGACAGCGCCAGCACCGCGGCGGGGATTGACCGGTGGGAGGTCATCCCCGACCTGTACATCCGGAGCGGCCAGGTGCACGACGCAGGGTACGAGTCGCTGGACTACGCGGACCTGTACGCGGAACTCGGTGTTGATCTGAGCAGCAACACGGGGATCTGGCTGCGCTACGAACGGCTCCGGCAGGCGCTGGGGAGCAGCCGGGAGGGCGAGCAGCGGGACGCGGATGCGCTGTATCTGCAGTTTGAGTTGCGGTTCTAATAATGAAACAGGGCGGGATGTGCTCCCGCCCTGGTGTGATTCAGATTGTTGTGTGGTTGCTCATTCCTCGATTTCGAAGAGTTCGACATCGAAGATGAGGAACGCATTGGGCGGGATCGAGCCTCTGCCGCGGGGGCCGTATGCGAGATTGCTGGGGATGAGGAGTTTGCGTTTGCCGCCGATTTTCATGGAGCCGACGCCCTCTGTCCAACCGGGGATGACGCCGTTGAGCGCGAAAGCGATGGTCTTGCCGCGGTCGACGCTGGAGTCGAACTTGGTCCCGTCAACGAGCCAGCCGGTGTAGTGGACGGTCACCTTTGAAGCGGGGCTTGCCGGGGTAGCGCCATCGCCCTCGACGATGTCGTACCACATCAAACCGGAATCGCTCTCGTGCAGTTCGAGGTCAGCGATGCCATCGCCCGGGAGCGAGGTGTCGGTGTTGGCCTGCGAGAGCACGGTGCCTGTTTTGGCGTCGAGGATGATGGTGACCTGGTCCGACTCGGTGTAGCAGATGGCCTTGAAGGTCGTCGCGTCCTGGTCGTGGATCATCTCGATGGAGTTGAGACGGCCGCCGGATTCTTTCTCGGCCTTGATCGCGGCTTCGATGATGGAGAAGGAGCAGTTGTTCAGGACGCCGCAGACCTCGGCGGGATCCGGCGGGAGCTTGGTCAGGTCGACGTCGGCGTTGGCGGCGCTCACGAACGCGGCTGTGGCGATCGCGGCGGTCGTGATGAATTTGGTGAAACGGCCCTGTGTCATGGTTGGTTCTCTCTGTTTGATTGGTCCTCTTGCGAATCGGGCGGCGGGTGGCCCTGCCGGTTAGGGTAGGCGATCAATCAATAAACCGCCTGCAGAGCGGTTCGTTGCACCGGCCTAGTTGCGTCAGAATAGAGGGTTCCGAGAATGCCGCAGACAGAGACGGAATGGCGGGTGCACCTCGCCGGGGATATCCACAGCAACTGGCGGGATGAGATCCGCGCCGGGTGCGCCAAAGCGGGGCTGCCGGTGGTGTTCACGGCGCAGGTGACGGATCACGCGGCGAGCGATGACTGCGCCGACCACATCCTCGGGGAGCAACCACCGGGATTCTGGAAGGACCACGCGAGCGCCAAAATCAACGCGATCCGCACGCGGACGGCGATCGGCAAGGCGAACATCGTGGTCGTGCGGTTCGGCGAGCAGTACAAGCAATGGAACGCGGCGTTCGACGCGGGGTTTGCCGCGGCGCTGGGGAAGCCGTTGGTGGTGCTGCACCCTGCGGGGTTTGTGCATGCGCTCAAGGAAGTGGACGCCGCGGCGATGGCGGTGTGCAAGAGCAGCGGTGAGGTGGTGGAGCTGCTGCGGTATGTGACTTTGCAAGATTAGCGTGCCACGACCCAGGCTTTGCTGGGTCGTGTCTTTGTTGATGCAAATGAAACCGGGGAGCACGACCCAGCGGAGCCTGGGTCGTGGCACGGGGTGCTGAGTTATGCCAGCCTTCGGCGCTTGGGTGGGCTGAAGGCGAGGAAGATGGTTGCGATCGTGCACCCTGCGAGGTTGGCGACGAGGTCGTAGCCGGTGTTGACGTAGCCGCCCACGTTGGTTTCGGGCATCGTCCGTGTTGCGATGAACTCGACGACCTCGTTCATCGCGCCGAGCCCCATCCCCATTGCGATCGCGAGGATTGCTAACCCCGGCGACATCATGATGCGCCGGTTGACAGCGGCTTCGAGCCCCTGCCAGCAGGCGACGGTGGCGACGCCGAACCCGAAGGCGTGGGTGAGCTGGTCGTACTTGAGCAAGCCGGTAAAAATCCAGCGGTTGTAAAGGACCGGGTCGGTGTTGTCCGGTCGTGGCGCGAGTTCGGGGATCGGGACGTTGCCCCCGGCCATGTGCAGGAACCCCCAGAAGGAGAGCGCCCAGAGGACGCCCATCGCGAAGCGGACCCGGCTGTCGGCGACGACGACGAAGACGATGAGCGCGAGCATGACGAAGCCGTAGAAGAGGAACTCGCCGTTGCCGCGCTGGAAGGCCATGGCGCTGAAGCCGACCATGTAGGCGAGTGTGAAGAGGGCGAGGTATCGGTGCTTGAGGAGCATGGGTTGTAGGGTAGCGGGATGCGTGGCCCGATGCGTTTGGCGGTTCGATACCCGAGCCTTCGCTGCGCTCAGACTCGGCGTCCTATTCAATATGGTTACTCGTCGTCGAGTGTTTTCAGGGCTCGGTGGGGCTGGGCGGCGACGAGCTGCCCGATCGTGAACTCGACTCCGCATTCGGGGCACTGCGCGGCCTTTACTCCCCTCATGTCGTAACCGCATACGGGGCAGACGACCGCGCCAACCGATGGCCCTGTGCCGGCGAGCCTGTCTGTTCGTTCCTGCGCCGACTCGCGCCATACGAGCACGGTGGAGAGGATCCACATGACCGGCGGTATGCCTCCTCCGACAAGGTATGGCACGAACAGCGGCATTCCTGATGGAGAGCCGATTGCCCAGATCGTGAAGCCGAATGCGAAACCCGCTCCGATCGCGATGATCGCGGACAAGGCGGTCTGCCCTCTCCGCTGCGGTGTCCAGTCAACGACCGGCCGCCAGATCATGATCCATGAAGCCGCGATTACCGCGTAGTCGATCGACCACAGCACGATGATCGGCCAGATCGGTGGGTTGTTCGTTCCTGACGCGAACAGCACCGCGAAGAGCATGAACCCGAGCACGAAGACCGCGCCGGCGACTGGCAGGATCAGCATGGTGAGGATCAGTCGGGCGACGAGGTGTGTCATGCCGCTGATACTACCGGGAAGGCTGGCTGGTTCACTCAGAAGAGGCGCGAGAAGTTGCCTGAGCCGGGCAGGAGGCTGAGCGCGGCTTTGGGGATCTGCTGGGCGAACTTCATCATGGAGATCGCGGCCTGCTCGAGGAGTTGGCCCCTGACGAGGTTGGCGACCTCTTCGGCGTAGTCCGCATCGCGGATCTCGGATTCGATCTCGGCGAGCTTGTCCATGCGGTCTCCAGAGATCCTGATGTCGGATTCGGTCTGCTGGATCCGGATGCCGACTTCCGCTCTTCGTCTCGTGATGAACTTCCTTGCGCCGCTGACGGACTCTGCGGCGAGCTCGATGTCGCCATCGACAAGGCTGAGATCACCGAAGATGTCCTTGAGCGAGAATGATTCGGTGACGGTTTCGCCGAGGTCGTTCTCGGTTTCGCGCGACACACCACCAAGATTGCCAACATTGATCCCGTTGACGAGTTGTGCGGAGTTTCCGTTGGAGACGAGGCGGGAGTCCGCGAGGATGCGCTTGCCGTTGAAGGTGGAGGTCTGAACGAGGTTGTCGATGGTCTTGTAGATCGCCTCGGCCTGGAGCTGGTACGCCTCGCGTTCCTCTTCGCTGAAGCCGTCGCGGTTGGCGGCTTCGTGAGTCAGGCCTTCGAGCTCGTGGAAGAGGTCCTCGATCACGGAGAGCGCGCCCTCGGTGGCGCCGAGCATGTGGACCTCGCGTTCGGCGGAGCTGATCTTGCCGCCGAGTGATGAACGCTCGGCGGCGATGTTCGTCACCGCGATCATGCCGGCGGGGTCATCGGAGGCGCGGTTGATTCGTTTGCCGGTGGCGAGGCGCTCGGCGGCCTGGCTGATGATTCCCTGCGCCCTCCCCAGCGAGTGGATCCCTTTGAGCATCGAGATGTTGGTGACAACACTGAGGGCCATGGCGGTTCTTCGCAGCGGTGGTCTGCTCTTCTACTAAGGAGTGGATCGTTCTGTTCTCGGGCATCGGCCTGATTCGGGGGCGGATGAAGCGCCGGGTCCGGCTGGTGGGGTTGTGCGGGCGCAAACGCATCGCGCAGGGCGAAACGCTGCTATTCGGACGTGGCGGCGCCCCCTGAGCGCGGGCAGACTACAGGGTGCTTCGCGTCAAACGAAATATCGGATTGCGCACGTGGCTGATCGCTGCGCTGCTGCTGCTCGCGCTCCCCTTTACGGTGATCGCCTGGGCGTTCCCGCGTGCCTCGAGGGTCGCGATCTACCAGGGCGAGCTGGCCAACGCGTCAACGATGGCCGCGGTGTCGGGGGTCTTTACGAACGAGCCGCCGCTGGTTGGTGATCCTGTCTTTGAGGTCGATCTCGGGTACGCGATGCTTGGGCTCAGCGATGAGCCGATCGCGGTGACGCAATTGCGCCCCGGGGTTGTTGAGATCCGGTGCGAACAGGGCCGTGTTGTTGCGTTCGCGCCGTTCCTTTGGCGCGGTCGCAACGGCGTGTGGGACCCGGTCATCGGTGTCGTCGGCGCTGGCGCTGACCCGACGCAGGACCCGTTCTTCGGGATGGGCAAGGACTTTGATCTCGGGCCGCAGTTCGAGGGCGCCGCGGGGTTTGAGTGGAACGCCTCTTCGGTGCGCACCGGCCCGGTGACGATGCCGGGGGTCTGGTCGATGGATGATGCGGCATTCGGAAGGCTGTACGTCCGGACGCTCTTCAAGGCCATGGAAGCGACCAACGAGGGCGGCGGCATGGTGATCCGTGCTCGGCGGGCGCGGTCGATCGTCCGGTTCGGCGCGCTGGTCCGACCAGAGCGGGTGCATCTAGCGGTGTGGTCGCGGAGCGGCGACCTGACGCACGGGTTGCTGGTCGAATCCGACTCGGTGCAATGGTCACGCAAGACGGCGCACACGATCGCTTCGTCGTGGAAGCCGATGGTTGAATCGGCGCCTGGGAATCCGAAAGAACTCGAACGGCTGATCGATCGCGGGATCTCGGGGGCGATCCGGCGCTGATCAGGTTTTCGGTTGGCAGACACCGACCCCGGCGGCGTTGAGGACCTTGATGAGCCCCTGCGCATCGGATTCATCGAAGGCGCCGACCTCGTGGGAATCGAGATCGAGCACGCCCCAGCATGGTGCATCGTGGTCGCTGGCGCCTGCCTGGCAGGGCAGGACGATCTCGGATTTATCTCTCGGATCGCAGGCGACGTAGGCCTCTCCCAGGTCGGCGACGTCGTGGATGATCCGGATCGATCGGCTCGTCAGCGCCTGACCGCAGACGCCGTGGAGACCGATCGGCGAGCAAGCCGGGGTGTTTCGGGATGGCCCGAGCGTCATGGCCGATTCGTGGGGCGCGCCGGGGTGAAAGCGGTAGAAGCCGACCCACGAAACCCCCTTGTTCCGGAGTGTTTCCCAGAGCGCATCGGCGATGATCCGGAGCGTTGCGTCGCTCGCTTCCTGGGGCTCCGATGCGCTTTGAGGGTCATAAAACGCTGTTTTTCCAGTATTTTTACCGGCATCGGGGCCTTGGCCAAGGGCGCCGAGGCGGTCCTTGACGAGGGATGCGATGGCGTCGTAATCGCGTGCTTGCATAGCCCCGATGGTACCGGCGCGGGGCGGGATCGGCTGGTCGCGGGGCCGGCGCGGGGTTCGTTTTGCCCTAAAAAAAAGTGGAAAAGTTGCAGCGAGGCTTGTGCAAACGCCAATGGAGGGATACAAACACGCATGTACGGCTTGGTGCAACGGAAATGCGCCAAGCGCGTGTCCCACCAGAAACCGCCAGGAACAACACTCGAACACGGAGGCTCCGACCAATGGCGAAACGCACGACCAAGAAATCGACCAAGAAGACTGCCAAGAAAACGACGCGCAAGAAGGCCACCCGCAAGGCGGCGACTCGCACCGCTCCTCGCAAGAAGGCCACACGCCGCACGACCCGCAAGAAGGTCACCGCGACGCGTCCCTCGATGAAGATGACCAAGGCCGACAAGCCCCGCACGAAGGCCGAGATCTTCCGCCTGATCTCCGAGACCACCGAGCTGAGCAAGGCTCAGGTCGCGAGCGTCTTCGAGTGCATGGGTGAGATCATCGAGAAGGATCTCAAGAAGGGTGGCCCCGGCGCGGTCAACCTGGCCGGCATGATGAAGGTCACCGTCCAGCGCAAGCCGGCGGTCCCGAAGCGCAAGGGCATCAACCCCTTCACCGGTGAAGAGCAATGGTTCAAGGCGAAGCCCGCGCGCAACGTCGTGAAGATCCGTCCGCTCAAGAGCCTGAAGGACCGCGTGTAAACCGCGACCGACGGGTTCTGAAATTTGAATAAAAAAAGCCGGACGTCCCTTCCGGGGGGCGTCCGGTTTTTTCGTGGGGACATCCAGAGCCTCTGATTCGCGGCAGGTTCGCGACAAGTCAGACCGATTTTGTGCCGATAATCCGGGTGGTCGCGTGGTAGCATCGCGCCATCGTTGCGGGCAGGTCTGCCCGTGAATTCGCTAACTCGGAGGGGACCCCGAATATGAACCAGACGCACGTGACGCTTTGTATCGCCTTGATGACCGCTATCGCAGGACACGCGGTTGGTGGTGAGATCAGCCCCCCTGACGGTCCGATCGGTTCGACCATGCGGTCGCTTGATCAGATCGAGCCGAGGGTGTGCATCAATGATCTGGCTGGTGATGAGGGCGCGGTGCACGTGATCACGGAGCCGGGGCGGTATTTCCTGTCGGGTGATGTCTTCGGCGAGCCTGGCAAGAGCGGGATCGTTGTTCGGCTCGATGAGGACTCGGACGACGACAGTATTTCGATCGACATGGACGGGTTCTCGCTGACGGGCGTCATCGGATCGGGCAACGGGATCTGGGTCCCCGAGGTTGCGAACGTCCGGGTCGAGCGGTTCAACGTGCGGCAGGAGTTCGGGCAGCAGAGCGGCGTGCGCGGCTGGGACGGCGACGGGGTGCTGTCCGAGGGCGCCGATGCGGTTGCCCTTGCGATCGACGCCGAGGACAACGGCGGCGCCGGGTACCGAGTGAAGAAGGTGGCGAAGTTCAAGGCGGGCAAGGCGCTCGCGGACACGGTAAAAATCGCCAATAACGGCGGTGGTGGTGGCGGCGGCGTTGCGGTTGGCGGGATTCTCGTCGAGGGTTGCCCTGACACGACCATCTTCGGCGTTGATGCGAGCAGGAACTTCGGGACTGGCGTTTCTGTCACTTTCCTTGTCCCCGAGAAGACGGTGAAAAAAGTCAGCCTCCACGAGGTCCGCGCCAACAACAACCTCGGTGACGGGATTGTGATCGATCACCGCGTCCCGGATGATCTCTCGGTCAGCATCCGAAGAGCAAGCATGGACGCGAATTCCGGTGATGGCCTGCGGATCGTGGGCTCTGGTGTCGGCGAAGAATCGATGGACATGGACATGTCGATCGATGAGATGTATGTCGGTCACAACGGCGGGTATGGCGCGAACATCCATGCGCTGAGCGCACCGAGTATCCGGGTGCACATCACCGACTCCACGTTCGCGACGAACGTCCTCAGCGGCTTGCGGATCTTCGGCGACGAGGGCGCACGGATCCGGACGCTCCGTGCGACCCGGTGCGTAGCGAGCAGCAACGGCGGCAGCGGGTTCGAGATCCGCGCAGACCAGGGCTTCTTCGATACCTGTGTCGCTTCAGAGAACTCCGTCCACGGCTACGACGTCTCGGGCTCTCCTGATGCCGGCGGTGTCACCTACAAGAAGGGTTACGATTACTACAAAGCCATGTCAAACAATAACGCTGCCAACGGGATCAACGGGAATGGCTGCACCGTGACAATGAGTGTCTGCCACCTCATCAGCAACGGTGGCAACGGCGGCGACATCACCGACGGCGAGGCGCGGGTCATCGACTCGGTGTGCGTTGACAACGGAGGCTCGGGTCTCCGTACGAACGACTCACCGCTCTACACGGGGAATACGACCTGCGGCGAGAACGCGCTCTACGGCGTGCACAGCACCAGCACCAACGGGATGGGCACGACCATCACCATGAATGATTGCGTCATGCGCGCCAACAGCTCAGGCGGCGCCCGCGTCGAGGGCGGGCACTACTGCGGCAAGACGGATCACTTCATCGCCAACGGTGGCGGCGGCGTCGGCAGCGGGCTCGACGCCATCGACGTTGAATCCGTCTGCCTCACCGACTCCACCTCGACCGGCAACACCGGGGCGGGTGTCAGGATCAACAACAGTGCATCGGGCATCTCGCCGCATTCTCTGACGCTCGAAACAGTCCGTTCGTCGGGCAACGGCGGCAGCGGCATCCTCGTCGCGGAAGCCGCGTACGGGCAGATCGAACGCTGCGTCACCAACAACAACGGTGGCGAGGGTGTCAACTGCCCCGCGTCCACAACCGACATGACCATCCAGCGGTGCGTCTCGTCCGGCAACGCGTTTAACGGCTTCAACCTCACCGGGCTCGGCCACATCCTCGTCAACAACACCGCGGCGGGGAACGTCGCTGGCGCGATCAAGGCGGTCGTCCCGGGCACCACGGTCGGGCCATCGGTTGACGAGGGCGGCGCGGCTACAAACGGCAACCCCGGCGGCAACTACGTGCGATGACCATTGAGCGACACCCTACGAGAATCGCCTTTCTACCCTGAAAAACAGCGCCCGGCTGATCCGACGACGCGATTGGCGACAGTTGACGCGTTTTTGTGCCGATAATTCTCGATCGCGTGGTAGCATCGCAGCGTCGATGCGGGCACCACCGCACGCACCAAGCAAGACTCGTGGGGACATCTCAATGAACCAGACGCATGTGTCGTTCTGCATCGCCTTGATGACCGCCATCACCGGCCAGGCACTCGGTGGCGACATCAATCCACCCGCCGGCCCCATCGCGCCGACGATGAAGCCGCTTGACGCGATCGAGCCGCGCATCTGCATCAACGAGCTGCCCGGCTCCCCCACCGCCGTCCATGTCATCACCGAGCCGGGCAACTACTACCTGACCGGCGATGTCATCGGCGAGCCCGGCAAGAACGGCATCGAGATCGATCTCGACGGCCTCCCGCCGGGGGAATTTTATGTGGGCCAACTCGTCATAGACGGCAACGGCAACGGCATCATCGGCGGCCCCGGCACGCTGGATGGTGTGAGCAAAACGAACAATGAGCCGATTGAGTATTTCCAGATCAAGTTCTGCAAGGTCCATGTCACGAGTTGGGGCGGCGACGGTCTCCACCTCGAGGATGTCGGCAGCGTCACACTCGACAACGCCATCTTCGAAGGCAATGGCGGTGACGGCGCCGAGGTCCGGCTCAGGGGCGATGACAAGAATCCCTCCTGCTGGATCCGAACCGCGCAGTTCCGCACCAACGGCGGCGACGGGCTCGGCGTCCATTTCGATCCGGACGGTGGCGGCACAACCGGTGACTACGACGTCCGTGTCACTGAAACCACCGCAACCGGCAATACTGGTGATGGAGTCCGCATCAATAATATCGGCAACCATTCCATCGATGCCTATTTCGAAGAACTGATCAGCAACGCCAATCTCGGCAGCGGCATCAGCACCAGCGATGCCGACGTCACGATCCGCAACAGCGGCGCCTCCAACAACTCCACCGATGGCGCCTCGATCAAGAAAGGTGACGAAGTTAGGTTGATCGGCTTCAGAGCATCCCTCAACGGCGGTCACGGCTTTTTCGCCCAGGACATCGACGGCAACTCCGGACTCGACCGCGTCACCGTAACCGGCAACGGCGGCGGCGGCATCGTCGTTGAATCGTCGATGGGCGGCGCGTGCGGGAGCGTCGCACTCACCAACTGCGCCGCCAACAACAACACCGACAGCGGTGTCGAGCTCGTCTGCACCACCGGCGGGACCATCCGCCGTTGCGAGGCCTCCAACAACGGCATCTCCGGGTTCGTCGTCGCGGGATCAGGCCATGTCATCATCGAGAACATCGCCGCGGGCAACTCCATCGGTGGGTACTCGGTCCCGATCCCGGGCAACACGCTCGGGCCGGTCGTCGATGAATTTGCCGCCGAACTCAACACCAACCCTGGCGCCAACTACGTGCGCTAAGAACTACGCCTCGATATCTCGAAACATTGAGACGGACGTCTCAAGGAACACCTGATGAAGAACCAGACTCATGTATCGCTTTGTATCGCACTGATGACCGCCATCGCCGGCCATGCCTGCGGCGGGGAGATCGAACCACCCGCGGGGCCGATCGCGCCGACGATGAAGTCGCTCGATCAGATCGAGCCGAGGATTTGCATCAACGACCTCCCCGGTAACCAGGGCGCCGTGCATGTGATCACTGAGTCGGGCAATTACTACCTGACCGGTGACATCCACGGTGAGGCGGGCAAGAGCGGCATTGTCGTCGATCTCGCAACCGACACCACCGACGATCCGGTGTCGATTGATATGAATGGCTTTTCCTGCATCGGTGTCCCCGGATCGCTGCACGGGATCGAGGTCCCCAACCGCGCCGGCGTGCGCGTTGAGCGGTTTCATGTCCGGCAGGAGTTCGGTCAGCAGAGCGGTACGCGCGGCTGGGGCGGCGATGGAATCAATGTCAGCGGCGCGGACGAGTGCGTGCTGCTCGGGATCGATTCAACCGACAACGGCGGCGCCGGTTACCGCTCGAGCGGCGGCATCCGATTCAAAGCCGGCGCGGATCTGTCGAAGAAGGTCAACATCGCCAACAACGGTGGCGGCGGCAGTGGTGGCGGGATCCTGATCTTCGGCTCACGCTCGATGTCGCTCGACTCCATGGTCATCCGCGACAACATGGGCGACGGCATCCGGATTTCGATCACCGATCCGATCGACCTGCGGGAATCGATCAGCATGGACTCGATGGACATCAACGGGAATGTCGGCGACGGCATCGAGATCGATCATTCCTCCGGGAACAGCCTCCGTGTCGGGATCCGCAGAGCGAGCATCGACGCGAATATCGGCGACGGCATGCGCATCACGACCAACGGCGACGAGAGCCTCGACGCCTCGCTCGACGAGATGTACGTCACGGGCAACGGCGGCAACGGGATCCACTTCAACCCGCTCGCCACCGGCGGCACGATGAGCATCCGCCTCACCGACTCGACCTTCGCGTCGAACGTCCTCTCGGGGATGCGCTGCGTCGGGGACCAAGGCGACCGGGACCTCTCGATCCGTGCTGAGAACACCGTCGCGACAACCAACGGCGTCCACGGCTTCGACACCGTCGCCAACGACGAGACGTATGTCCGGTGCGAAGCCTCCGACAACACACAGGACGGTTTCCACAACCTCGCGATCCCCTTTGCGCTGCGCCCGCTCGATCCGCGCTCGATCCTCAAGTCCTACTTCGAGACGGGCGCCAAACGCAACGGCGGCGACGGCGTGCACACCGAGCAGTGCTCGGCGACATTTAACATCTGCCATTTCATCAGCAACGGCGGCGACGGCGCCCAGAGCAGCGGCGGCGCCGTGTATATGGAGCGGTGCGTACTCGACGACAACAGCGGGTCGGGGCTGCGCTCGAGTGACAGCCCGATCTTCGTGGCGCAATCAACCGCGAGCAACAACATCCTGTACGGCATCGATGCCGGCAACCCGAGCGGCGGCGCCTCTTCCTCGATGATCGATTGCGTCGTCCGGTCCAACAGCGAGGGCGGCGTCCGGATTGAGGGCGGCCATGTCACCTGCGAATGCACACACCTCATCGCCAACGGCGGCGGGTTAGGTGGCGGGACGGGATCGGGGATGGGCATCACCGACGCCGCTTCTGTTTGCATCACCGACAGCTCCGCGACCGGCAACACCGGGGCGGGCTTCGAGATCAACAACAGCGCATCGGGGATCCCGCCGATCGCGTTCAAGCTCGACAGGCTTATGGCATCGGGTAACGGCGTGAGCGGGATTGCGGTTGCAGAAGCCGACTTCGGACAGATGACCCACTGCGTCACCAACAGCAACGGCGGCGACGGCGTCTTCCTCGACGCTGCATCAACCGGCATGGTGCTTCAGAGCTGTATCTCTTCGAACAACGCGTTCAACGGTTACAACCTGGTCGGCAGCGGCCACATCCTCGTGGACAACTCCGCCGCGGGGAATGTCGCCGGCGCGATCAAGGCGGTCGTTCCCGGCAACACCATCGGCCCGGCGGTCGATGAGGTCGGCGTGATCCAGAACGGCAACCCCGGCGGGAACTACGTCCGCTGATCGTCTCCCAATAACCGCACGGTCGTTAGGCTGCTCTCATGAGAGCACTCGTGTGGCTGCGCGCCGATCTGCGCACGGCGGATAACCTGGCCCTCGCCTCCGCCTCGCGCGATTCGAGCAGGGGTGCCGTGTGCCTGTTCCTTCTCACGCCTGACGCCTGGCGCGAGCACGACGACTCACCGAACAAGCTGGACCTGATCCGCCGGACGCTCGCCGAACTCTCGCTCGCGCTCGCGTCGAAGAACATCCCGTTGCTCATTCGCGACGCACCGACGTTTGCACAGGCGCCGGAGGTGATCAATCAGGTCATGGTCGAGCACAATTGCGATGCGCTCTACTTCAACAAGCAATACGAACTCAATGAGTGTCGCCGTGATGAAGCAGCCATGACGAGCGCCGATGCAGCAGGTCACACCGTCCGCGCCTTCGACGACCAGACGGTCATCGAACCCGGCGCGGTCCTGACCGGGAAGGACTCGTACTACCGCGTGTTCACCCCCTTCGCTCGGCGGTGGCGCGCCGTCGTGGAGGATCGGGGCGGCATTCCGAAGGCGGTCACCGTGGTCAAGCAACAAGCGTTGGTTACGACGCCTGACGACATCCCCTCCGCCATCAAAGGGTTCGCGCCAACGATCGATCCCGCTCTCTGGCCACCGGGTGAGCGCGAGGCGCAGCGCCGTCTGCGATCTTTCACGCAGGATCGGATCGCCTCGTACCAGGCGGACCGCGATCGCGCCGATCTTGATGGGACCAGCGCCCTCTCCCCTTACCTCACGATCGGCGCGATCTCCGCGCGCGAGTGCGTCCGCGCCGCTCTCGAATCCGAAGGCGCCACCGCCGATCAAGGCGTTACGACCTGGATCAACGAGCTCATCTGGCGCGAGTTCTACAAGCACCTCCTTGTCGGCTTTCCCAGCATCTGCATGCACCGCGCCTTGAAGCCGGAGACCGACAGGATCATCTGGCGTGAATCTCAGGACGACCTGCAGGCCTGGATCGAAGGTGTTACGGGTTTTCCCATCGTGGACGCCGCGATGCGTTGCCTCGCTTCGACCGGATGGATGCACAACCGCTTGCGCATGGTCGCCGCGATGTTCCTCACGAAGGACCTCCGTCTCGATTGGCGGCTCGGCGAGCGATATTTCATGCGCACGCTCGTCGATGGTGATCTCGCCGCGAACAACGGCGGCTGGCAATGGTCCGCCTCGACCGGCGCTGACGCCCAACCCTACTTCCGAGTGATGAACCCCACCGCGTAGGCATTGAAAGCCGATCCCAAGAGCGACTTTGTCCGCAGGTGGATCCCGGAACTGGATTCCACCGCCTATCCCAAACCCATCGTCGACCACCAAGCCGCGAGGCTCGAAGCGATCGCGATGTTCAAGGCGATCAAGGGCTGATCCGGCGGGTTCAAAGAAGAAAGCACCCCGCAGGAGACCGGCGCGGGGTGCTTTTCTGAAGATGAATTATTCAACCGGCGTCGTTGCGAGTAGCAATCCCAAGTCCCCGAACCGGCGGCGCCAACAAATCGCGCACGCGTCGGGAGGGGAGGCCCGACCGTGGCGAGCGGCGTCTGGAGGAGAGACGCCGCCCATGGCGCACGGCCGGATTCGGGGGGCTTGAGAAAGAGAGAAGCGATCTGCTGTTGGCGCCGAGGGGCGCCCGATCCACTTATCTCATACGGAAAACGGGCTGTGACGGTTCGCGCTAAGGGCGCACTCGGCGGATTTTTTCGTTGCTTTCGGCAACAGAAAAGTCCCCCAGAAAGGCTCGCCGATCCGCCGCTCGAACGCTTCGAGCGGCGGGCGGGCGACCAGAGCGGAACGTTGCCGTTCAACTCCGGAGTTTCGCGCACCAATGCAGGGGGAGGAGGAAGCTGAGTTGTCGGGGCGGATGATACTGACGCGCCGACCCGCTTCAATCCCTTGCACTCGGTATTACGAGACTCTTAACACAAACCACTACATGTGCGACTCTGCATCATGAGTTTTCTTCTTTGACTTCGTACTCCGCGTCGATGACATCAGAATCCGCAGAGTTCTCCACAGCTTCGTCCGTTGCACCGGGCTGTTCGCCGGCCTGCGCCGCCGCCTCTTCGTACATGATCTTGCCGAGCTCCATGGTGCTCTTCTCGAGCTCCGCCATGGCCTTCTCGACCGCGTCCTTGTCCTCGCCCTTGAGCGCGCTCTCGAGGTTGGAGATGGACGACTCGATCTCGGAGCGGATCTCCGCCGAGACCTTCTCGCCGTGCTCTTCCAAGCTCTTGCGGGTCTGGTGGATCATCGCGTCGCCGCGGTTCTTGGTGTCCACCAGCTCGCGGCGGGCGCTGTCTTCCTCGGCGTGGGCCTCGGCGTCCTTCTTCATCTTCTCGATCTCGTCGTCCGACAGACCGCTCGAGCCCTTGATCTCGATCTTCTGGCTCTTGCCGGTCGCCTTGTCGGTCGCCGAGACATTCAAGATGCCGTTGGCGTCGATCGCGAACTCCACCTCGATCTGCGGCATGCCCCGGGGCGCGGGAGGGATGTCCGAGAGATCGAACTGCCCGAGCGTCCGGTTGTCCCTGGCGAACTCGCGCTCGCCCTGGAGGACATGGATCGTCACCGAGGTCTGGCTGTCGCTGGCGGTCGAGAAGGTTTCCTTCTTCGACGTGGGGATCGTGGTGTTGCGCTCGATGAGCTTGGTCATGACGCCGCCCATGGTCTCGACACCCAGCGAGAGCGGGGTCACGTCAAGCAGGAGGACGTCCTTGACCTCGCCGCCGAGCACGCCGCCCTGGATCGCGGCGCCGAGCGCGACGACCTCGTCGGGGTTGATGCTCTTGTTGGGCTCCTTCTCGAAGATGCTCTTGACGAGCTCCTGCACCGCGGGGATGCGGGTCGAGCCGCCGACGAGGATGACCTCGTCGATCTTGCCCACAGCGAGCTTGGAGTCCTTGATGGCCGCTTCGCACGGAACGCGGAGCCGCTTGAGGACATCGCCGATCAGGTTCTCGAAGGTCGCACGGTTGAGCGTGACCTGGAGGTGCTTGGGCCCGGAGGCGTCGGCCGTGATGAACGGCAGGTTGATGCTGGTTTCCTGCGTCGAGGAGAGCTCGCACTTGGCCTTCTCGGCGGCTTCCTTGAGCCGCTGGAGCGCCATGGGATCGGTGCGGACATCGATGCCCTCGACCTTGCGGAACTCTTCAGCGATGTAATCGATGAGCAGCTCGTCGATGTCGT
>JAJDDA010000113.1 GCA_029260535.1 Phycisphaerales bacterium | reverse complement strand
TGGAACTGCTCGAACTGGAGCTCCTGCTGTCGATCGATGAGAGCACCATCGCGTTCGAGCGCAACCAGGCGCTCCCCTTGTTCACGCTGGATTACACCTACCGGGTCAACGGCCTCGGCGATTCTTCGAGCAGTGCGCTCGGTGTCGCACGCGAGGGCGATTTCGCCGACTGGCTGGTCGGGCTTCGTGCCGAGATCCCGATCGGTAACGCCGGTGCGAAGTCCCGCGTCCGCAGCGCGATCCTGACCCGGCTCCAGCGGCTCTCGTCGGTTGAGGCGCGGGAGCTCTCGATCGAGCAGGAGGTGCTCGACGCGATCGACACGATCGAATCGGGTTGGCAGCGCATCCTCGCAGCGCGGCTCTCGTCAATCGCCGCTGGTCGGACGCTTGAGGCGGAGCAGCGGCAGTTCGATGTGGGGCGGCGGACGAGCACGGATGTGCTCGATGCGGCGACTCGGCTCGCGCAGGCGCAATCCTCCGAGATCGCGGCGCTCACGGATTACGAGATCGCGCAGATCGATCTTGCATTCGCGACCGGCACGATCCTTGGACGGTCGAGGGTGGACTGGGCGCCGACGGATCCGTCAGGTGATGACCCCGGCGGTCCTGTCATCGATCCTGATTACTTCAACTCAAACTGATTCACTTCAAACTGATTCATGTCAAGCTGAGTCGGGTGCGAGCGCACACGTACAGCAGCGTGAGTTCGTTCTGGCAGAGCATGTTTGAGGGATCAACCCCGGGCGCTGGCGACCGGTTTGATTTCACCCACCACCGCGGGTCGTTCTGAGAGGATCTGCTCGGCGACTTCTCGTCGATGGACCTCGACATTGCGCGGGAACTCAAACGCGAGCCGCACCCGGTCGCCCTTGATCCCGGCGACGCGAACGACGCCGATCGGGTCGCTCGGATCACCGATGACGACCTCTTCACCTTCTCGTCTTGTAATGACAAGCATTGTTTGGACCTCCTGTCCCAGCCGGGCGCACCACGCGCACCGACCCCACCACAGGTCAGACTACCAGCGCCACGAGCCCCGTCAAACCTGCAATCGCAGATCTTCTCGGAATCTTCGTGTCGTCGGGTGATATGTAAGTATCTGCAAACAGGCCGGTTCCGGGGATGTCGGCACGGGCTTGGCGCCCGGTTAGTCCACCGCTTCCACACCGGTGATCTCCGGGACATGGGTCTTGAGGTTGTCCTCGATCCCCATGCGGAGGGTCATCTCGCTCGACGGGCACCCCACACAGGCGCCCTGGAAGCGGATTCGGACCACTTTCGCGGGGGTGATTTCCACGAGTTCAATATCCCCGCCGTCCCTTTGGATCATGGGTCGGATGGCCTCGAGGACCACCAGGACACGGTCGGTCAGGGGCTTGTTGGAATCGGTCAACGTGGGGGCTCCGGGCGTTGCATGGTCGGTCCCTGATCCGAATCGGACCGGGGATGTCCTGATTGTGCCCATCTCGATCCGGATGGGCAAGCGGATCGCTCGGAAACTCGGCATTGCGGCTGCCGCGACTACACTTGGCGCATGGCAATCCAGACCTCTTCTTTATCTCGTGTGGTGCTCCGGATCGTGGTGTCTCTCGCGCTCGCGATCGGCCTTTTAGGGTCGGTTTCTGCGCCGGGCTGTGCGGCGGGAGGAGTCCGCAGCGCGAGCCGGGCGGCGGAGGATCCGCTGGGGGTGCTGAGCGATCCCGCGGCGCACTCGTCGACGAAGGAACGCGCCGTCGAGGTGGTCGCGCAGATGGCGCGGAACGGCGAGATGGACGCGGCGGTTGTTCGTGAGGTGCTCAAACGCTCCGCGTGGGGTCGCGGCAACAGGCCGAATGTTCGCAACGCGGCGATCGATGAACTATTCGTAGATGATCCTGCGGATACGGCGCGGATGCTCTCGCTGCTGCTCCCTACGGAGAGCCAGTGGGGGGTGATCGAGCACGTCTGCGATCTCGCGGTGGAATCCAACAACACCGATTTGATCCCGGCGCTCGTGCGGAGCTGGACCCGGTTTGTGCAGCGCCCCTCGGATGAGGAGCGTCCCGAGCGTGCGGCGCTGGTTGCGCTGGCGCCGGGGGTTCCGGTTGAGCGGACGATCTTTGGTGTCTTTGCGACGGCTCATGACCCTGAGGACCACTTCGGTGAGCGCACGCGGCGTGATGCGTGGACGCTGCTCTCGCGGATCGATCCCGATGGATCAATGGCGAAGGATTTCGTCGCGCAGGCGCCGGACGCTTCGGATGATCCGCTGCTGGCGGACCTGCAGGTTGCGGCGCGGGACCTCGGTGCGATCCCGCTGACGACGGAGCAGCTCGATTGGGTTGAAGAACTGCGGAAGCCGGCGCACGCGGAGTTCTGGGAACGCGGGAAGACGGTTGTTGCGAGCCTTGGCGCTGACCAGCGCGAGGGATTCGAGTTGCGGCATGTTGTCGGGGTGCTGTGGGCTTCGGAGCATCGCGAGGGCTGGCTTGAGGCTTCGCGGAACGAGATGCTCAGCGGACTGACGACGGAACTCGCCGAGCGGCGGCACACGCGGCGGACGGCGGACTTTCCTGATGCGATGACCGGGCCCCGCGAGACGATCGACCATTGGGGGAGCGATCTGGTCTGGGGTGATGCGCTGCTGATGCGGATTGCGCTGGAAGCGATCACCGATCAGGGTGTCATCCGCGAGTTGTACGAGCAGGCGGACCATGACAAGCGGGACGAATCCACAGAGCACGGCGGTGTGCTCGATGCGGATCCGGAGGGCGGATTTGTTGCGTACTCGTACCCGCCTCGACCGGCGCAGCGCGCCGGTGACAACCGGTTCATCGCCTCGCAGGAATTGATCGATGCGGGGAATGCGGCGCTGTTCCATTACCATTTTCATGCGCAGGAATTCAACAACGACGAGTACGCCGGCCCCGGTGTCGGTGATCTGGAATACGCTCGGCGGTTTGGTCGATCGTGCCTGGTGCTGACGTTTACCTCATCGAAGACGCTGGGGGTTGATTACTATCAGCCTGATGGCGCGAGGATTGATCTCGGCGCAATCGTTCGTCCATGATGCGCGGAAGAGCCCCTCAAATCTTCCTCATGCCTCTCATTCTTTTCATCCCCAAGGCACGCTGAATCTCACATGCTCCATGCGTTGATTATCGCGATCGTCGGCGTCATCGCCATCCACGATGGGTTCCCCGATCTCTTTGCGAGCGGCGGGGTCGGCGACGAACGCGCGCTGGCGCCCATGCTCGGCGCCGCGTTCTCGATCGCGGTGCTGCTTGCGGTGTTTGCGCACTGCGCGGTCTGGATGAGCGGGAGACGGCTTGCGCGGACCGGCGATGCCTCAGCGCTGCGGAACGCGGAGCGTGCGATCAAGATCGCGCGGATCGCGGCGGTATTCTCGTACGGGTGGCTCGTCCTGTCGGTCGGGTTTCTCGACGTGACGCGGCGGACGCTTGGCGACTGGGTGCTGCTCGATGAGGCGGTGGTCATCGCGCCGACGCTGCTGGTGTTTATCGCCGGTTGGTGGTCGATGTACCCCATCGACAAGCGGTTGCACGAGGCGGGGCTGATCGCGAGGCTGGATGATGGGCGGCCTGTCAGCCCGATGCCTGGACGGTTTAGCTTTGTGCTGGACCGGGTCCGGCATGATCTGCTGCTGTTGCTGGCGCCGATCGGGTTGATCCTCGCGTGGTCCGAGACGGTGGTGTTGCTGCTCGGTGAGCCTCGCGCCGGTGTGATGGGAGTGGCGACTGATGATTGGCGGTATGTCGCGGCGCCCTGGCTGCAACTGCTCGGGGCGGTGGTGATCCTGGTGTGCGCACCGCTCGTGATCCGGTTGCTTTGGCGGACGGTTCCTTTGGGGCAGGGACCGATCCGGAATCGGCTCAGTGCGCTGTGCGAGCGGCAGGGCGTGAAGTTCCGCAACATCCTCGTCTGGAAAACACACGGGCTGATGATCAACGGCGCGGTCCTCGGGTTCTGGGGGCCGATCCGGTACGTGCTGCTGACCGATGCGCTGCTTGAGTCGCTCCCTGAAGAGCAGGTCGAGGCGGTGATGGCGCACGAGGTCGGGCATGTTCGGCGTGGCCACATGCCCTGGCTGCTCGCGGCGATGATCATGGGGCTCGGGATGGCTTCGACGGTGATGACGCTGCTCTCCGAGGGCGTGCTGTGGGTGGTTGATGCGATGGGATACCCAACAACGATGACCAGTTCGGTGCTTGAGGTTGCGACGCTGCTGATCGCGGTGATCGTTGGGTTGCTGACGTTCGGTTGGGTGAGCCGGCGGTTCGAGCGGCAGGCGGACGCATTTGCGGTGACGCACATCAGTGGGCTGACGAGATTGAATGAGCCGGGCGAGGGGCTGGTGTGCACGCCCGACGCGGCGGACGCGATGGCCGGGGCGCTGGAGTCGGTCGCGAACCTGAACCACATCGCCAAGCGGCGGTGGACGTGGCGGCACGGGTCCATCCGAGGAAGACAGCAGGAGATCGGGTTCCTGATCGGGCACGCGATTGATGAGCTGCCGATCGATTCGTTGTGCTTTGCGATCAAGTGGCTGGTCGTCATCGGGTTTGTGCTGATGGGTTTGCTGGGGGTTGTGGCGATGCTGATCCAGGGTGTGCTGTGACGACTGGGGCTGGTGTGATGCGCTTCACCAAGGTCAACGGGTTGGGTAATGACTACTGCGTCTTTGATGCGGAGGGTCGCGCTGACTGGACCGACGAGCGGTGGGGTGATCTGGCGAGGGCGATCAGCGATCGCGAGACCGGTGTGGGCTCCGACGGGATCCTGGTGCTGGGGGCTGGCGAGGCGCTCGAGGAGTGCATCACGGTGGCCTCGATGCGGGTCTACAACGCGGATGGGTCACGCGGCGAGATGTGCGGCAACGGGTTGCGGTGCGTCGGTCGCCTGCTGGTCGAGCGGGGGCGGGCTCGCGCAGGTGGATCGATGGGCTTTGTGATCTCGACGGATGCCGGGTTGCGGACGGTTTGGGTTGATCCGGCAGACCCGGCGGCAGTGCGGACCACGATGGGGACTGCGACGTTTGGTCCGGAGGCGGTCGGCGCGATTCCGGAGCGGCTCTCCGAGATCGAGGGGGTCCGGCTTGCGGATGTTGGGAATCCTCATGCGATCGTTGTTGTTGATTCGGCCTTGAATGCGGCGGAGCTGGCGAACAGGGGATTAACGATTGAGAATTCAAGGGCGTTTCCGGATCGGATCAATGCGCAATTTGTGAAGATTACGAGCCGGAACGCAGTTTCGGTGCAGAGCTGGGAGCGCGGGTCGGGCGCAACGAGTGCGTGCGGCACCGGCGCCGCGGCGGCGGTCGCGGCGCTCAATCAGGATGGGCTCGTCGATCGCGAGGTGGTGGTGTCGCTCCCCGGGGGTGACCTGCTGATCGAGATCGGTTCGGGCGGCGAGATTCTCCAGACCGGCCCTGCTGAGATCGAGTTCGTAGGTGACTGGGAAGCGGGCTGATCCCGTTGCTTCGAATGGGGCATTGTCTACCATTGGCTCCCCGCCGCCTGCTGTGGGCGTTTCGCGGGTCATGGAAGGGACCGGACATTGGCCAGACTGCATGAATATGAAGGCAAAGCGCTGCTCGCGGAGCGGGGTCTGACGATCCCGAAAGGCGCCGCGTGCTCGACGCCTGCGGAGGCGAAAGCCACCGCGGAATCGCTCGGCGGCGCGTGCGTGATGAAGATCCAGGCGTGGACGACCTCGCGCAAGGCGCAGGGCGGGGTGGTCTTCCCCGAGAGCGCCGACGAGGCGGGCAAGGACGCGGAGCGGCTGCTGGGCATGCGCATCGGGCAGTTCCCGGTGGAGCAGGTCCTCGTCGAGGAGCGGATCGCGATCAAGGACGAATTGTTCGTCTCGATGAGCATCAACGACGCGGCCCGGGCGCCGGTGCTGCTGCTCTCGCTCGCCGGCGGGAGCGGGGTTGAAGAGCGCGCCGACGCGGTGCATCAGATGCCGGTCGATCCTGAGACGGGCGTTGATCTGGCGGAGGTGCGGAGCGTGCTCGCCGGGTCGGCTATTGAGGCGAAATTTCACGATGGGCTGGTCGATGCGATCGACGGCGCGGTGCGCATGGCGCGCGAGATCGAGGCGCGATCGGTCGAGATCAACCCGCTGGTGACCACCGACGATGGCCGGGTCGTCGCGGCGGACAGCCGGGTGACGATCGATGATTACGCGGTTTTTCGGCACCCCGAACTGGGGATTGATATCGCGCGCGAGTTGGATCACCCGCCGACGCGGCTTGAGCGGATCGCGTACGACATCGAGCAGGCGGACCACCGCGGGACGTTCTACTTCGCCAAGCTCCCGACGACGGGCGCGGCGGATGAGCGGACGATCGGGTTCCACGGCGCGGGCGGTGGCGGTTCGATGATGTCGATGGACGCGGTGGTGCACGCGGGGTTCACTCCGGCGAACTTCACCGATACGAGTGGGAACCCTTCGAGCGCGAAGGTGTATGCGGCGGCTCGGATCATCCTGCAGCAAGAGGGCGTCGTCGGGTACTTCGGCTCCGGGTCGGGTGTCGCGAGCCAGGAGCAGCACCACAGCGCGTACGGGGTCGCCAAGGCGTTCCGTGAGTTGGGACTGGATATCCCCGCGGTGATCAGGCTCGGTGGCAACAGCGAGGATCGGGCGGTGCGGATCCTTGAAGCCGCGTGTGCCGGTCTGCCTGCGGAGGTTGTTGGGTTCAAAAAGGATGACCCGCCAGCGCGGTGTGCTGAGCGGTTCAAGGCGCTGGTCGATGCGAACGGCGGCAAGGTGTGGACGCCTCGCAAACGCACTATCCCGGCGTTCGTCGGGTCGTCGGAGGCGATCGTGTTCAGGATCGATCTGGGCGATGGCTGGGAAGGCAACGTGTGGATCGATAACCAGAACTGCGATGAGAAGGCGACCGAGGTCGTTTTGGCGAACTGCGGCGGCGTGCTCGAGGACCACGGCGATGGGCTCAGCTTTGCGGTCAGCAATGAAGAGCTACTGAAGAAAGACTCGGAGATGATCGCGTGCGAGATCGAGTGCGCCCTGGCCGGGTACCCGGTGGTCTACGTGGATCTGCCGATCCCGGGGATCGATGATCTTGAAGGGGAGGTGTGCTGATGGCGATCCTGATTGATGAAACGAAAAAGGTCCTCGTCCAGGGCATCACCGGGCGCGAGGGCCGGGCGCGGACGAAGCTCATGCTCGGCATGGGCACGAACGTCGTGTGCGGCGTGACCCCCGGCAAGGGCGGGCAGGATGTTGACGGCGTGCCAGTCTTCAACGATGTCCCCGAGGCGATCCGCGCGTGCGGGGAGATCGATATCTCGGTGGTGTTTGTGCCTGCTCGGCTCGTCAAGGGCGCCGCGATCGATGCGATCGAGGCTGGTGTGAAGCTGGTCGTGTTGGTGCCCGATCGGGTCCCGGTGTGGGACGCGATGGCGGTCGCCAAGTGCGCCACAAAGCACGGGGCGAGCTTTGTCGGTCCCAACACGCTGGGGATCCTGTCTCCGGGGCGCGGCTCGCTCGGGATGATCGGCGGCAACGCGGAGAGCGCCAAGAAGTGGTTCAAGAAGGGTTCGGTCGGCGTAATCAGCCGAAGCGGAGGGATGACCAGTTCGTGCGCGTACTACATCGGGCAGGCGGGCGTCGGGATGTCGACGCTCGTGCATGTCGGTGGCGATCAGGTGCTCGGTTTGCGGATCCCGGATGTAGCGCTGCTCTTCGAGGCGGACCCCGAGACGGAGGCGATCGTGATCTTCGGTGAGATCGGCGGGAGCCAGGAAGAGGACCTCGCGGCGCTGATGAATGCGGGCAAGGTGACCAAGCCGGTCGTCGCGTACATCGGCGGCAAGGCGGCGAAAGAGGGCACACGGTTCAGCCACGCCGGCGCGATCATCGAGGGCGGCAAGGGTACGCACGACGGGAAGATCAAGGCGCTCCGGGAAGCCGGCGCGACGGTTGTTGACGCGTTCGGCGAGTTGCCGGAAGCGGCGCTTCGGACACTGAAGACCGCGGGCATCGCGGTGGGGAGCTGATGATGAGCGAAGCCTGGCCGACCGCGATTACAGACATTCAGCCGAACCGCGTCGCGGTGCGGGGGTACGACATCGCCGAGCTGATGGGGAATGTTTCCTTTGGCGCTGCGGTGTACCTGATCCTGCGCGGCGAACTGCCAAGCGAAGCGGTCGGGCGGTTGATGGACGCGATCGTTGTCTCGAGCATCGATCACGGCGCGACACCACCCAGCGCGCTGTCGGCGCGGACGGTGGCGTCGACCGGCGCGAGCCTGAGCCAGTCGGTCGCGGCGGGGATCATGAGCGTGAATCAGCATCACGGCGGCGCGATCGAGAATTGCGCGAGGTCACTACGCGCGATCGTTGAGGCTGCCGAGGCCGGTGGGCACCTCGCGGAAGTCGCTGCGGGGCACCTAGACGACCTGAAGGTGAGCGGCAAGCGGATGTCGGGGTTCGGGCACCGGATCCACAGCGCTGATCCTCGCACGGCGCGGCTGTTTGAGCTCGCGGAAGAGGCGGAGGTTTGCGGTCATTACGTTGCCGCCGCTCGGGCCGTTGAAGTCGAGTTCGCCGCGCAGGGGAAGAACCTGCCGATCAATGTCGATGGCGCGATCGGGGCGATCCTGTGCGAGCTGGGGTTCGAGCCTGAACTGATGAACGGGCTGTTCATGATCGCACGGGTTCCCGGCTTGGTGGCGCACGTCACCGAAGAGAAAGCGCGGATGCGCCCGATGCGGAAGATCGACCCGGTGAATCATTCGTACGACGGGCCTCCGGCAAGGACGATGCCGTGAGCAAGACGCCGCACGATCTGTGTCAGGCGGTGCAGGGGACGATCCTGTCGACACCCAGCCTTGATTTGCGGTGGCTGACGCTCGCCGATGCGCCGGCGCTGCAGGCGATCTGTGAGAGCAAGCAGGTCGCGGCGATGTCGGGGAGCATCGCGCACCCATACCCGGAAGGGAAGGCCGAGAAGTTTATCCGTGAGTATGCGCCGAAGATCGAAGAGGGAGACGCCTTTGTGTTCGGGATCTTCGAGCGTTCTTCGGGGGACCTGATCGGTGACACGATGCTCGGGATCAACAAGCGGTTTATCTCCGGTGAGTTCGGGTACATCATCGCCGAGGAGCACTGGGGCAAGGGCTACGCGACGGAGACGCTCGGTGCGGTGCTCGCGTTCGGGTTCGACACCATCGGGCTGCGACGGATCAGCGGGACCTGCAGCGTCCACAACGATGCGTCGGCGCGGGTGATGGAGACGAACGGGATGGTGCGGGACGGGCACACGAAGGATTCGTACCTGAAGTGGGGCGTGTGGGAAGACGAGTACCACTACGGGCTGACGCGCCCCGAGTACGAGCTGCGCAAGGCACAGCGCGCGGTCGTGTGATGGCGCTGCCGACCCCGATCATTGAGACTGAGCGGTTGATGCTGACGACGGCGGCGCTCTCCGATGCGGAAGACGTCGTTGAGTTGTTCAGCGCTCCCGAGGCGTCGGCGAACACGCTGACGCTGCCTTACCCGTATTCGTTGGCTGATGCGCATGAGTTTGTCGAACGCGTCCGGGTCGGCGTGGAAGCCGACGTGAAGATCACGTTCGTGATCCGCCGGCGCGTGGATCGGGTGGCGGTTGGGACGATCGGGATCACGATCGAGCCGGAGCACGAGCGCGCGGAGTTGGGGTACATCATCGGGAGAGAGCACTGGGGCAACGGCTACGCGACGGAGGCGTGCACGTTGGTGATCGCGTATGCATTCGATACGCTGGGGCTGCACAAGGTCACCGCGGCGTGGTTCACCGACAACCCGGCGTCGGGGCGGGTGCTGGAGAAACTGGGGTTCGAGAACGAGGGGACGGTGCGGGAGCAGTTTTTTCGGGATGGACGCTTCCGCGATTCGGTTAACATGGGATTGATCAAGCAGGGCTACGAACACCAACACCGATCGGCAGATGCCGAGGAGACGACGAAGTGAGCACGATGACCGAGCAGACGCATTCCACCGCACAGATCGCGGAACTCTTCCCCGAGATCAACGAGATCACCGACACCAACCTGCGCGACAAGGTCGCCGCGGTGTGGTCGGAGGCGATCACCACCGGTTGCGGCGGCAAGGGGTGGACGTTCGACGAACTCCGCGCGGTCCCGTTCACACTGCTCGCGGGCGATATCGACCTGCGGTACGTCGAGCACCTGCGGTCATGCTGCAAGCAGTGCATGGTGATCGCGGGGGTGCTCGGTGAGGTCTTCGGCGATCGCATCCCGATCAACCGGGACTACCTGATCGCCGGGTCGCTGCTGGCGGATGTGGGCAAGCCGTTGGAGTTTGATAAGGACGCGAACGGGAACGTGATCAAGGGGCACTTCGGCGACATGCTGAGGCACCCCTTCAGCGGCGTCGCGATGTGCTACAAGCACGAGATCCCGGCGGAAGTGATGCACATCGTCGCGACGCATAGCTACGAGGGCGAGAAGACGCAGCGGTCGATCGAGTCGATTATTTTTCACCACGCGGATTTCGTGGACTTTGATATTGCGAAGTATTTGGGGGCGATGGCGGCGAAGAAGAAGTGATCAGGTTTGCTCGGTGATGACTTCTTGCAGCACCGTCGCATGACTCAACTCCGTCTCCTTCGTTGAAGTCAGCAGCGTCAGCGTTTTCTTCTTGCTCTCTTTCCAATCCTGGAGCAGCGCGTCGATGGCGTCCTGGTTTTCGTCGAGTTCGAGCAGGTATCGCCTGCGGAACTCGGCGTGTTTTTCTGGGTCGTGGCCGTACCATTTGCGGAGCTCGGTTGACGGGGAGACGCCTTTCGCCCAGCGGTCGAGTTGTGCGGCGTCCTTCGTCATGCCCCTCGGCCAGAGGCGGTCGATGAGGACGCGGTAGCCGTCGGTGCGTTTGGGATCGTCGTAGATTCGGCGGATCTGGATGGGCATGGGGCGGGCTCCTTCGGGCCACACTGAGATGCCCGAAACCTATACTCGGTTGCTCCTGATCCGCTCAAACCGAGACCAAATCCATGTCTCAAACCAGCATCGAAAAAATCACGCAGCGTTACTCAATCGGGCTTGAGCCTGGGCAAGTGGTCGGGGCGGGCGATCTGCTCGCGATCCGGCCCAAGCACATCATGACGCACGACAACACGGGCGCCGTGATCCCGAAGTTCCGCTCGATCGGCGCGACGACCATCGCCGATCCGAAGCAGCCGGTCTTCGGGATGGACCACGACGTGCAGAACACGACGCCGGAGAATTTGGGCAAGTACGCGAAGATCGAGAAGTTTGCGCGCGAGCAGGGGGTTGATTACTACCCTCCGGGTCGCGGCATCGCGCACCAGATCATGGTGGAAGAGGGGTATGTGACGCCCGGTTCGTTCTGCGTGGGGAGCGATTCGCACTCGAACATCTACGGCGCGGTCGCGGCGGTGGGCACGCCGGTCGTGCGGACCGATGCCGCGGCGATCTGGGCGACGGGGCAGACGTGGTGGCAGGTGCCGATGCAGATCCGTGTTGAGTTGACCGGCTCGCTGCGCAATGGCGTGACGGGCAAGGACGTGATCATTGCGCTGTGCGGGTTTTTTAATAACGATGAGGCGCTCAACGGCGTGATCGAGTTCACCGGCGAGGGCGTCGCCGGGCTGAGCATGGATGAGCGGCTGACGATCTCGAACATGACAACGGAGTGGGGGGCGCTCGCGGGGATGTTCCCGTTTGATGACGTGCTCAAGGATTACCTGCTGGGAAGGGCTGAGCGGTTCGCGGGGCGCGAGACGCCTCGGTACACCGCGCAGGATGTCGAGGCGTGGTGGGATGATCGCGGGTCGTTCGCGTCGGACCTTGATGCGCATTACGCGCGGGAGATGACGCTGGACCTGACGACGGTTTCGCCGCATGTTTCAGGCCCCAACTCGGTGAAGGTGATGACCTCCGTCCACGAGATGCAGGCGGAAAAAAAGGCGATCAACAAGGCGTACCTGATGTCGTGCGTCAACGCTCGGCTTGAGGATATCGCGGCGGCGGCGGATGTCGTGCGCGGCAAGCGGGTTGCCGATGGGGTGGAGTTCTACCTGGCGCCGGCGTCGTCGGAGGTCCGCGAAGAGGCGCAGCGGCTCGGGTGGTGGGGCGACTTGTTGGATGCCGGCGCGATCGAGTTGCCCGCGGGGTGCGGTGCGTGCATCGGGCTCGGCGCGGGGACATTGAATGATGGCGAGGTCGGGATCAGCGCGACGAACCGGAACTTCCAGGGTCGGATGGGCTCTCGCGATGCGCTGTGCTACCTGGCGAGCCCCTCGGTGGTCGCTGCTTCTGCGGTTGCCGGATTTGTGTGTGCGCCGGTTGAGATGGATGAGGTTGGGATCGAAGGCGGATACCGGGTCGTTGATGCGCCGGCTCGTGCCGGGAGCGCTACGAAGATCCGCGATGATTTCCCGCGATCGATCAAGGGGCGGGCGCTGTACCTGCCTCTGGATAACCTGAACACCGACGGGATCTACGGGAAGGACGTGACGTACCGCGACGACATCACGCTCGAGGAGCAGGGGCAGTACGCGATGCTCAACTACGACCCCGATTTTCAGTCGAAAGCGAGCCAGGGCGACATCATCGTTGGAGGGCGGAACTTCGGGTCGGGATCGTCACGCGAGCAGGCGGCGACGGCGCTCGCCTCGCGCGGCATCCGCATGGTCATCGCGGCATCGTTCAGCCAGACGTACAAGCGGAACGCATTCAACAACGGGTTTATTTGTATTGACTGCCCGGCGCTGACGGATGCGCTGCAGGGGATTCTGGGCGATGCCGATCGTACGATGGTGGGGCCAGAGATCGAGGTCGATTTCGAAGCCTCGGTCGCCCGGCTCGATGGGCGGGAATTTTCCTTCGATCCGCTGGGGCCGGTGGCGCAGGAACTCGTCGCCAAGGGCGGGAGCGAGGCGGTTGTGCAGGGGCAGCTGGCACAATGAGTCCAAACGATTCGGCCCATTATGAGCGGATGCTCAAGCGAGCCAACCGGCGAATTCAATCAGCAACGGATGACCGAATGAAGGATTGCATTGCTGCGCTTCTTGATGTTTATCCCACACGCGACATGACGCCGCGGCAGCGGCGTAAGTATCTGCGGGATCAGCAATCGATACGGGATGCGACTCGATATTGCAACAGCAAGAGACCTCCTGTTACCGGGCCGCTCGTTGAAGCTGAAATCCGGCGGCGTCTTGTCAGTCTCTGGTGGAATCGACCCCTGCTGGCATGGCGGCTCTCGAGAATGCCAAAGCCCGACGATGCGCCTCCGCCTGAAAACATCCACGATGCTGCCGAAGCCGGTGATAGAGCTGCAGTGTTGCAATTTCTTGAACAGGGCGTCTCAGTAGATGAACCAGGGGAGCGCGGGCTCAATCCTCTACAGATCGCGGTGAGGGATCGCCATTTATGCTCGTTCGGTGACCGTGTCGGCACCATCCGCGCGCTTTTGGAAGCCGGCGCTTCCACCGAAGTGCAAGACTGTGTGGGGTACACCCCGTTGATCCGCGCCGCGCATGAGGGTTTCAAAGGCGCTGTGGAAGAATTACTCATGCATGGTGCTGATCCCATTGCCAGGCATGGACGTCAGGCTGGAGACTCTCCAATCAAGTTCGTTCCCTTTGGCGCTGCGATCTTTGATGACTGCGAAACATCGGAATCCGATGCGGAATCCATTGCAACCATGATTCTGGACGCAGAATCGTCGGCTAGCGACATTCCGGTTCAGGATTCGGCGTTGCCCTTTATCACGAGTATCCTCAAGAGTACGGGTGTTGATCACGAACGGTACATAGTTCGTGCTCGTCAATTACTCGAACACGGGCGTGATCCAAATCTCGGTTTTCCTGAATCCGACGATGATTACCGCGGATCCGCGTTCCATATGGCCGCCGCTGCCGGAGCAGAGCCATTCGTCACGCTGATGATTCAATACGGAGCGAAGCTCAATGCCCGGACCATCCGGAGCGAGACGCCGCTTCATTTAGCAGCGACTTCAGGCAGCGTAGAGACCGTGCGCGCCCTCATCACAGCTGGCGCTGACATTGGGTCCAGAACTGAGCAAGGCGTGTCTCCGGTGCTTTGTGGCGCAGCGCACGTCGATGTGCTTCGTTGCTTCCACGAACTTGGAGCGGACCTCAGGGTACGCGACATCAAAGATCAATCGATCGTGCACTATGCCGCGTCGAGCGATGAGTCGTTGGCATTTCTCAGAGCGCAAGAACACGATCTCTTTTCGCAGGATGTTGATGGCAAGACGCCGTTGGTTGTCGCTGCGGAGCGTCGGTCAATCGAAGGTGTGGAATACCTGCTCAAGATAGGCGCTGATCCGAATCCCATCAATAAGGATGGTGTGCCGGTGCCAATCAATATTCAAACAGATTACAATCAGAGTGCTGGAACAATCATCGATTTGCTAAAAACAGCAGGCGCGAATCGAGTGGTTTCGATGTGACGGACGCTCGGCCGTCCGCTTCAACGAACAATGAATCGCGCTATCATGACGTCACATAGTTCACTCGCTAGAGAATGCCGGGGTCGCGCTGGCCGGATTAGTCTGTGCATGCGTCGCGACCTGTATCCGTTTGAACCGGTGTCGCAGGAGCTGGTCGCCAAGGGTGGGAGCGAGGCGGTTGTGCAGGGGCAGCTGGACTCCTGAGCCTCCCTCTGCCAGAGGGGAAGAGCGAGCGGGGCGGGTTGGTTCGGCTGTCTGCGCAGTCCGCTGTGCCAAGCGGTCAGCGCGCGCCTGTTCTCAATCATTGCGTGGTACTCGCCATCCCGGCTCGCCGTGCGGATCCTGTCATCCGTTCGTCATGACGGTTTCGTGATGAGCCTGAAGAATGCTTGTTGCGTCACCGGTTGGTCATGCATGGATTCCATCGCTCTCGATACTCGGGCGGTCGAGCGTCAAGGCGCGGCCCCCTAAGCTCGACGGAGCAATCCCCAAGCAAGGAGAACATCCAATGTCAATGCATTCCCGATCACGCCTTTTCGCAATCGCACTTCCGGTCTTTGTGCTTTCCCCGATGGCATGGGCGCAGATGCCGGATGGCAATGAGATCCAGCAACTCATCCTCGATGAGTTCGCGGGCGCTTCCAGGGCGAGGGCCGGGGGCGTGGAGCTGCCGTTGGCATCGCTCAAGCTCTTCATTGAGTTCAACGAAACCAACGAGGATGTCGGTGTCCAGTGTGTGCTCGGCGGCGAGCCCTACAAGAAGCTCCGGGCGTTTGATCCATCCAATAAACCGATCCTGAGCCTGCAGCCGAAGCGCAGTCTTAAGAAGCAGGGCATGTCCGATTTCTTCTTCGAGAGCGCCGAACCCCCGCTGGATGAGTTCTCGGTCGAGGAATTCCTTGAACGGTTCCCGGAGGGCGATTACAGGTTCCTGACCACCACGATCGAGAATCAACGACAGGGCGGTGTCACGGGGTTCACGCATCACATCCCGGCGGGCCCGGTCATCACGTTCCCGCTTGAGGGCAACATTGTTGATCCCGCGAACCTGGTTGTGACCTGGGAATCGGTGACGATGTCGACCTCGTTCAATCCGCCCCAGGTTCCGGTGAACATCGTGGGCTACCAGGTGATCGTGACCAGGGAGGACCCGCTGCGCGTGTTCAGCGTGGACATGCCCGCTGACGCAACGAGCGTGACCGTGCCGGAGGAGTTCCTCGACGCCGGGACCGAGTACGAAATCGAGATCCTCGCCGTTGAGGAAAGTGATAACCAGACGATCAGCCTGCTGTTCTTCGAGACCGCAGACTGAACCGCTGAAGGAATGGCCCGGCCCGACCCGCAGATCGGGAGCGGGTCCCCTCGCCCGCGATACGCAACCGCTCATCGGATAGGAAAATGCGCCATTCGGCGCATTTTCTATTGGTGTGAGCGCGTGGCAGAGATCGTCGAGCCGGGCATGGAGGCCGAGGCAGCGCATCGCGAGAGCACGGGTTCCCAAGCCCCCACGGACCGTCATCTGGACGCTCGTCGTCGTGTGGTAGCCCTCGGGGCTTTGGCTATACTCCCGACCACTGACACCACTTTTCAGCCCTCCGGGGCTCAGATTTCACTACAAGGATCGACCATTGGCCAAGTACAAAATCGCATGGATGCCCGGCGACGGGGTTGGGAACGAAGTTATGGAGGCGACGCGGGTCGTTCTCGACAAGCTGGGGCTCGACGCCGAGTACATCCCGGCGGACATCGGGTGGGATTTCTGGTGCAAGGAGGGCAATCCGCTCCCCGACCGCACCATCGAGATCCTCAAGAAGACCGACTGCGCCCTCTTCGGCGCCATCACGAGCAAGCCCCGGGATGAGGCGAACGACGAACTGGCCCCCGAGCTCCAGAACACCGGGCTGAGCTACTTCTCCCCGATCGTCAGGCTGCGGCAGCTCTTCAACCTGCACACCAACATGCGCCCCTGCAAGGCGTACCCGGGCAACCCCCTCAACTACCGCGATGACATCGATCAGGTCGTCTTCCGCGAGAACACCGAGGGCATGTACGGCGGGATCGAGTGGTTCCCGCTCCCCGAGAAGATCGCGATGGCGATGGCGGACCCCGAGGTCGGGCACCCCGACCGGATGAAGCGGTGGTTCGAGAAGGGGCTCGAGAACGTGGCGGTCTCGACGCGCGTGATGAGCAAGCAGGGGTGCGAGAGCATCTGCCGGCAGGCGTTCGAGTTCGCGAAGAAGTTCGACCGCAAGTCGGTCACGCTCGTCGAAAAACCCAACGTGCTCCGCGAGACCGGCGGCCTGATGACGCGCGTCTTCCGCGATGTCGCGAAGGAATACCCGGGCATCGGCGCGTGGGAAGCCAACATCGACGCGATCACCATGTGGATGATCAAGAACCCGCAGGACTACGACGTGCTCGTCGCCGAGAACATGTTCGGCGATATCGTTTCGGACCTGTGTGCCGGCCTCGTCGGCGGTCTCGGCTTCGCGTCGGCGGCGAACATCGGCGACAAGTACGCGGTCTTCGAGCCCACCCACGGCTCGGCGCCCAAGTACGACGGCAAGAACGTCGTCAACCCGATCGCGATGATCCTCACCGCGAAACTGATGCTCGACTGGCTCGGCGAGAAGGACGACGCGGTCAGGCTCGAGAAAGCCGTCGCGGAGGTCATCATGGAAGGCAAGGCCGCGACGTACGACATGCGGAAGGTTCGCGCGGGGGATCCGAGTGCGCAGTCGACGATGGAGGTTGCGGAGGCGGTTGCGGCGAAGCTGTAAGCAACGCTAGTTACAACAAGTTGAGGTGACGGCGTGACGATGGTTCAGTTACTAACGGCGGTCTGCGCGATCGGTTTGATGTCGTTGTGTGCTTCTGTGTGGGGCGAGACTGAGCCGTCGGAGCCTGATGAAATCCACCAATTCGATTTCTGGCTCGGCGATTGGGATCTGGCCTGGGGAAATGGCTCGGGGACGAACTCGATCACGCGGATATTTGGGGGCTCGGTGATCAAGGAGGATTTCCTTGATGCGAAGACCGGGTTCGCCGGCGGTTCGATGTCGATGTGGCGACCCACAGAGAAGCAGTGGCGGCAGGTCTGGATGGACAATCAGGGCGGCTATCTTGAGTTCGTCGGTGGGTGGGACGGCGAACAGATGGTTCTGACGCTCGACAACCCCGAGGACACGGGCAAGCCGGACAAGGTGACGCGGATGCGGTGGCACGACATCGAGGCGGACGCGTTTGTCTGGACGTATGAAAGCTCAGGCGACGACGGCGCGACTTGGACGACCGCGTGGGAGATCGACTACACGCGGCGGCGGTGAACGGTTATCGGGTGTATGCCCCGTTGTCTTGGCCCCTGGTAACCTGGATTCTCGCTCTGTAGGTGCAGGGAATCGAGGATCAGGCGTGCGGTGCGCTGTGGATCGGTTTCTCGGAATGAACAGGCTTTGAAGTCCGCACTCAATCGGAGCGATGAACACGCTCCCGACGCACCTGGTCGCACCGACCGAGGAAACGCAATCATGAAGCCAGCACAACGCTTATTCGGATGGTTCATAGTTGTAGCGGCACTCAGTGCCGGGTCTGCCGCGTTCGGCGGCGCCCAGCACGAGTATCAGGTCCGATTCGATTCGCTCTGGAATCCGATCGACCATTCCACCTTCCCGGTGAGCGCGCATTTCTCGCCTCTCGTAGGCGCTTCGCACGGCGCTGGCTTTGATATCTGGAGCCCGGGCGAGGTTGCCTCGCTGGGTGTCGAGCGGGTCGCGGAGATTGGCTCGGCATCGGTCCTCATCGGGGTGATCAACAGCGCCGTGACCGCCGGGACAGCCTCCACGCGGATCGCTGGTTCCGCGCCGTCGGCGCCCGATGTGGTGCTGACCAATTCATTCATGGTCGATGAAGCGCACCCGCTGGTCAGCCTGATCACGATGGTGGCGCCGACCCATGATTGGTTTGTTGGGATCGATTCGCTGGATGTGCGCAATGGCGAGGGGCAGTTCCGCAGCGAGATCGTCATCGACCTCCCGGTCTGGGACGCCGGCACGGAGCCCGGCTCCAACT
>JAJDDA010000112.1 GCA_029260535.1 Phycisphaerales bacterium | reverse complement strand
ATCTGCGTCTTCCAGCCCCACCAGCACTCGCGCACGCGGTTTTTGCTCGACGAGTTCGCGCAGTCGTTCACCAACGCGGACGCGGTGATCGTTCCGCATATTTACTTTGTCCGCGACACCGAGCACGAGAAGACACTCGTTGGCGCCGATGACCTTGTCCAGAAACTCCGCGACCGAGGCATCGAGGCGCGGCACATCGACGCCTTCGACGACATCGTTGAACATCTTTCTGGTTGGTGCTCGCCGGGCGACCTGCTCGTCGTCATGGGCGCCGGCCCGGTGTGGAAGGTGGCGCACGGGTTTGTCGATCGCGCACGCCCCGCGTCGCACGCGCCGGCGAAGGCGTCATGAACACCGCCACGACTACCCCCATCGAACGCAACGCGGCGATCCCGACCTGGTTCGGCGCCGGTGGGACCGCCGATGCGCTCGCGCGACCAACATGCATTGATGAGATCGCCAGGCTGGTGCGCACGCACGAGACGGTCCGCATTCTCGGTGACGGCGCCAACCTGCTCGTTGACGACGACGGCATTGATGGGCTCGTCGTTTCACTCGAAAATTGCAACACGATCGAGCGGGTTGATGAAACCACCCTCCGCATTGGCGCCGGTGTGAACCTGCCGAAATTGATCATCGAAACAGTCAAGCTCGGGCTCGGCGGGCTCGAAGGATTAGGCGGCATCCCGGCGACCGTTGGCGGCGCGATCGCGATGAACGCGGGCGGCGCCTACGGCGAGATCGCATCGTGTGTTCATACGGTTCGTGTCGTCCGGATGGACGGCGAGGTGCACACGATCAACCGTGACGCGATCGATTTCGGCTACCGACGATCGGGGCTGCGCGATGTCGTTATCGCGGAGGCCGATCTGGTGTTTACGCAGGGTGATCCCGCGGCGCTCCGCGATCGGCTGAAAGAAGTGATGGCGTACAAGAAGCGCACGCAACCGATGGCGGACAACTCCGCAGGGTGCGCGTTCAAGAACCCGACGGTCAATGGCGAACGGACCAGCGCCGGCGCACTGATCGACCGGTCAGGTTGCAAGGGCCTCCGGCACGGCTCGGCGGTGGTTTCTGACAAGCACGCCAACTTCATCCTGATCGATCAAGGCGGCAAGGCGCGGGACGCGATCGAACTTATGGACATCGTCAAGCAGCGCGTGCACGAATCGCATGGCGTTGCGATCGAACGCGAGGTCGTCATCTGGAGACGCGGGCAATGACCGGCAGCAACACCAAGCCAACCGTCCTGCTCCTTGCAGGTGGTCCCGACGCGGAGCGTCAGGTCAGCATCGATAGCGCCGATGCGATCAAGCAAGGGCTGATCGATGCAGGACATCACGTCGAGCACCGCCTGATCGACGCGATTACGCTCGATGAGCTCCGCGCGATGCCGGGCGAGGTTGTTTTCCCGGCGCTGCACGGGCCGTGGGGCGAGGGCGGCCCGATGCAGGACCTGCTCGAACGCGACGGCAGGCCCTTCGTTGGCGCCAACGCCGCGACGGCGCGGCTCGCGATGGACAAATTGGGCTCGAAGATGCTCGCCGCGACGCTGGGTGTGCGCACCGCGGTGTCGTGCGCGTTCAACAGTTTCGATGCCGAGCCGCCGATCCCGTTGCCGGTCGTGGTCAAGCCGGTGCATGAGGGCTCGACTGTTGGGCTTTTTGTCTGCAGGACGATCGAGGATTGGCGTCACGCGCATGCGGAAACCAAAGCACGCGGTGTCGCGGCGATGGTCGAGCCGTATATCGCCGGGCGCGAGCTGACGGTGGGGGTGCTCACCGGGACGACGCTCCCGATCGTCGAGATCACCCCGGCCGATGGGCTGTACGACTACGACGCGAAGTACCAGCGCGACGACACGATTTACACCGTCGAGCCTGACCTCCCTCCTGGGGTGGCGCAGAAGATCACGCAAGGGACCGCGAGTGTTGCGCGGGCGATGAAGGCGGAGTCGATCTCCCGCTCCGACTGGCTCCTCGATGGGAACGGCGATGCGTGGTTCCTCGAGCTGAACACGATGCCCGGATTCACCTCGCACTCGCTGCTGCCCAAGGCGGCGATCGCGGCGGGGATGACCTTCGCCCAAGTCTGCGGCGTGCTCGTTGATGACGCCCTGACGAGGGTTTCCGGCGCTCCTATCGCGTCCTGACCCGCTCTGGTGCAGTGATCGCCCCCGGTTTGCCGAAGTTGACCGGCAACCGAGGAGCAGCATCAGATGGCCAAATCCAAGCGATCGAGCAAGAAAAAGAAGAGCAAGGCCCGCCCCTACCACCTGGTGGGTGACAGCGTTGGGGGTATCGCCGGCGGGGTCGCTCGCGGCGGCTCGGCCTTGGGGTCGATCCTCTTCAAGAAAGACGGCGAGACGGCGTTTGGGCGCATCGCCGGCGCGGCGCTGCTCTCGATCATCGGGGCGTCCGCCGCGTTCGGCGTCGGACCGCTGCGCGAGCACCTGGGGAGCACTCGTGCGGATCCGCTCGAGATCCGGTTCAACTGGCCGACGATCTCGGGGGATACGCAGACCTGGCTCCCGGCGTCGATCCAGCAGCAACTGACGGACACGGTCCTGGTGCGCCTCTCGGCGGATCCTTTCGATACCGATTCGCTCGAAGAGGCGCAATGGGCGCTCCGGCATTCCGGCTGGTTCCCCGAGCCGGGTCCGACCATCTCGCGCAAACCCCGGGGTGTCATCGAGATCGTCGGCGTGTGGCGCGCGCCTGCCGCGGTGGTGCGTGTTGGTGCGATCGAGCACCTCGTCGCGTCGGGTGGTGAATTGTTGCCTCCGGAATACCGTGCCGGGACCGCGTGGCCCTTGCGCACGATCGAGGGCGCCTGGGCAGGACCGCCGACCGATAGCGCGGGCGTGCGTCGTCCGGGCGAGGCGTGGGTCGGCGGCGATGTGCAGGCGGGGCTTGATCTGCTGGCGATGCTCCGCTCGACCGAAGGCTGGTCGCACGTCGCGGGGATTGATGTCGATGGTTTCCTGCAAGACAACCTGCTGGTGATCCGCACGACCGAGGGCGCCGAGATCGTCTGGGGCGGCGCGCCGGGATCCGGAACCCCTGGTGAGCAGCCTGACGCGGAGAAACTCAGCCGATTCACAGCGCTCCAAAGCAATGGAGCCTGGGTGAACGCGGGGCGTCCTCGCGTGGACCTGTACACCCCCTATGTTTACTTCGATGAATCGGCCCACAGCACATCCCGCTGATCCCCGTCGCCAGCCGGGCGCCGCGTCGACTCGCGGCAAGCTCGTGATCCGTCGTCACGAGCCCGAGCCCAAGGTGCTGACGCTGCTCTGGTCGCTGTACCTCCTGGTCGCCGCCGGGATGACGATCTTCGCTGCGAATCATCTCTGGCTTTATGACGCGAACGTCAACCGGCTTTCGAGCAAGGTCATGGTCGCGATGATCGGGCTTGGGATCGGCGCTTTGTGGCCCATGATCCGGCTCAGCCAGCGCTCGCCGCACCGCGTTGTGGAATCGGTCTTCGGTGATTGTGTGGCGCTGATCGTTCCGGCGCAGGCGGTGCTGTGGCCTTTGACATTGCTCGGGGGCTGGTCGTTCGGCGTGACCGGGGCGCTCGCGCTGGCGCTGGTTGCGTGGACGTGCGCGGTTGGTGGTGTGATCGCGATGGGTGTGAGTTTCAGAGCAGGGATCGGGCGCAGCTTCTGGATGCTCATCGCGTTGGTGTTCGTCGCGTCCGCGCCGATCTGGGCGATGTCGACCGGGTGGACGGCGCACGATCAGGCGATCATCGACTGGAGGTTCTGTTCACCGCTGACGATGAGTTGGGGCATGACCAGCACGCTCTCGGGAGGCGCCCCTTACATGACGAACGAGAAATGGGGCGGCGTGCTGATCCCGGGAGCGCTCGCCCTGGTGATCTGGGTGCTGACCGGGATGCTCCTGGGGCTCCGGCGATCGCTGGGAACCGCTCCACAGACCGGTTAATGCCGGTTTCGCATCCCGATTCTCAATCTAGGGTACAACGCATGAACCAGGCCCTGACCGCCTGGGTGATTCATTGGCTCTCACACCAATCCAACTTTCGAAGAGGTTCAGTCCCATGCGTCCACGCACCTGTCTCTGCGCATTCGGCGCCGTTGTCTCGCTCGCGCTAACCGCGGCGCCGGTCGCTCTCGCCAGCCCCGATGAGATGCTCATCCCGCGCGATTCGCTCTTCGGCAACCCCGACAAGGCGTCCGCGAAACTGAGCCCCGACGGGACGCACATCTCGTACCTTGCGCCGGTCGATGGGGTGCTTAACATCTGGGTCGCCTCGTCGCAGACCCCTTCCGCCGCGGAGCCTGTGACGCATGACGACAGCAGGGGTGTCCGTAGATACTTCTGGGCGTACACCAACGAGCACGTCGTGTACCTCCAGGACAAGGGCGGCGACGAGAACTGGCGCGTCTACTCGACCAATGTCAACACGCAGGAGACGATCGATCTGACCCCGATGGAGGGCGTCGCGGCGCAGATCCAGCAGGTCAGCGCTGCATTCCCCAACGAGATCCTGATCGCGATCAACGATCGCGTGGCGCAGTTCCATGACATCTACAAGGTCAACATCGAGACCGGCGCCCGTGAGTTGGTTCAGGAAAACAACGGGTATGCCGGGTACGTCACCGACGACGACTTCCGCGTCCGCTTCGCTTCCCGGTTCACCGAGGACGGCGGGACCGAGCTGTTCCGCGCCGATGGCGACGAGTTCACGCCTTTCCTGAAGGTCCCGATGGAGGACTCGCTCACGACGAACCCGCTGGGTTTCGATAAGAGCGGTGAGATCCTCTACATGATCGACAGCCGGGGTCGGGACACCTCCGCGTTGGTCACGCTCGATCTGGAGACCGGCGAGAAGGCGACCATCGCCGACGACCGCCGAGCGGATCTGAGCGACGTGATGGTCCATCCGACGAATAAGAACATCGAAGCGGTCGCGTTCACGCACCTGCGCAAGAGCTGGGTGATCGTTGATGATTCGATCAAGGGTGACTTTGCGTATCTACGCAAGATCGCCTACGGCGATATCGAGGTCATCAGCCGGACCCACGACGACAAGAACTGGGTCGTCGCGTACCTGCTCGATGACGGGCCGGTGCAGTACTACAACTACGACCGCACAGCGAAGAAGGCAGAGTTCCTCTTCACCAACCGCGCCGCGCTCGAGGGCCTGCCGCTGGCGAAGATGAAGCCCGTCTCGATCGAGTCCCGAGACGGGTACGAGCTGGTCAGCTACCTCACCGTTCCCAAGGGGACGAAGATGAGCAACGGCAGCCCCGAACAGGCGCTCCCCATGGTGCTCTTCGTGCATGGCGGCCCCTGGGCGCGCGACAACTGGGGTTACCACCCGTACCACCAGTGGCTCTCGAACCGTGGCTACGCCGTGCTGAGCGTGAACTTCCGCGGCTCGACCGGGCTCGGCAAGGCGTTCCTCAACGCGGGCAACAAGGAGTGGGCCGGCAAGATGCACAACGACCTGATCGACGCGGTCGCGTGGGCTGTCGATGAGGGCATCGCCGACCCCGATCGCGTGGGGATCATGGGCGGCTCGTACGGCGGGTACGCCACGCTCGTCGGGTTGACGTTCACCCCTGAAGAGTTCGCCTGCGGCGTTGACATCGTGGGGCCCTCGAACATCGTCACGCTGCTCAACACCATCCCGCCGTACTGGGCGCCGATGGTGGAGATCTTCAAGAAGCGTGTCGGTGATCACACGACCCCCGAGGGGCAGGCGTTCCTCGAGGCGCAATCACCGCTGACGCACGTCGACAACATCATCAAGCCGTTGCTGATCGCGCAGGGCGCCAACGACCCGCGCGTGAAGCAGTCCGAGGCGGACCAGATTGTCGAAGCGATGCAGAAACGGAACATCCCCGTGACGTACGTCCTGTACCCCGACGAGGGGCACGGCTTCGCACGTCCTGAGAACAGCACCTCGTTCACCGCGGTTGCCGAGGCCTTCCTCGCGGAGCACCTCGGCGGCCGGTACGAGCCGGTGGGGGATGACTTCGACGATTCCTCGATCACGATCCCTGTTGGTTCCGGTGAAATCCCGGGGCTGGCCGGAGCCCCGACGCGCTGACTACACTTGCACAACTTGCCAGATCTACCGCAAGCTCCCGTTCGATTCGGGGGCTTGCTTTTTCGGCAGCCGCGATCCGTATCGCAGCGCCAGATACGAAGAAAGGGAGCCGTCATGGACTTCATCACACCAGATGAGAAGGCACAGTTGGTTGAGAAACTCAACAAGCTCATCGCCAACCGCCCGATCATCACCAAGCGCATCGCGGTCGCGCGCGAGATGGGCGACCTGAAAGAGAACGCGGACTACCACGCGGCGCGAGAGGACCAGGGCCTCGACGAAGCCGAGATCCGCCGCCTCGAAGAACGGCTCGAATCGGCGAAGGTCGTCGAGGGCGGGTCGATCTCCGAGGACATCGTCTTCATCGGCGCGACGGTCAAGATCCGCGAGGTCGGCGATGACGAGGAAGAGCTCTTCAAACTCGTCGGCGAGCCCTCGGGTTCGGTGCTGGGTGAGGTGATCGAGGTGACGCTGGGCAGCCCGATGGGTTCGGCGCTGATGAAGGCGCGCGTCGGCGACACCGTCCGCGTCGATCTGCCGAGAGGCCCCAAGCGCTTCGAGGTCCTGGCGATCGTCTG
>JAJDDA010000111.1 GCA_029260535.1 Phycisphaerales bacterium | reverse complement strand
CGCGTTGGTGCAGGCGATCCGATCGCGATCACAACGCCGGGTCGAGACGACCGAATCGATCGGCGTCCAGCCTGATGCTCGCGAGGCGGCGTGCTTTGCCGTGCTCGGGGCGCTGTGTCAGGACGGCGTTGAGATCACGCTACCGGGTGTGACCGGTGCAAAGTCTCGGATGCTCTCCGGCTCGTGGATCAACAGCCGATGAGCAATGACACAGGTAAAGCTACGACTCCGCCGGATCGATCGTGGACGCTCACCGAGCAGCGCAACAATCGGACGGTGGATCTTGATCGACAGAGCGTAGCGGGGACTGTCGCGATGCTCGGTGTTGAAGATGCGCTCGTTGCCGGCGCTGTTGCCGGGGCGTCGGGCGCGATCGTTGCATTCATCGAAGCGGCGCTCCCCGGATTCCGCGCGGGTGGCCGGCTGATCTATGTCGGCGCCGGGACCTCCGGCAGGCTGGGCGTTCTCGATGCTTCCGAATGCCCGCCGACGTTCCAGTCGGAGCCGGGCCGGGTCGTCGGGATTATCGCCGGTGGTGATCGGTCGCTGCGCGTTTCGAGCGAGTCGCTGGAAGACATCCACGATGGCGCCCGGGCGGAACTGGAATCGCTCGCGGTGAACGACCGCGACACCGTACTCGGGATCGCGGCGGGTGGGACGACGCCTTACGCGATCGGCGCGGCGCAGATCGCGGCTTCGCTCGGCGCTGTTTCAGGATTGCTCACTTGCTCGCCGATCAAGAGGCCGGAAGGGATCGGGCACCTGATTGTCGTCGAGACTGGGCCGGAACCTCTGACCGGTTCGACGCGGATGAAGGCGGGGACCGCGACGAAGATGGTCCTCAACACGATCTCGACAACACTGATGGCGCAGGCCGGCAAGGTGTACGAGAACCTGATGGTCGATGTGCGCGCAACAAACGACAAACTCCGTGATCGGGCGGCGCGGATCATTGTGGAACTCACCCACCTCGATCGCGACGCCGCGTTCGGCGCGCTCGATGAAGCCGACGGGAGCGTCAAGGTTGCTGTGGTGATGCTGCAAGCGGACTGCTCGCGCGATGCTGCTCTCAAGCGCCTCGATGAAGCGGAGGGTGATCTGCGCCGAGCCATCGGGGAGCGCGGCTGATGCTCGCGCCCCTGGACTGGGTCATCCTTGCGATGTCGGTGGCGCTGGTGCTCGGGATCGGCGCTGCGGTCGGGCGCCGGCGCAGCAGGGCGATGCTGCAAGCGGATCAGGAGGGCGCAGAAAAGGCGTTCTTTCTCGCGTCGGGCAGGATGCCGTGGTGGGCGGTGTCGGCTTCGGTCGTCGCGACATCGCTCAGCGCGGTGACGTTCATCGGCGGGCCGGAGTCGTCGTACAACGGCAACATGACTTTCCTCGCGGCGACGATCGGGATGATCCTGGGTGTGCTCATCGTCGGGTTCCTCTTTGTCCCGGCGTACTACAAGCACCGCGTCACAACGGTGTACGAGCTGCTCGGCATCCGGTTCGGCATCGGCGCTCAGCGGTTCGCCAGCGGCGCGTTCCTCGTCGGGCGCGTGATGGCAAGCGGTGTGCGTCTGTATGTTGGGTCGATCGCGTTCTCGTTGGCGGTTTTAGGTGATTTGTCTTCGGAGAACATGATCTATTCGATACTCGCGGTCGCGCTGATCGCGTGCGTCTACACCTCGATGGGTGGGATCGCGGCGGTCGTCTGGACGGACGTGGCGCAATTGCTGATCCTTCTCGGCGCCGCCGGCGCTGCGATCGTGCTGTTGCTGCGAGAGATCCCCGCGGATGTGCCGGCGATCGTTGAGGCGCTGCGCAGCGCCAAGCAGCCGGACGGCACATCGAAACTGACGCTCTTTGATTGGCGTTGGGATCTGACGTCGAACTGGTCCATCCCGACGGTGATCTGTGGTTGGACGCTCTTCAATGTCGCTGCGTACGGGACGGATCAGGACCTCGCGCAGCGGCTGCTGACATGCAAGGACGCCGCGAGGGGGCGGGCCGCGATCATCGGGGCTGGTTTGGTCGGCGCGATCGTGACGGGGGTCTTCATGATCCTCGGGTTGCTGCTCTTTGTTCGGCATCAGCAGCCGGAGCTGATGGGTGAGGCGGTCGCGGCCGCGGTCCCTGAGGGGCGAAAGGTGTTCCTGGAGTATGCGCTCGGGTCATTACCGATCGGCGTGCGAGGTGTGCTGCTTGCGGGTCTCTTTGCCGCGGCGCTGAGCAGCCTGGACTCGGCGCTGAACGCGATGGCGTCGGCGACGGTGCGCGATTTCGGTTTCGGTGAAGGCGGCAGCGCGCAGCGCGTCGCGAGAGCGTCAAGGATCGCGGTGGTCGGTTGGGCGGTCGCGCTGGCGGTGTTCGCGATCGGCGCGGTGCGGTGGACAGCGGCGAACCCGGACACGGACCTGGTGGATCTGGCGCTGGGCATCATGATCTACGCGTATTCAGGGCTGCTCGGCGTGTTCTTCGCGGCGCTGCTCACGAAACGGGGTAATGGCGCTAGCGCGATCGCGGCGCTGGCGGTCGGCTTTGCCGTGACGTGGGCGCTCGGCCAAGATCGGATCGTGCACGCCCCGATCTCGGGAGGCTGGCGGATGCTCTTCGCGACAACCGCGGCGTTCCTGGTGTGCGTTGTCATTCCTTCGAGTCAGGGGCCAGTCGCCGATGGATGACCTCCGCGCGCTCATCGGGAAAACGATCGTTGTCGGCGTCCGCGGCGCGGATCCGGATTCACCGGAGTTGATCGAGGAACTCGCGATCTGTGCGGAGGCGCACGCTGGCGGGGTGATCCTGTTCGATCGGGATCTCGCAGCCGGGGGTGACCGCAACATCCGTTGCCCGGAGCAAGTGAAGGAGCTGACCGCGTGCCTGCGTGAGCGCCTCGGCGATCAGCTGCTCATCATGATCGACCAGGAGGGCGGCGCCGTCGCGAGGCTCGGCGCTGATCGTGGCTTTGATCCAGGGGTGAGCGCGGCGGAATTCGCGCTGCTCGATGAGGCGGAGCAGCGCCGATGCGCGGCGGCGCAGGCATCGCAGTTGTCTTCGCTGGGGATCAACGTGAACCTCGCGCCGACGGTTGATCTGTCGATCGAAGGATCGAGCACGGTGATCGCGGGGCTGGGGCGGTCGTTCGGGACCGATCCTGCCGAGGTCATCCGGTGCGCGAGTGTCTGGATCGAGGAGCACCAGCGCGCTGGTGTTGCGGTCTGTCTGAAACATTACCCAGGGCACGGCTCGGCCTCGGGTGACACGCACGAAGGTCTCGTGGATATCACCGGCCGAACGACTGCAGATGCGGAGATCGCGCCATTTCAGGCGCTCTGCCACGAGCGGGGCGTCATGGTGATGACCGGGCATTTGCTGGATCGATCCATTGATCCCCAACTGCCCGCGAGCCTGTCGGCTGCGCACACCGAGGGATCGCTCCGGCGCGATCTGGGGTTCGATGGCGTGGTCGTGACGGACTCGATCGACATGGGCGCGATCAGCGCGAGGTGGTCACCGGGAGTGGCGGCGGCGCTGGCGATCGGCGCAGGCGCCGATCTGGTCATCGACGGCGTCAACGCGCGTGGTCAGGCGCGGACAAATCCGGCGCTGGAGATAGCCGATGCGATCGTAAGCGCGATCCGTGCGGGCCAAATCGTGAACGGCGAGCAGCGGCTCAATGCTTCGGTTGCTCGGATTGATCGGTTGCTCGCCGAGGTCCGGCAGGGCTGATCAGGCGCCGCTGTCGTCGAAGTTGAGGAACCCGATGCGGATATCGAAGTCACCGAACGGCTCAGGGGTGGCGAGCAGGTCGTTGTTCCGGAGCGTGATCCGTTCGCCGTCAGCGATGTAGGACACCGAGTCGAGCTCGTTCGCGCCGACCCCGTAGTTCTGGCCGAAGTTGAACTCATCAACCTCGCCGAGGATCACATCGCCGATCACACCGGCAACGATGAACGAATCCGAGAAGTTGGGTTCGGCACTCCTCGGTCCGGTGATCGTGACCTGATCAATGAACGAGAACTGATCCACATCGCCCGGCATCGGGAACGTGCGCTGCGGGATGCTGTTGCTGACCCCGATGATCGAGTTGTGCATCGCCTTGGCGCTGACCTCGACGATACGGAAGATGGCGCGGATCTCGACATCGCGGATCTCGCCGCCAACGGTGAGGCTGTTCAGCGAGGGGGTGCCGAACTGGGTGGCGGCCTGCGCGAATCGCATGTCGGACCGGAACAGGTCGCCGGTGATGTTGATCCGGTTGGCTCTGGTCGCGGTGACATCGGCGCGGAAGTCGCCGCTGACCTGTAGATTGGTCAGCGTGTTCACCGCGAGGGATCCGCGGATCCACTCGCCGGTCGTGATGCTCTTGGAGACATTCTGGATACCGAGCTCGAATCGATCGAGATCACCAGAGGCGAACTTGTCGAGCGAGCCGCTGAATACGAGCTCGGCGTTGTGGGCATCCTTGATCTTCACCGTCTTCGTGTTGCCGGTGACGGACCACGTCCCGCCGGTGATCTCGCTGTTGATGATGATGTTTTTGGAGACGAACCCCGTGGTCACGCCAGCCCCGGTCATGGTGATATCCGGGTTGAATTCCGCGTTCGAGTTGGTCACCTTCAAAGTGGTGATCGAACTCGCCGAGAGCGAGCCGCCTTCCCAGCTCCTGGCTGTGAGGTTCTTCACGTCCCGCGAAAGGGTGATGTCGGTGTCAACGACGCGCCCGAGCTTGATCGAGCGGGTCATCTCGCTGCCGGACGCCATGAACGATGTGTTGAGCACATCGCCCAGCTTGATCGACCTGATCGAGCCCGACGCGTTGATGGTGGCGCCCGAGGTGTCGCCCTTGACGGTGATGGGGCCGATATCACCGGAGACGTTGAACGTCGTGTTGACGAGCCCGAACCTGGCGTTCAGTTTGCCGAGCGTCGGGTCGCCCTCGACGGGGGCGCCGGTCAGTGTGACATCGACATCGAAGACGCCGTTGAGTTTCAGAGACTGAATCGACGGCGCGTTGAGCACACCGTTTTCAGCGCCGTTGTCGGCGCTCCAGCGGCCAACGGTTAAGTTCTGGATGGGTGTGAGCGAATCGAGTGTGGTGTTGCTGGCGTCGACGATCTGCGCCTTGAGCGTCGTCGCGGGGTCGGGCGCCGCGCCGATGCGGATTTCTGATTCGGTGACCTGGCCCTTGAGGGTGAGGACGGAGAGCCCTCCAGGGGCGACGATGTCCCCGACGATGGCGCCGGTGGAGGTGATGGAGTTGGTCATGCCATCGTTGATCAGGATCGCGGTCTCATCATCGAAGACGCCGTCGCCATCGATGTCATCGGCGAGCAGGACGCCGCCGAGATTCAGCCCGTTGATGTTGGCGCCGAGGACGTCGCCCTTGAGATTGATCGAGTTCACCGGGGCGTTGGAGAAGATAAACCCGATGCTGGAGTCGGCGCCGGAATCCTTGATGGTCCCGACCCGGTTGGCGTCCCCGATGACGAGCCCGAGCGAGCCGGCGGGGAAGTCGCCGACGACGGTGATCGAGGAGACACGGTTGCCGTTGAACTTCACCTCGATCGCGTTGTCGAGTTCGTCGCGCCCGATCCCGCCGAGGTCGTACACCGTGACGAAGACGTCGCGGTTGGACTCGAACGTGAACGATTCGGCCTGGAGTTGCTCGGGCGGTGTCGCGGAGAGATCCTGCACCAGCGAGATCCTGCTGATTGAAACGGATAGGGCCGGTGTGACCGAGGCGGGGTTGCCGTTGAGGGCATCCACGTCCGTGACCGGGAAATCGGTGAAGGCGCCATCGATGCCGGAGGCGTCGATCGTGTCGAGGGCGGCGATGGCGTCCATGACAGCAAGGCCTTCATCGTCGGTGATCTCACCGAAGACGGTGAACCCGCCGTTCTGGTTGTCCAGGTTCTCGGAGTTATCACCGAGGTTGAAGAACCACTCGGATGTCGCGGAGTTGGGGTTGTTGCCGAGTTTGGCGAAGGAGACCGTGCCCCGAAGGTTTGAGATCCCGGGCTCATTGAAGATGGTGTCGTCGCGTTCGATGCGCTCGAATCCGAGTTCGTTCGCGTAACCACCGCCCTGGATCACGAAGTCGTCAACCAGGCGATGGAAGATGATGTTGTCGTACCTGCCGTCGTTGGCGTAGGTGAGGAAGTTGGCGACGGAGAGGGGGGTGTCGGCCGTGAACAGCTCGATATCGATATCGCCCAGGTTGGTCGAGACTCTGGCGATCTGGATCGGCGCGGTCTTCGTGTAGAAGAGCAGGTCGCCGCCTGAAATCCCATCGCCGGTCTGTGTGTCGGCGCCGTTAAATTCGCCGTCGAGCAGGAAGCCGTTGACACCCCGGATCATGGATCCATCGAGACGGAGGCCGTACCTGGAGCCCGCATCGAGATCGGCCATAATCATCAGGCTGCCGGTCGCCGCGTCGTAAGTCAGATCGCGGGACTCGGTGACATCGTCGAACGTGCCGAAGAGGTTGTCATCACCTGCGGTGAAGACCTGCACACTCGCGTCGTTCAGTGTGGCGCTGTCGAGTTCGCCGCAGACTTCCATGGTGATCAGCCCACGGTTATCGGCGAAGATGTCCTGGATGAATGCGGGTCCGGTGGCGCTGAAGAGGATCCTGGGCTCGAGCCGTTCGAAGTGCGACTGCGACGCGACATCCTGCCGCCCGATCGGGCGAGAGGCGGCGGCTTTGATGCGGCTGATCAGGCGTCGCGTCATGTGCGTCAGGTCTCCGATTGGATCACGGTGGGGGAGCGGGGAAGGGTCGACAGGGTAGCGTATCTGCGGCGCCTACCCATCGGCACTCAACGCTCTATCTGATTGTGCCCCAACGCGGAGCCTGTGCGTGAGACGATCCGGCAAAGGGCCGAGACCGTGCTGCGAAGGCGCCGAGTGTGACGGCTGGTTCGGTGGGATGGGGAAATTTCCCGCACCGATAAATGGTACGCACGAGCAGGGATTTTGTTCCCCGGTGTGTTCTCGGACCATCCGTTTCTGACCGCTGAAAGCACCGGTCAACGGTTCGAGGCGTGCAGATTCAAGGGCAGTCGCGACCGAATTCTGAGATCAGAATCCCGAGGTCGGCGGAGTCCACCGAGCCGTCGCCGTTGATATCCGCGAATGGGCCTGCGGTCCCGAATGAGCCGATCAGCCCACCGAGGTCCGCGGTGTTGACAACCCCATCTTCGGTGATATCAGCGAGACAGGGCCCTGGCGGTGTCAGGTTGAACGCCTCAACAACCGCATCGTGGGCCTGGACCAGGCCGTGGCCATAGGAGGTGTCGTACCCGGCAGAGCCGAGGTCCCTCGCGGTGCTCTGGAGGATGGACTCGACCTGTATCGTGGTGAGCGATGGTGTCATCGAGATCGCCAGCGCGGCGACACCGGCGGCGTAGGGTGACGCGAACGACGTCCCGGAGATCACGAGGTAGTCGGAACTGTTGTACCCGTTGGCGCCGGTCCGGTCGGTCGTTTGGATCGTCCTGCCGGGGCCGACCAACGCGAGTCCCGTCCCGAAGTTGCTGAACGAGGAGCGGTCGCCGTCGTCATCGATGGACCCGATCGCGTTGACCGATGAGATGCTCGCCGGATACCCGATCGAGCTGGCGCCATCATTCATCGAGGAGGCGAAGTGGACGATGCCCTGCCCTCGCGTGGACTGGTACTTCGAGGCGATCGCGCTCGAGACGAACCCGTAACCGTTGGAGTTGTTCGTGACCCTGGCGCCAATCGCCGCGGCCCAGTTGAGCCCGCTGACTGTCCACGAAGCCTGGGATGTCCAGTTCCCGGTGCAATCGAGCGTAGAGATCAGGCACCTGGCGCTGGCGACCCGGCAGCCGGGGGCGATGCCTGAGATACCGATCGCGTTGCCCTTGAGCCCCGTGATGCAACCGGCCACCGCGGTGCCGTGCCGATCGCACGCGTTGACCGGGCCACCATCGGCGTTGTCGGTTGTGAAGTCATCGCCGGGGCGCTGGTTGATGTCGGGGTGGTCTTGCTGCACGCCGCTATCGAAGACCACAACGATGATGCTGCTGTCGCCCTCTTGCAGGTCCCAGGCGTCGAGCGCCTGCATGTCCATGCCCGCGACACCGCCGAATTGCCCGGTGTTCTCAAGTCCCCAGAGTGAGAAGAAGAACGCGTCATCGGGCGGCGCCTGCGCCGAGGTCCCGGTGAACATGACATCGGGTTCAGCGAATACGACATCGTCCCGGACCGCGAGACGGTTCGCCGCTTCGAGCACATCGAACCCGGAGCGGGAGAGGCTCCTGACGCGGTAGGCGTTGTCGATCCCGCCGAAGGAGTCCTCGAGCACCTCGCCGGCGCCGAGCTCGGCGAGCGTCTGCGCCGCGTCGTCATGGCTGACGGTGTCGGCGAACTGGACAAGGATGTCCTGGGTGATAATCACCGGGCCACCGTCGAGCCCGACGAAGACCGGCGATGCGAACGTGATCGAGTTGTCGTTGGCCAGGTCATCCGTCATCTGACGGATATCGGACGATGCGCGCTGGGTCGGGTCCAGATGTCCGATCGACCAGCCCTCGATGGGGAAGGCCTCGACCGCGTCGGGCGCAACGCCCGCGATGGTTGTGAGCGTGTTGGCAACCGCGGCGCGCGCCGAAGCGCCGGAGCGGAGCACCGCGACCTGGCGCGGATTCAGATCCAGCGCGACAGGGGTATCGAACAGATAATAGAAATGCTCCGGGAGCGACTCCGAGACGACCTGGTCACTCTGGACCAGATCCGCCGCATGGAGCGCAGCACCGCCTGCACCGAGCGCAAACACACCGAGGCTGCACAGTGTGTTGGTAATGATTCGGGTACGTTTCACGGTGACTCCGCCCCTCCCGTGGCGTGGGTCAATTGAATATTCGCGCCGACCGCACCCCAGGAATGTGGGCGGAGGGCAATAGAGCCTACATCGAAAAACACTGCTGTCGAGGGATATTTCGGGTGTTATTGCGGACGTTGCGGATCAGGCGCTCAGGCCGAACGAGGCGATCAGAATGCCGAGATCCGCGGTATCTACGACGCCGTCGCCGTTGAGATCGGCCTGCGGATTTGTTGACCCGAAAAACGCGATCAGGATCCCGAGATCCGCCGTGTCAACGACGCCATCGCCGTTGATATCGGCGGGCAGCCCCGGTGCGCACTGGATGATCTGGATCGCGAAGTCGTCTACGCCTGCCTCGACCAGCGAGGGAGAGCCCAGATCGCTGGCGATGAATCGGACCATCATCGAGTCGGTGGGCGTCAGGATGGAATCGATCTCGAACTCCCTGAACTCCCAGCCCTCGGTTGAAGCGGTCAACGTCTCAACCTCGACCCAGTTGGCGCCGGCGTTGTTTGAGATCTCGATGAGCATCGTGTCATCAACATCATTCCCGGCGTCGTTCGAATACCAGACCGCGAATCGCAGCATCGCAGCGCCTGGAGCAGAGGCGTCGGTCAACGGGGAGGTGAGTGTCGTGATCCCGCCATCCACGTCGTTGACTCCGACGGAGGTGCTGCCGATGGGTTGCTGGCCGGTGATGAAGCACAGCGTCCCGGCGTTCGGGGTGTTGTCGAGCTCGGGCTGCGTCGCCGCGCCTGAACTGGCGAACACGCCCCTGGGGTCAACACGCTCCCATACTCCGGTGCCGGCGGAATCGCCCGGCTCGCCGGCGGACCACCCAAGGTCGGATTCGAAGTTGTCATCGATCGAGACGGCGATCTGATCGGCGTACACCGCGACGAACGGCTTCGAGGGAACGCCGACGATCGGCGATGTGAACGGGCTGATCACAGGCAGACCAGAAAGGGTGTAGGAAGTGAAGAAATACTCGATCGTGTCGCCACAGGCGATCGCGGGGAAATCGACCTCGAACAGGCCGCCACCAACGGGGAGGGCCTGCGAAGTGATAAACACATGACCGCCGTGCCTGGGGGTGGGTATCGAGGGATTGGTGACGTTGACGTAAGAGAACCAAACGTTGTTCGGGTCAACCGCGCCGAGCGTGTCGTTGATCTGGAACGTGTAGGTCATCCCGCCGGTGTCGACCGACTCGGGGAGCGGCGTCGGGAATTCGTACTCGAAGGGGACACCTCCGCTGATCGCGTACGTCGGGTCGGTGATGAACAGCCCGCGGTTGATGTCGCTGACGATCACGATCCCGGAATCGAAGAACGGGTAGACCGACCAGGCGCCGGAAAAGTCCGGCGCATCGTTGGCGGGGTACGTGTCGAGGTACCCCACTTCAGTGGGTGTGATCGGGTTCACGTTGGAGTCGAAGATCCGGAGCCCTGACCGGTAATTCGCGTGGTAGATGAACCCGTCCTTGAGGTACAGGTTGTGGTCGATCGCGGGCAAGCCGGTGGTGTAGGTCCCCATGAACTGCGGGTTGGAGAGGTCGGTGCAGTCGAAGACGCGGCTCGTGGTCTCGCTGACGAGCCCGTTGAGCTCGTCGATCTCGTCGTTCTGGTAGAGCATGTTCGTCGCGGGATCGAACCAACCCTGGTGGCAGTAGGCGAGGTTGGCGTACGTCGTCCGTGAGAGCCGGACGGGGCTCGCCGGGTTTGTGAAATCGACGATATCGATGCCCTGATCCGCGGCGAAACAGAACGCGATCGTCTTGCCCGCGTTGGGCCCCGAATCGAAGACGTGCACCTGCGCATCGTGGACGTAGGTGTCGCCGTAAGCGCCGAGCAACTGCGGGTTGGCGGGGTTGCTGACGTCGAAGGCGTGGACGCCGCCATTGTCAATGAAGTTATCGCCGTTCCTGGCGCCGCACAGGTAGAGGCGCTGCCCGAGGTTATCAACGATGACGTTGTGCGCTCTTGTGATCGTGATGTCGTTGATCGAGCCAACGAGTTTCACGCCACCGATATCGATGTTGTTGAGGTCGATGATCTGGATCGAACCGCCGAATTCTTCGGTGCACACATAGGCGTGCTGGTTGACAACCTTGACATCGCACCAGAGATTCGAGGGGTGCGGGATCGTGCTGACAAGCACCGGCACAGCAGGGTTGGTGATCTCGACGAACGCCACCATCGCATCCGCGGTCATGATCGCGTATTCGCGACCGCTCGGCGAGGTGTACCCCCAGCAGTCAGCGCCATCGACAAGCGGGATCCCGAAATCGTCGAGCCCCATCCGGCTGACCAGGATGACGTTGCTTGATTCGAAGATGCCACCAGCGCCGTCCGGCCCCGGATCGAGATTCACGTCGTGCCCCTCGTGCGCCATCAGAAGAGCGGCTGTTGAAGTCGCAAGAACGGCGGCGCATGCAGCGAGGGATCGGTTCATAATTGGCTGGAATCCTGAAAAGGAAGGTCGGTCGTGGGATCTGAATCAGTGAGGGATACAACGGCGGGTCGTAGTGAGCAACCTTCGGAGAGGCCCACAGATTCGCCGCTATCGCTTCATTATGCGATTTTTGAGGCCAGCAGGGGACTCAGCCGAACGCCGCGATCAGGAGCCCCAGATCGGCGGTGTCCACGACGCCATCGTTGTTGAGGTCCGCGTCAGGGTCCGCACCTCCAAATGCCGCGATCAGGATGCCAAGGTCAGCGGTATCGACGACGCCGTCGTTGTTGATGTCCGCCGCGTTGGTGACCGTGAAGGCGAAGGCCGCGTCACCGCCGGGGAGCCCGTCGCCGCTGGGCAGCGGCAGCTCGAAATCGTTGGGCGTCTCGCCGTCGAGCGCGATCCCGGCGCTCGTGATCGAGTCCGCGATGGTCAGCGAATACACATCTGGCGCGAGCGGCGAATCAGGGGTCACGGTGAGTGTTTGCGTGGGCGCGTCGTAGCTCGCGGTGAACCCGATCGATCCTGCAACATCGCCGGTCAGCGTGATATCCGCACCGGAGGCGGTCACCGGCTTGTGGAACACGATCGAGATGGAGTCGGCCTCGGCAGGTGAGATCGTGGAATCTGGCGCCGGGAGCACGTCGATCACCTTTGGCGGCCCTTGCGTGAACGCGGTCGTGGTGACGAGCGTTGCGAGGATCCAATCGTCAGGGTCGAGATTGAGGGATGTCGCGGGCTGCATTGTCTCGAAGAGCAGGTGCTCGCCGTCGGCGTCGTTCCA
>JAJDDA010000110.1 GCA_029260535.1 Phycisphaerales bacterium | reverse complement strand
TCAAACTCGATTGAGCGGATCTTCCCTCGGGCGATCTCGCTGCGAACGGTCATGCCCCACAGGGCGTCGCCCATCGGCTCGTCGTCCACGTAGCGCTCGGCGCCGGTCAGTTTGGAAAGTCCCTCAACTCGAAGCATGATCGGGGATTGTCGCCGAATGCCGCTCGGAAGCAAGCCGTAGAATCGAACAATCCGTCAAGAAGGGGACTGAAAGCGAGATTCAGGGTGTGTGGCGGAGGCTCTGGATATCCAACCGGCGCCGACCAACGACCCAGGCATCCTCACGATCGATCAGGGGGACATGCCGACCACGGATCCGATTGAATACGGCGCTCATCGCTGCCTTGGTCGCCGCGAAGGTCGCCTGCAGAAGCCGGCGCCGCTTGGACATCGATTGGCTCTCGCCCTGCTTGAGGATCCGGTATCCGAGCAGGTGGAAGACCTCCCGCTTGAGCGCCGCCGCCAGATCGGGGTCGATCAGCAGCCGGTGGGGGAAATCGGGGTGCCTGCTGACTCCCGGCGCGAGCATCGGGACCACCCGGTGCAAGACCCCCATCGAGCGGATCGTCGCGCTCAACCGGAGCCAGAGGTAGCCAACCCTTCGGACGACGAAAAATCCGTCATCGCCCGGGAACGCCCGAGGCTGCCGGTTGGGCATAAAGAGCAACCCATTGAGCGGGGCGGTGATTGGTTGCTGGCCATCGATCGCGACGACCGTCTGTTCACGCCGGACCGGGTCGAAGGCGTGCAGCTTCGGATCGACTTGAAAATGCTCATGCAAAATGGGGTGCCTGAAGCGGACGTCGTACACGAGCCGGCCGTGCCCTCGCGCGAAACTGTCGAGCGCCGCGTTGGGGCAGGGCGTGTCGTACGCGCTATCCACCGGCCATGCCCCGATCGCGTCGAGCGCGATCCGGATCGCGTGCTCGAGGGCGTCGGCGGTTTCCGGGTCCTCGTGCACCCCGCCTTCGATCAGCAAAGACGTGAGTCCCAGCGTGTTCGTGCAGTAATCGACGAGCAGCCCCCGGAGTTCTTCCTCGAACCCCAGGATGATCGGGATCTCGAACCGCATAGCCAGACGCCGCGCGGGGAGCGAATCCTCGACAAAGACAAACGGCGGGCTCTCGGAAGAGACCGAATGCATATCGAGCACATAGACCGGTCCCTTCGCTCCGGCGCGCTCGGTCTCGATCACGTCGAGCAGTTCCAACTGCTCGCGCTGCTCAGCGGAACGCTCGTTCTCAGGGATGATCCGAGCCTCGTGGACCATCTCGGGGGTCCACATCCGGTTGAGGTCCGTCTCGATGTACCGCAGGTGCGGGTCCTCGTCGGCGAGGGCCGTGAGGTTTCCCGCGAGCGCGACGATCCGGCCGGCAAAGGCGCCGGGTTTTTCGTCGTCGAGCCGATCCAGTATTCGTTGGGCAGCGATCAGCCCCGCCGGTTCGTTGCCGTGGATGCCGCCGATGACGATGAGCGTCGGCCCATTGCGCTCGCCCTGGTAATCACCGATCACTCGGGGGGGCTTGGTTACAGAGGCTTGCATCGTCAACGTGGTCACTGGCGGGGTCGTCACTGGGTGTTGCTGCTGTCGTCGGTTTTCTTGAGGCTTCGTTCGAGGAGTTGCGCCGCGATGCGCATGTAGTCGCGTTCGGTGACTATACCGACGAGGACGCCGTCCTTGACAACCGGGAGCGCCGACACGTTCTTCTCTTTCATCAGTTCGATCGCATCAAGTGTATGCGTCTCAGGGGTCACGGTGACCGGGTCCGCCTGCATGATCGTCCGAACCGCGATCGGGTCGCCGGTCTGGTGATCGAGCGCCCCGGTGATCAGCCGCATCAGCTTCCGGTACGAGACGATCCCGACCAGATTCCGGTCGTCGTCCTCGACCGGGACATGCCGGATCCGCTCCCAGTCCATGATCGAGGCGACCAGATCGAGCGGGTCGTTCTCCCGGACCGTCAGCAGGTCGGTGGTCATGTACTGGCCGATCCGGATGTAGTTCTGCCGCCAATCAACCCCGCGATCGAGCGTCGCCAGGGGCCATTCGTGCACCGGCGCCCCGCCCCGCTGACACACCGCCATCCCGGCGGTGAGCGTCGCGAGCCGTTCTGCTCTGGTGCATTGCCCCTTCATCCCCGCTGCGGATTGCAGGAGCCACCGCGCTCCGGTCTGCCTGGTTTTGACCCGCTCTTCCATGATGTCGAGGTAGCGATCGACATCACCCGCATCGACATCGAGCGATTTCAAGCCATGCCTCGCGGCGGGGATCAGTTCTTTTTCGAGCAGTTCAGCGGTCGGGTACGTCTTGCCGTCGAGCCACTCCAGGTGCGATTCGAGGCCCTCCCTGGCGCTCGCGCCGAAGTTCGACCGGACCTCGTCGAAGTCCAGCTTGCCGCGGACATCGCCGAAGAGCTCGGGACCCGCCGCCATCAACCCGAACCACAGCGCCGAGTTGGCGACCTCATCAACGATTGAAGGTCCCGATGGCAGCACACGGTTCTCGATCCGCAGGTGGGGGACTTTCCCCGCGCCGTAGCAGGCGCGGTTCCACCGATAGATCGTCGAGTTGTGAGTTTGCAGCGAATGCAGCGAGGGGGTCTCGCCCCGGTCAAGCATCTCGAACGGATCCTCGTTGGAATCATCGATGAAGAGCAGCCGGAACCGGGCGATGTCGCTCCGGAACATCTCGAGGACCGAGTCGTTGATCCAGTCCTCACCGAACCGGACGCGGTACAGCAGGTCGCGCTCATCGGGGGATTTCCCGCGCGTGTCAACGGTCTGCTGGAAGATCGCGATGCGTGTTTCGCGCCAGAGCCGCTTGCCGAAGAGGATCGGCGAGTTCACGCTCGCCGCGAGCACCGGAGCGGTGATGAGCTGCGCGATGTTGTGGAGCTGCGCAAACTCGCTGGGGCTTGTCTGGTAGTGGATCTGGTAGCTCGTGTTGAGCGATTCGAGCATGATCGAATCGTGGTCCACCGTCAGGTCGTCGGCGCCATGGATGCGGAGCTCGAAGCTCCCGCCCCGGAACGCGGTGATCGATTCCTCGAGCGCGTAGTACCGATCACGGGGCGTGATGTTCTCGTGGCAGAGGTCGGAGAGTTCGAGCGTCGGCAGGATCCCTGTCATCAATGGCTGCGCGCCGGAGCGGATCGCTGCGTCGCGCACGAGACCGACGCCTGCTTTGAGGTTTTTTTCCAGCGTCGAGAGGCACTTGCCGGTGAGGTCCAGCGGGTCGAGGTTGATCTCGAGGTTGTACTTGGCGAGTTCGGTAGTAACGCGGTCGTCGTTGATCCGCGCCAGCACCTCGACCGCGACCGATGCCGGCTCCCAGGCTCGATCAACGAGCACGAGTTCCTGCTCGGCGCCGATCTTCCGGACGCCCTCCTCGAACCGGCCCTCGTTGATCATCCGATCCAGAGCACGGAGATCATTGAGCAACCGACGCATGAAGGCGCGTTGCTGTTTGTCGGACCACTTCGCCTGGATTTCCTGCGTACCCATCCGGTTGCAG
>JAJDDA010000109.1 GCA_029260535.1 Phycisphaerales bacterium | reverse complement strand
CTTCGCGGTCGCGGCGGCTGCAAGGATGCCGAACCCGACTGCTTCGCCGTGGAGGAGCGGGGCGTCGGCGCCGTTGCCGGTGGGGGAGAGGGTCTGGATCGGTTCGATTGCGTGAGCGAAGGTGTGCCCGAGGTTCAACAGGGCGCGGACGCCTCCGAAGGACTCGCGTTCATCGCGCCCAACGACGTGGGCTTTGACGGCGACGTTCCTTGCGACGAGTTCGGTGAGGAGGGATTCGTCTCTGGTGAGAGCGCTGGGGAGTTCGGCGGTCATCCAGTCGCAGAGGGAATCGTCGGCGCCGACGCCTGCGCTGAGCAGGCCGTGCTTGATGCACTCGTAGAGCCCTGATCGGAACTGTCGGTCGTCGAGGGATCGGAGCGTGGCAATGTCGGCGAGGACGAGGGCGGGCTGCCAGAAGGCGCCGGCCATGTTTTTGACGAGGCGCTGGGCGCCGTTGTTATTGATGGTGAGGTTGACGCCGGTCTTGCCTCCGACGGAGGCATCAACCATGGAGAGGAGCGTGGTCGGGCACTGGACGACCGGGACGCCTCTGCGGTAGGAGGCGGCGACGTAGCCGGCGACATCACCCACGATGCCTCCTCCGAGCGCGATGACGGGCTCGTGGCGTTCGAGTCGGAAGGCGAGCGTTTCGGCGAGGAGGGCCTCGTGGGAAGCGAGGGTTTTGTTGGTTTCGAGGGCGATCATCGATGCGGAGCCGACGTTGAAGCGGGCATGCTCGAGCGAGGCGGCGGCGGATGCGACGGAGTCCTGCGGGAGGTTGTGGTCCCAGATCAGGAATGCACGGCTCGGGCGGGGACCGAGACGGTCGCGGACGCGCTGGCCGAGGGTTTCGAGCAGGCCGACTCCGACGGCGACCTCGTAGGGCGCTGGCTGGATACTGACGGGGATGGTGCGTGCTTGCTCAGGCATCGTGGTGATCATCGGGTGGATCGGCGGGGGACGCCAGTTGGGGGCGCTGGCGGTTGGGATTGCCGAGCATGTGTTTGCCCATGACGACGATGAAGAAGAGGACCGCGAGGGCGCCTGTGAGTGCGGTGATGATGGCGGTGCCGGTGTTGGGCTGCTGGGTTGGGATGGGTGTTGCTGCGGGCGTGAACCGCCCGACGACTGCCGGGAACGGCGCGGGCGCCTCGCCTTGCTGCGTTGGGATCAGCATGAGCTTGTACGCGCGGCCGATGACTCGGATGTCGTCACCGATCGAGGGCGGGGTTTGATCGACGGTGAAGACGAGCAGGGTGCGTTGTGTCACGCGGTCGCCTGTTTTTAGTGTCAGCCTTGAGACACCCTGAAAGGCGTCTCCGACCGGGTCAACCATCATGACTTCGCCGCCGGCGATGACGAGGGTGCCGGGTTCGTTGGTCGAGAGCGAATTGAAGTTTTCGAGTTGTTCGATATTCAGAAAAACCGCGCGGGATGGCTCGGCACCGGCAGGCCATGAGCGGACATTCTCGATGAGCGCTTCGAAGGCGGGTTCGCGGAAGGAGTCTTCTTCGAACATCCCGCTGGTGAGCAGTTCCTGCTGCACGTCGGTGAGCGGGGTCGGTTCGGGCGGCGGTATGACCTGGATCCCAACAGTCGCCGAGACAACCGCGATTGCAGCGAATGCGATCATTCCCACTCAATCGTTGCGGGTGGTTTCGAGGAGATGTCGTAGACGACGCGGTTGACCCCCACGACCTCGTTGATGATGCGGTTGCTGATTCTTGCGAGGACATCGAAGGGGATGCGTGCCCAGTCGGCGGTCATGAAGTCGCTGGATTCGACGGCGCGGATCGCGATGACGCGGTCGTAGGTCCGGCTGTCACCCATGACGCCGACACTTCGGACCGGGAGCAAGACGGCGAAGACCTGCGCGGTCTGCCGGTAGAGGCTCGAGGCGACAATCTCTTCGAGGAGGATCTCGTCGGCGTTGCGGAGGATGTTCAGGCCCTCTTCATCGACGGCGCCGAGCATCCGGACGGCGAGGCCTGGTCCTGGGAAGGGGTGGCGCCAGACGATGCGGTCGGGGAGACCGAGGACCTCGCCGAGGCGGCGGGCCTCGTCCTTGAAGAGGTCGCGGAGGGGTTCGACGAGTTGGACACCCAGTTCATCGGGGAGGCCCCCGACGTTGTGGTGGATCTTGATCGTCGCGCTCTGGCCGGCGTGGCCGTGGCCCGATTCGATGACGTCGGGGTACAGGGTGCCCTGGGCGAGGAAGTCGGCGCCGCCGATGTGGGCGGCTTCTTCTTTGAAGACCTCGACGAAGCGGTGGCCGATGCGTCGGCGTTTTTCCTGGGGGTCTTCGATGCCGGCGAGGTCGGCGAGGAATGCGTCGCCTGCATCGACGACGCGGAGGTCGATGTGGAAATGGTCGCGGAACTCGGCTTCGACGAGGTCGCGCTCGTTTTTACGGAGCAGCCCGTTGTCTACAAAGACACAGGTGAGTTGATCCCCGATTGCTTTGGAGAGGAGCGCGGCACATACGGCGGAATCGACACCTCCTGAAAGGCCGCAGATGACGCGGCCATCGCCGACGAATTTGCGGACGCGATCGCACTCGGCTTCGAGGAACTCGGCCATCTTCCACTGCCCGTGCGAGCCGCAGATACCGACGATGAAGTTGCGGAGGATGTCAACGCCGTGGGGCGTGTGGGTGACCTCGGGGTGGAACTGGACCCCCATGAGCGGGAGTGATTTGTGGCGGACGACCGCGTGGGGGCACGTCGGTGTAGACGCGAGGGTGTCGAATTGTTCGTCGAGGCCGTGGACCTGATCACCGTGGCTCATCCAGACGGTGGTTTTTTCGGGGACGGCGTCGAGGAGGCCGGTTCGGTTCTCGATGTGGAGACCTGCGCGACCGTACTCGTGGTGGCTTGAGTGGGTGATCTCGCAGCCGAGGACTTTGCAGGCGAGCTGCATCCCGTAGCAGACGCCGAGGATGGGGATGCCGAGCTTGAAGATCTCGGGGTCGCAGGTGGGGGCGTTGTCGTCGTAGACGCTCGATGGGCCGCCCGAGAGGACGATGCCGATGGGGTTCATCGCTTTGAGTTCAGCGGCGCTGGTCGTTGGGCTGATGAGTTTGGAGAAGGCGCCGGCCTCGCGGATCCTTCGGCAGATGAGCTGGGCGGTCTGCGAACCGAAATCGAGGACGGGGATGATTTCGTCGTAGGGGAGCGGGTGGTGCTGTTGGGATGGGGCCATCGCGTGCGCCGTGTTGGGTGGGGGTGTCACGGGGGGTGAGTTTCCGGGGGCTGGTTATCGATTTTGGATCGAGGGATGAAAGGGTGATCGTACCACGATCTGCGGGGCCACGGCGTACTGGGAGGGTGATCACGAATCCAAAAACACCGGAATTCGTTACCGGGTTGGCCCCAATCGCGATATTCTGATACTTCGTGGTTTCATAGAGATCGCAGTTTGAACCACTTTTCATTTAGGATGAACGACATGAAGCCGTGCCTCCTCCGCTGGACTCCTGCCGCGATCGTCCTGATCGCAGGCTCGACTAACACCCTCGCCGCCGGGCTCTTCGGGGCATCGTTCGAGCTTTCGTCGCTGAACGGGACGAACGGCTTCGTCTGCAATGGGATAAACGCGTATGACTTCAGCGGTCGTTGTGTCTCCTTCGCAGGTGATGTGAACGCCGATGGATTTGATGATCTCATCATCGGGGCTGCCATCTCGTCCTACGTCGTATATGGAGCGGCCGATGCTGGATCGGGCGGGACTCTGGATCTCTCGTCATTGAATGGAACCAATGGCTTCGTCTGTAACGGGATCATTGCAGCCGGTCGCACCGTCTCCTCCGCTGGCGATGTCAACGGCGACGGGACTAGTGACCTCATCATTGGCGCATACAAAGCTCATCCGGGCGGAAAAACTTATGCCGGTGAGACCTATATCGTCTTTGGGGCAGCCGGGGTAGGTTCGGGTGGGACGGTGGATTTATCTACTTTGAACGGCACGAACGGCTTCGTTTTGAACGGGATCGACGAGGGCGACAGGAGCGGGAAATCCGTCTCTTCTGCCGGTGACGTTAACGGTGACGGGATCGGCGATCTCATTATTTCTGCTTAGAACGCAACCTCGGGTGGGCAAGACTATGCCGGCGAGTCTTACGTCGTATTCGGTGAATTGGGATTGGGTTTGGGTGGCACGTTTGAGCTTTCCTCTCTGAATGGGACGAACGGTTTCGTCTGCAAAGGGGTCAATTTTCTCGATTTTAGTGGCGTTTCCGTTTCCTCCGCCGGCGATATCAACGGCGACGGCTTTGGCGATCTGATCATCGGGGCCCCTGGTGCAGACCTTAATGGGCAGCGCGAAGCCGGAGCGTCTTATATCGTCTTCGGGGCTCCGGGAGTGGGAGCCGGAGGGACGCTGGAGCTCTCTTTGTTGAATGGGATTAACGGCTTTGTCTGCAATGGAATCGGTGAAGGTGATTTTTGCGGTACCTCCGTCTCCTCCGCAGGCGATGTCAATGGTGATGGCTTTGACGATGTGATCATCGGGGCTTCTGAAGAGAGCCCGTTCGTGCCGAGCGATTCAGGTGATTCTTATGTCATCTTCGGCGCGGCGGATGTTGGCTCGGACGGAACGCTGGAGCTCTCATCCTTGAATGGGACCAACGGCTTCGTCTGCGTAGGGGTCGATGCGGGCGATCGCAGTGGCATCTCCGTTTCCTGTGCCGGCGATGTCAACGGCGACGGGATCGACGACATCATCATCGGCGCCTACAAAGCCAATCCAAACGGGCAAGTTCATGCCGGCGAGACTTACGTGGTATTCGGGGCAGCAGACGTAGGTTCGGGCGGGACGCTGGAGCTTTCATCCTTGAATGGGACCAACGGGTTCGTCTGCAATGGGATCGGCTTCCTCGATTCCAGCGGTCGCTCTATCTCTTCCGCCGGTGATTTCAACGGCGAC
>JAJDDA010000108.1 GCA_029260535.1 Phycisphaerales bacterium | reverse complement strand
CCACGCGGTAGATCCCGGCGAAGAAGGGCTCGCCGGAAGCGTCGAGCTTGTTCACCGTCGCCACGAGACCGGCGATCGCCATCACGACAGCGGCCAGCCACGCGAGCGAGCGCGACACACCGATGGCGGACATCGCAAACGCAAGGATCGCGCCAGCGAGGATCGTCAACTCCGGGATGAAGAGGGTCCAGTCACCCATCGGTTACGAGCCTCCCCCGGCGCTGCGGATCATGTCGAGAATCAGGTTGGGATAAAAACCAAAGAGAAGCAGCACGCCGACGAGGATCGCCCTTGGGAGCACCGACCACAGCGTCACGTCCTTGAGGTTCTCCCAGTCGGGGTTCCTCGGTCCGTACATCGCCTTGCCGAGCACCCGCAGCACGTACGCCGCGGTGAAGATCAGACCGGCGATCGCCGCGATGCCGAGCACCGGGAAGGTCTCGATCGCCGCGATGAAGACGAGCAATTCTGCCCAGAAACTCGCGAACCCTGGGACACCCATCCCGCACAGCGCCGCGACGATGAACATCGAAGAGGCGACCGGGACCTGGCTTGTCAGCCCGCCGAAGTGGCGGATGTCGCGGTCGTGCGTCTGGTCGTAGATGAACCCGACCGCGCTGAAGAAGAGCGCCGTCATGATCCCGTGCGCGAACATCTGGAAGACCGCGCCGTCGAGCCCGGCGGTGTCACTGCGCGACATCGCCCAGACATTCAGACCGAGCAGCACGATCCCCATGTGCGAGACACTGGAGAAGCCGATGACGTACTTGAAGTCGGTCTGCCGCATCGCGACAAAGGCGCCGTAGACGATCCCGATTGTTGCGAGGACCGCAAAGGTCGGCGCCCAGAACTCCGCGCCCTCGGGGAGCACGGTCATCCCGATCCGGAAGATACCGAAGGCCCCGAGTTTCATCAGCACGCCGGCGTGGAGCATCGACACCGCGGTCGGCGCCGCGACATGACCGGTCGGTGACCACCCGTGGAACGGGAACATACCCGCGAGGATGCCGAAGCCGACATAGAGGAAGGGGTACAGGAAGATCTGCGTCTCTCGGCTGAACGCCCCGCTCTGGGCGATCTCGACGAGGTTCCACGTCTGCCCGCCGGAATAGACGAACAGCGCGATCAACCCGGGGAAGAGCAGCGCGCTGCCCAGCATGAGGTACAGCGTGAGTTTCATCGCGCTGTAGGTCTTGCGCGTGCTCCCCCACACCGCGATCAGCGGGTACATCGGGAGCACCGCGACCTCGTAAAAGAAGAAGAACGCGAAGATGTCCAGCGAGAAGAAGACGCCGAAGACACCGAAGACGAGCGCCGCCATGAAGGCGAAGTATTCCTTCACACGCGTCTCGAGGGTCCACATCGTCAGCACGCCGGTGAAGAACACCAGCGCGGTCAGCATCGTCAGCACCACCGAGACACCGTCCACCGCGACGCGGTAGTCGATCCCGAAGGTGGGCACCCAGGGGACGACCTCCAGCATCTGGTAGCCGCCGACCGTGCGGTCGTACGCCACCCAGATCATCGCAGCGAAAATAACACTCAGCAGCGCGCACAGCGCATTGGCCGCCTTGATCGCCATGCCGTTGCGTCCTGGGATCAGCAGCGTCACCAGCAGCGCCAGAGCAGGGCAGAGCAGCGTCGCGGTCAGGATCGGGAAATCGCCCATGGCTTAGCCTGCCCCCCCACCGTTGCGGAACCCCAGCGTCAGCGCCAGAGCCGCAACCACGACGATCGCGGAGCCGATGTAGAACTGCAGCCGACCGGAATGGCTCCGAGCGACCATCCGCCCGCCCTTGTATGTGCCGTGCGCCACCGCGTCGGCGCCGTTGTCGAAGCCCTTGTTCTCGGCGCCGATGCACAGTGAAGCGAACCAGACCACCGGCCTGACAAAGACGACGTTGTAGATTTCATCGAGGTACCAACGCCGCTCGAAGAGCGTCTGCATCGACGGGATCTTCGAGACGAACCCGGTCTGCCTCGCGCCCTTTCGGCCAAACTCCAGCCAGGCGAACACGACCCCAAGGATCGCGATCACGATCGCCGGCGCCATTTCAGTTATAGATGGATGCTCAATATGCTCGATGTGCAGCTTGTGCCCGATCCAGTTGCCGATGTACCCCGCGCCCGCTGCGCCAACCGCCAGCAGTATGATCGGCGCCAGCATCGCCAGGGGCTCCGCAGGGCCGTGATGCTCGTGCCCGTCTTCGTGCTGCGCGTGCGCCGGCTCATCTTCGACCGCCATCGAATCCGCGTTGGGACGGACGATCAGGAAGATCATCCGGAACGTGTAGTACGCCGTCAGGAACGCCGCGAAGAGCGCCCCGATCTTCGCACCTATCGGGAGCGATCCGATGATCTGCTCCTTCGAGAAGAACCCGGCAAGGAACGGGATCCCGGCCAGCGCCGACCCGCCGATGACCAGCGCCACCGTTGTCAGTTTCATCTGCTTCGCCGCGCCGGCTCGCCCCATCGCGATCAGGTCGTTGGATCCGACGTGATGGATAAACGCCCCGGCACACAGGAAGAGCAGCGCCTTGAAGAACGCGTGCGTGATCAGGTGGAAATACCCGGCGAACAGGCTCCCCGCGGCCAACCCCATCAGCATGAAGCCTAATTGACTGATCGACGAGAACGCGAGCACCCGCTTCATGTCCTTGGCGACCATCGCCATCGTCGATGACAGGATCGCCGTACCGACCGCGATCCACAGCATCCACTCCATCGTCTGCTGAGCATTCATGAACAGCCCGTGGAACCGCGTCACCAGGAAGACACCCGCCGCGACCATCGTCGCGCTGTGCAGCAGCGCGCTGACGGGGGTCGGCCCTTCCATCGCGTCGGGGAGCCACGTGTGCAGCGGGAACTGCGCGCTCTTGCCGATGACCCCGATGAACAGCAGCGCCGCGATCAGCTCGATCCGCCCCGGCGCGATGCCCTCGGGCAAACCGTCACCGGCGAACAGCGTGTTGATCGCCGGGATGTCGAGCGTCCCGGTCGTCATAAAGAGCAGGATCAACCCGATGAACAACCCCACATCGCCGATGCGGGTCATGATGAATGCTTTTTTCGCCGCCGCCACCGCGCTGGGTTTTTCGTACCAGAACCCGATCAGGAAGAACGACGCGAGCCCGACCAGTTCCCAGAAGATGAACGCCTGGAGCAGGCTCGACGAGTACACGAACGAGAGCATCGACCACGCGAAGAGCGCCAGGAACGCGAAGAACCGCCCGCGTCCCTCGTCGTGCTTCATGTACGACAGCGAGTACACCTCGATGCACAGCGTGATCAGCGCGACGACCGCGCCCATGATCATCGTCCGCCCATCGAGCAGGATGCCGAACTCGATCGGCGTGTCCCCGATCGAGAACCACCGCGCCGTGATCGCGCCGACATCGTGGCCAGCGCCGAACAGCAGCATCGCGCTGGCGATAACGCTCACAAGGCCCGAAGCAACAACGATCCCTGACGCGATAACGTGCTTCCTTCGGAAGAACACGAGCGCCAGAAAACTCCCGACGAGCGGGGCGATCAGCAATGCCAGGGCCAGTGATTCCGTGCTCAAGCGAGGTCAGCCTTTCAACTCTTCGAGGTTCGCGATACTGATCGATTTCCGCTGCCTGTAGACCGACAGGATGATCGACAACGCGATCGCCGCCTCCGCCGCCGCGAGACCGATGATGAAGAGCACCACGATCTGCCCGACGGACGGATCGGGCGCCAGGTAATAGTTCACCGCCATGAAGTTCACGCTCACCGCGTTGAGCATCAGCTCGATCCCGATGAGGATCACGATCAGATTCCGCCGACCGAGGACGCAGTAGAGCCCCAGGCAGAAAATCGCCAGCGCAAAGACGAGCCACACACCGAGCGTCATGCGTCACCCCCGTCCGTTGCGGTCGGGTCATCAAGCGACCCCGGCTCGTGCCTTGCGATCGCGATCGCCCCGATGATCGCCAGCAGCAGCACCACCGAGAGCAGTTCGAAGACCACGTTGTATTGATCGAGCAGCGAGTTCCCGATTTCGTTCAAAGACCATGCGCTCTCGCTCGCTTGCATCGCCGTCCCGAAATCCGTGCTCATCAGCACCGGCGCGAGCGCGACAAAGAACAGCAACGCAGCGATCCCGGCGAACAACCGCCGCCAGACGCCGTCCCTGCTCTCCCGCTCGCGCGTCGCGCTGAGCATCACCGCGAAGATCATCGCGATCGTGATCCCGCCGATGTAGATCAGCACCTGCATCGCCGCGACGAACGGGCTGTTCAACGCCAGAAACGCCAGCGCCACACCGACGAGCGCAATCGCGAGACCGAAGACCGCGTGCACGACGTTCCGCCGCGACACCGCGAGGATCGCCCCCGCGATCGTGATCACCATGGCGATGCCGGTCAGGATCATGCCCCGGCCTCCTTCTCTGGTGCGTCACCGGCGCTATCAGCCGCTTCCTTCGCCGCCTTGGCCGCGGCAACCGCCGCTTTCTTCGCAGCCTTCTCTTCCGCCGCGATCCGCTCGATCTCGCGCTGCTTCGTGAGGAACGCGTCCTCGCCAGCGCGGAAGGGCTCGAGAAGGTCGTACGTCCAGTTCCGCTGGTACCCCACGTCGTCGTAGATCTTCGAGTATTTCAGTGTCTCGGTCGGGCACGTGTCGATGCACAGCCCGCAGAGGCTGCACAGCGCGAAGTCCATCTCGACCACGCTCGCCCGCATCTTCTTGATGCCCTCGACCTTGCCGCCCTCGATCGTGATGCAGTCCGAGGGGCAGATCTTCACGCACTGCATGCACGCGATGCAATCGTGCGTGCCGGTCTCCTCGAAATTGACCAGATCAACGGTGCCTCGGTATGCCTCGGAGATCTCCGGCTTCTTGTGCGGGTACGTCAGCGTCACCGGCTTGCGGAACGATTCGCGCAGCGTGATCCCCATGCCGGTCAGCAGCGACCGGAACCCGCCCAGGATTGCACCGACGTAGGACACGCTAAACAACCTTGAGAATGAACGCCGTCACCAGGAGGTTGACGATCGAAAGAGGAATCAGAACCGCCCAACAGAATGTCATGAGCTGATCAAACCGCAGCCTTGGGAACGTCCACCGGACCCACATCATGACAAAGATCACCGCGTACGTCTTGAGGAAGAACCAGACAGGACCAGGCAGCACCGGCCCGTCCCACCCGCCGAAGAAGAGCACCGTCATCACCATCGCGCCGATGAACATGTTCGTGAATTCACCGAAGAAGAAGAGCCCGAACCGCATCCCGGAATATTCCGTGTGGAACCCCGCGACGATCTCGCTCTCCGCCTCGGGAATATCGAAGGGCGCCCGGTTCGTCTCCGCGAGCACCGCGATGAAGAAGATGATCGCGGCGACCGGCTGGAACACGATGAACCAGGGCGCCGCGTGCGCCTGGACATAGGTGATGTGCGCCAGGTTCGTCCCGGTCAATTCCAGCGCGCCGCCGTCGATCATGATGTCCCGACCCAGCGCCGGGACCATCAGCACCACCGACAGCGCCGACAGGATCAGCGGGATCTCGTACGAGATGTTCTGCGCCACCGCCCGCATCCCGCCGAGCAGCGCGTACTTGTTGTTCGAGCCCCACCCCGCCATGAAGATCCCGATCACCGCGAACCCGCCGAACATAAAGACCAGCACGAGGCCGATATCAATATTCGCGATCGCGACCGACTCGGAGAACGGCAGCAATGACGCGGAGGCAACCACCGGCGCGAAGACCACGATGGGCGCCAGGTGATAGAGGGGCTTGTCGATATCCGCTGGTGTGACGAGCTGCTTGCCCAGGAGCTTGATCATGTCCGCGACCGTCTGGAACGTCCCGTGGAAGCCGACCTCCATGGGGCCCATCCGCCGCTGGATCCACGCCGACACCTTCCGCTCGAACCAGATGCAGAAGAGCACGTTCAGCGACAGCACCGTCATGACACCACCGATGCCGATCGCGATCGCCATCAGGGGGTTCTCGAAGATGTTGGGCAGCGTCGTCGGCAAGTCGTTTCCTTTAGCGGTCAATCTCTGGCATCACCACGTCCACACTCCCAAGAACCGCGATCGTGTCCGCGACCATCGTTCCTTCGAGCGCCTCGGGCATCGAGGACAGGTTCGCGAACGAGGGCGTCCGCAATTTCAGCTTCACCGGCGTGTCGCTCCCGTCGCTGACGAGGTACATCCCGAACGAACCCCGCGCGGATTCGCACGCGAAGTAGAACTCGCCGACCGGCGGCTTCAGTTTCTTGATGAACTTCTTGGGCCCGAACGCGCCTTCAGGGAGTTTGGCGATCGCCTGCTCGATGATCCGGCAGCTCTGCTCCATCTCCGCGACCCGCACTTCGTATCGCGCCAGGCAATCGCCCGCCTCGCGCGTCGGCACATCGAAGTCGTATTCCTCGTACCCGCCGTAGGGCTCCGCCTTGCGCACGTCGTACGCGATGCCGGCCGCTCGGAGGCAAGGCCCCGTCACGCCGTAACGCATCGCCATGTCCTTGTCGATCACCCCGACGCCGATGCTCCGCTTGCGGAAGATCACGTTCCCCTCGACAAGCTTCTTGTACATCGGGAATCGCCCGCGGAGCCTCGCCAGGAACTCGGTCGCCTGCGACAGGAACACATCATCGACATCCCGCGTCACGCCGCCGAAGCGACCGTACGCGTAGGTCAGTCTCGAGCCGGTGATCCGATCGAGAATCCCGAGGATCTCCTCGCGGTCGTCAAAGCAGTACAGGAACGGCGTGATCCCGCCGATGTCCATGAGGTACGTCCCGAGCCACAGCAGGTGACTCTGGATCCGGTTCAGCTCGCACGCGATGATCCGGATCGCGACGGCGCGCTCCGGGACCTCGTACGAGCACACCTTCTCGATCATCTGGCAATACGCGATGTTGTAGATCATCCCGCTGAGGTAATCGATCCGCGAGGTGTTGGGGTAGAACTGTACGTAATTGCGGTTCTCCGCCATCTTCTCGTGCGCCCTGTGCGCGTAGCCGATCACCGGATCGCACTTGAGGATCTTCTCGCCGCGGAGTTTCAGCAGCAGCCGCAGCACGCCGTGCATCGACGGGTGCTGGGGCCCCATGTTCAGGTAGTACGTCTCGTCATCGCCGTCGTGCGCCTGCACCAGCGTCGGCGCCTGGGGCGGCGCGTTGACCGGGAGTGTCGGAGATGCATTGCGAGGCGTCATGATCCCGCCTCCGCGTCTTCGATCCGGCCGAAGTCTTTGAGCAGCGCGTGGAAGTCGGCGTCCTCCGGCAGCAACAACCGCTGCAGGTTCGGATGCTCCGTAAACCGCACGCCGTACATGTCGTAGATCTCGCGTTCGAGCCAGTCCGCCGCGGGGCTCACCGCCGCGATGCTCGCGATCTCGACTCCGGGGATCTCGCCCTCGATCGTAACGAAAACAACATGCCGATCGGCGACATCGAACCGGTTGAACGTGTACACGAACCGCATCGCGCCCTCGTCCGCGCGTCGGTCCTCGCAGGTGATCATCTCGCAGAACCAACCGCCGGCGTCGAACGCCTCAGCGATGCGCACCACCGACCCGGCGTCAGCGGTCCAGCGGTGATGGAACCCATCAACACCGAAATCCGCCTCGCTCGATTGCGCAAGGCCCGACAGGTTGACCGTTGGCGCGACAGCCGCACTCATGAGGGCTTCTCCTCAACCAGCGCCGCCTGCGTCGTCGAGACCGCCTTCTCGCCCTTCTTGATTTTCTCCTGCAGGCTCAGGATCCCCGCGATCAGCGCCTCAGGACGCGGCGGGCACCCCGGGATGTACACATCCACCGGCACCAGATGATCCGCGCCCTCGTAGATCGCGTATTGGTTCGGATACTTAAATGGTCCGCCGTCGATCGTGCAGCCGCCCATCGCGATCGCCCACTTCGGTGACGGCATCTGGTCCCACAGCTGCTGGATCACCGGGCCCATTTTCCGGGAGATCGTCCCGGCAAAGATCATCACGTCCGCCTGCCTCGCGCTGGGACGGAACACACCCGCGCCGAAGCGGTCCAGGTCATATTTCGACGCGCCCGCCGCCATCATCTCGATCGCGCAGCACGCGAGGCCGAACGTCAAAGGCCAGAGCGAGTTCGCCCGCGCCGCGTTGAGCAGATCCTCGAGCACCGCGAACCGAACGAATGGCGACGCCTCGATCGGGATCTGGCCCTCCATCTCCTTCGCGGTCACGACCGGGAGCGACACCGAGCCGCCGGATTTCACCGTGTTCATTTCGTCCACCGGATGACCCCCTTCCGCCACGCGTACAGGATCGCCAGCGACAGAATCACCAGGAAGATCGCGACCTCGAAAAATGCCCGCCACCCGAATCTCGGGTCGTCGTAGACCAGCGCCACCGGGAACAGGTACAGCACGTCCACCTCGAAGGCGACGAAGATCAGAGCGAACAGGTAGTACGAGATCCCGAACCGAACCCAGGTCGGCCCGATCGTGTCGACGCCGCACTCGTAGGTCTTCGCGGTCTCCTCGCCCTTGTACCGGGGGGCGATCAGCGTCGGGACGATCAGCGCGGTGAGCGCAAACACAACCCCAAGCACGACATAGATCAGCAGTTGGGTGTATTCCGTCATTGCGAGCGGCACAGACGAGTGAAGCGGGATGAAGAGCACCCCGACGATGTGGAATCAGGACAGGCAACAGCAAACCCCAGCCCAATCACCGGGTCCGCGATGGTACAGAAGAGGCCCTGAGACGACAACCAAGCCCAATTTTCCCCATCTCCGGAGTTGATCCACGCGAAGCCCTCGCGGAGCGAACCAACGAGCACAAAAACGAAACCGGATGCCGACAGGACCCGAATAGTTTCGCAGGGGCGCCGATGCCCGCGTTTTGATGTGACGCATATTCGCAAGGCGGATCACGACCCCTGATTGTGATCGAGACCTACCTAAAAGGAAGAATCAAGATGAAGCCCCAACCGCTCCGCATGGCGCCCGCCGCGCTCCTCCTGATCGCCGGCTCCACATGCTCTCTCGCCGCCGGCCCCTTCGGCGACACCTTCGAGCTCTCCTCACTCGACGGCGCCAACGGTTTCGTGATCAACGGGATCGACGTTGCAGACCACAGCGGCATCTCCGTCTCGAACGCCGGCGATGTCAACGGCGACGGCTTCGACGACGTGATCATCGGGGCCGACTACGCCGCAGGGAACTTTCAGTTCGAAGCCGGCGAGTCCTACGTCGTCTTCGGCTCCGCGATTGTCGGCGCAGGCGGCACAACCAATCTTTCTGAGTTGGAGCCGCTCTTTGGAATGGACCCGGCCAAGGGCTTTGTCATCATTGGCGCCGACCGGCTCGACCGGTGCGGCAAGTCGGTCTCCGACGCCGGTGACATCAACGGCGATGGCATCGACGATTTCATCATCGGGGCGTTCCAGAGCGGAGCGTACAGCCCGGCAGACAATGCCCAGCTCGGCGCAGGCAGGAGTTTCGTTGTCTTCGGCTCCACCGATCACAGCACCGTCGGAACCTTCGACCTCTCGTCGATCGACGGCACGAACGGTTTCCAGATCAACGGCATTAACGGACATGACAACAGCGGATGGTCTGTCTCCAACGCCGGCGATGTCAATGCCGACGGAACTGACGACCTGATCGTAGGGGCGCACCGAGCCGATCCAAACGGTCAGGGCTCCGCCGGAGAGAGCTATGTCGTATTTGGTGGCGTAGGCGTTGGCGCGAGCGGGACAATCGAACTCGCCCTCCTCAGCGGGAATGACGGCTTCGTCATCAACGGCATCGATGGAGGAGATTTTAGCGGCCACTCTGTTGCCAATGCCGGCGATGTCAACGATGACGGCGTGGACGACCTCGTCATCGGCGCTTACCTCGCTGATCCGACCGGATTAACTACTGAAGCCGGTGAAAGCTATGTCGTCTTCGGCGCTGTCAAAATCGGATCCAGCGGGGTGCTTAACCTTGACTCACTGAACGGATCAAACGGCTTTGTCTGCAACGGGACTCAAACTGACGGAACATCCGGATATTAAGTCTCTGCCGCCGGGGATGTCAAAAGCGACGGCGTCGATGATCTGATCATCGGAACAA
>JAJDDA010000107.1 GCA_029260535.1 Phycisphaerales bacterium | reverse complement strand
TATTCACGGGGCATTCGCGTCAAAGGAGGGGGCGCCGGTGAGCAGTTCGGTCACCGCGGCGTGTTCACCATAGATGATGAGTACATCGTTGGGCTTGAATGCGGTGCGCCCTCGTGGCAGCCCGACGTAGTCGCCGTTGGCCCGGACGATTCCGAGCACGTTGATGCCGAAATCGCGTGGTTTGATCTCGCTGAGTGTCTTGCCGACGAGCGGATGTTCGGTGTGGACGTGGAATTCTTCGACGACGAACCCGGATCGGACACGCAGGAGCTCTTCGTAGTCCAGCGTGTGGAGCATCCCCGTTTGTCCGAGCATTTTGTTGACGGATTTGTCGATGAGCCAGGTCGGGATGGGCGTCTTTGTGAGGCCCCACAGTGACAGCAGTCCCGCAAGGATGATGATGACCTTGAGCCATGCGGTTTGGGGGTTGTCCGAGAAATCGAGCTTGCCCGCGGTGACGACAACCGTGCCCAGCGCGGACATGATCCCGATGTTGCCGATGATGATCAGGTCACGGATGATCCGGCGGCGCACGGGGTGATTGACGACGAGCTCCGATTCACCCGTTGTGAACCCGACGCCTAAGAATGCGGACAGCGCCTGGAACCGTGCGGCGTCGCGTGAGAGCCCGGTCATCTCGAGCGCGGTGGCGCCGACACGGATGATGGTGAAGATCAGCGTGATAACGATCAGGATGGCGAGGATGTAGAGCATGACGTGGGAGGGTTCAGTCGGTGTTGTCGTCGTCGATCTGCACACCGGCGATCGCGGTCACCAGGTCCGGTGCGAACGCGAAGACCTTGTCCAGACCCGTGATCAGGATCGTGGACCAGACATGATCCGACATCGAGCACAGCGTCAGGGTCCGGTCCGATTCGATCAGTGTCCCGCGGAGCTTGAGCATCTGCGCGATGTTCGACGAGTTAACGTAGCTGACCTGCGCGAAGTCCAGCACAACGCTTGGGATCGTGTCTGACTTGCTGAGGTTTTCTGAGATCGATGTCAGCTCGTCCGACAGCGCGGGCTCGTCGGTGAGGTTGGCGATCACGATGTTGTCGGACCAGTCGATTGCCATTTGGGAACGCTCCAGCAGTGAAAGACGGCGTCGCGCCGATGCTTTCGGATAATCCTACTGGATTCCCTCCCCGGATGGGTTATCGCTCAATCCTCGCCGGATTCGTTGGTGTCTTCATCATTGTCGTTGTTGTCATCGACAACCCTCGCGGTGGCGATCAGGCGGTCGCCGTCCTTGAGGTTGATAACGCGGACGCCCTGGGTCGCCCTTCCGATCCGGGAGATCGAACTGGCCGGGATTCGAACGAGCAGCCCGCCTTGTGTGATGAGCATGATGTCCTCGTCGTCGTGGACGGCCTTGACCGAGACCACCTCCCCGTTGCGGCTTGTGGTTCGGATATCGATCCGGCCCTTGCCGCCCCGACCCTGCGGCCGGTACGTCGGGCCATCGGGGCCTTCGGACTGGACGAGGTATTCATCGACGCTGGTGCGCTTGCCATATCCGTTGGCGGTGCAGGTGAGCAGATCGGCGATGGGCTCGATGGAGGTCTGGTTCTCGTCTTCATCGGGGGGCGTCATGAGGACCTTGACCAGGCCAACGACCTGATCGTCCTTGCCCAGCGCGATGCCCTTGACGCCTGCCGCGACCCGGCCCATCGGGCGCGCATCGGATTCTCGGAATCGGATGGCCATGCCGCTCTCGGCGCCCAGGATGAGGTGGTCGTAGCCGGTCGTCCAGGTGACGCCGACGAGTTCGTCGCCATCGTTGAGCCGGATCGCGTTGAGCCCGCCCTTGTGGACGTTCTGGTAGAGCGACAGCGGTGTGCGCTTGACGAGGCCCTGCGCGGTCGCGAAGACGAGGAAGTTCTCTCCCTTTTCGAAGTCCTTGATGGGCATGAACTCGACCGCTTTTTCGCCCTCGCGCAGGCCTACGACGTTGATGATCGCGCGTCCACGGCTCGTTCGGCTGAGGCGCGGGATCTCGTACACGCGGACCTTGAAGACGCGCCCCGAGTCGGTGAAGATCAGCAGGTCGTCGTGCGTTGAGGCGACGAAGATATGCTCGATGAAGTCTTCTTCCTTCGAGTCGGACGCCTTGATGCCCCGGCCGCCGCGCCCCTGGGCGCTGTAGGTCGCCAGCGGGACGCGCTTGATGTAGCCCTCGTGCGAGATGGTGATGGCCATCTCTTCCTCTTTGATGAGGTGCTCGAGGTCGATGTCCGCCTCGCCCTCTTCGATCGAGGTCAGGCGGGGGCGGTCGTACTTGAGTTTCATCTCGGCGCAGTCGGCCTTGATCATGTCCAGCACGATCTGGCGGTCGGCGAGGATCGATTCGTAGTGCTCGATCTCCCCGGCGACCTCGGTGTACTCGGCGACGAGGCGCTCGATCTCGAGGCCGACCAGTTGGATCAACCGGAGGGCGCCGATGGCTTCGGCCTGCGTGCGCGAGAGCGCGACGCCCCCATCGTTGTATTGGATCGCCTCGTGGACGCGGTCCATGATGCGCACCGGGAGATTGTGTGTCGCCGCGGTCGAATCGGCGATGCTGAAGCGGCGGAGCATCAGGTTGCCGATCGCCTCGTCACGCGTCGATGAGGCTCGGATCAGCTTGATCACCTCGTCGATATCCGTGACGGCGTAGATCAGCCCTTCCAGGACGTGGGCGCGCTTCTGCGCATCACGGAGCAGGCGCCTGGTGCGCCGCTCGATCACGTCGATGCGGTGGTCGATGTGCAGCTCGATCAACTGCTTGAGCGTCAGCGTCCGCGGCTGGCGGTTGACCAGCGCGATGTTCATGATCGAGTAGGTCTGCTGCAGGGGCGTGAACTGGTAGAGCTGGTTCTCGACGACGCTCGGGTCGGCGCCACGCTTGAGCTCGACGACAATCCGCGTGCGGGCGTTGCGGCCCGATTCGTTGCGGATATCCGAGATGTCCTTGATCCGCTCGTCCTTGACGCACTCGACGATCTTCTCGACCAGCGCCCTCTGGACGAGCTGGTAAGGGATCTCGTCGATGACGATCTGCTGCTTGGTGGCGCTGGCTTCCTCGACGTGGACCTTGCCGCGGACCGTGATCTTGCCGCGGCCGCTGCTGTAGCCGTTGACGATGCCCGAGCGCCCCCGGATGACGCCGCCGGTCGGGAAGTCGGGGCCCTTGACGATCTCGAGCAGTTCGAACAGCTCCATCGAGGGCTTGTCGATGAGCGCGACGATCGCGTCGAAGATTTCGCTTGGGTTGTGCGGCGGGAGGCTCGTCGCCATACCGACCGCGATCCCGACACCACCGTTGATGAGCAGGTTGGGGAACTTGCCGGGGAGGACCTTGGGTTCGAGCAGGCGGTCGTCGTAGTTGGGCTGGAAGTCGACGGTGTCGAGCTTGATGTCGTCGAGCATGTCCACCGCGGCGTGCTGCATGCGCGCTTCGGTGTACCGCATCGCCGCCGGCGGATCGCCGTCGATGGAGCCGAAGTTGCCTTGGGGGTGGATCAGCGGGACGGACATCCTCCAGGGCTGCGTCAACCCGACGAGGGTCGGGTAGATGACGGACTCGCCGTGGGGGTGGTAGTTGCCCGAAGTATCGCCGGCGATCTTCGCGCACTTGATGTGCTTGCGGTTCGGACGCAGGTTGAGGTCGTTCATCGCGACGAGGATGCGCCGCTGCGAGGGCTTCAAGCCGTCACGGACATCGGGGAGCGCCCGGTCCATGATGGTGCTCATCGCGTAGGTCAGGTAGCTGACGTGGAGCTCGCGCTCGATCTGCCGTTCGACGACGTGGCCGATGCCGGTGTCGTCGGGGGATCCGCCCGGGGCATCGGCTGTGGTGATCGGGGGATCGTTGTCGTTGGGCGGCTGGATAGTGGTGTCGTCAGGCATGGCGGATTGGTGTCTTGCTTGGTCGGGAACGGGGGCGGATCGGTAGCGGGTATTCTAGGCGATTCCTGCCTGATTTGCCCGGTTTGAAGGCTTCACCAGAGCGAGAAATACGGGCGCGACTACCACCACCGCGACACCTGCCGCGGCCCAGATCCAGCGCTTCGGCTCTCCTACCGCGGCGTACCAGAGGATCGGTGAGGCGATCGATGCTGATACGGCGAAGAGGATGAGCCGGGTGGTCTTTGTGGTTGCCCAGTCGGCGCCTCTGGTCAGCCGTTGGTGCGGGACCATGACGACCCACGCGTACGCCGGGAAGATGAGGCCGTAGGGTGCGAGGAATAATTCGTACATCGTCTGGCCGACGCCGGTGAAGGACAGCCAGGCGGCGCCCAGACAGACTACCGCGAGCAGCAGCGTGATGACGAGCAAGGGCGGGAAGCCGCGTCCGGTTTGGCGTTCGATCGACCCGGTGCGGAGCTCGCGCAGGTGGGCAGACATCGTGAAGACGGCCTGCGCCGCGATGTGGGCGACGATGAAGTAGCTCGTCTCCCCAACGAGGAACCTCGGGGCGTAGGCGAGCGTGAGGACGATCATGGAGAGAAAGAAGACGCCGAAACCGAGCACGAACGCTCGCGTGCCGGCGGCGCCCGCTAATTCGTGGCGGGTGCGGAGGATCGTCAGGTCCATGTGGGGGCAGGCGAGAAAGCCCAGCGCCATCACCGCGGCGGCGCCGATGATCGCATACCTCGGCTCATCACCGGAGATCGGGGCGACCGTGAAGGCCTCACCCCCGGTTGTGCGCCACGCCATGAACGCGAGCGCGATCGAGAGGGCGTAGACCCCGAGCGCGCCGAGCATCCACATGCCGGTGCGCATCCCTGAGAGCATGAGCGCGATGAGGAAGAGCATCGCGACGATCGCGACGGCGCCGATGCCTTCGCCTATTGAAGCGGGGACGACGGTGATGCCGCCGACGGTGATCTCGCTGATCGGGAGCGCCAGCCACGGGAAAACCAGCGTGAGGATCCACGAGAGGAACGCGACGTGGAACAGGATCGTCACGACGCTGAAAACCCGTAGCGCCAGCGCGTGGCGGTGTGCCGCGAGCGCGGCGGAACCCCTTGCTTTGAAGACAAACCCGACGCTGGCAGCGCCGAGGACGTTGGGGGTTGCGAAGGCGACCCAGCCTGGCCAGCCGAAGTCGCGGATGAGCAGGACCGGCAGGAACATCCCGATGCACCACGTCCACGAGCAGGCGAGGAAGAGGGCGCGGAGGATCGTTGAAGCCCCGAGCGCGGCGCCCGGTTCAATTGCGGTGTCGAATGGTTGTACGGTCGGTGCGTTGCTCACGCGCTGGGCTGATCCTTGCGCTCGTCTGTACGGTCGGCCTTGCGGTCGTTCTTCGCCTTGCCCCGGTTGACCTTCTTCGCCTTGTGGTGCAGCTTGGGGGTCACGTGGAACGTGCACTCGCACCGACCAACACGGCGGTCCTGTGAAGGCTTCGCGGAGAGCTGCTGGACGATGTTGAGCGTGAGATCGACATTGAACTCACCGCCGGCGGCGACGAGGGCGTCGAGGTCGTCGTTGGTCCTGATCTTGTAGATCGCCGGACCGAAGCAGGGCCGCATGAATCTGTATCTGAGCTCTTTGCACACGACGGTGTAGTCGCCGCCGCAGACGCCGAAGACGTACATGCCGCCTGCGATCTCGGAGTTGGCGAGCAGGGCGCCGCCGGCCATCGCGTTGTACCAATTGCGGTTGAACCGCTTGAAGGGGAGCACCGCGGTGAAGGTGGACTTGTCGACGCGCTTGACGCGGAGCCCGGACCGGAACGCGAAGGGGAGCCAGATCAGCGAGCAGACGCTGCGCCAGAAATGGTTCTTGTTGCTTAGGCGGCTGACCCACGCCTCGGCTTTATCGAAGAATGATTTCCTGACGACCTCGTGCCCTGAATCGTCAACGATCTTGCGCGTCTTGGCGGGGCGGCCCGGCCAGTTCGTCGCCTCGGGGGCGATGTGCACACCGTTGCTCTCGACCGCGCCGTTGGTCGAAGCGTCGGCCTGCATCTCGTTGGCTGGATTTGGGACGGTGGTGGTCATGCGGTGGTCGTAGCGGTTCGGATCAACCAGGTGCTTTGTCGGGAACGGGACGCTGTGATTCTAGCCGATCTCTTCGAGGAAATGCCGACCCGGCTTGTCCGTATCTTCGCACGCCCTGACGACGGGGTTCCCGACCTCATGATCGAGGACAATCGTCCATTTTTCCGCCGCCGCTCTCTTGAGGAAGCGTTCTTTCTGGACCATGGATTCGTAGGGGAGCACGTCGTAGGCCATCCCGTAGGTCGGTGAGGCGTGGTGGACCGTCGGGATGAGGTCCCCCGGGAAGACCACGGTGCCTCCTTGAGCGGCCTCGAAGAGGACCCCCTGCTGTCCCCAGGTGTGCCCCGGGAGGGGTTCGACGCGGATCCCGTCCATGATCTCGCCGGCGCCCTCGAACGTGCGGATCTGCTCGCGCACCGGGTCGAGGTGATCGCGGAGGTACGTGCTGTGCATCGTTGATTTGTTCGCGAGCGCATCGTCCCACTCGGTCTTCTGGGTGTGGATCGTCGCGTTGGGGAACGACGAGATTGCGGCGCCTGATTCATCGAGCCGAGTCAATCCGCCGGCGTGGTCGAAGTGCAGGTGGGTAACGACGACATCGGTGATGCTCGCGGGGTCGGTCCCTGCTTCGGCGAGGGCGTCGAGGATGCAGCGTTGCTCCATGCCGTAGATGCCGCGTTTTTTCTCATCGAACTTGTCCCCGATGCCGGTCTCGACAAGGACGGTCCGATCGCCGCTGGTCAGGAGCAGGCAGTTGGTCTGCATCGGGATGCGGTTTTTTTCGTCGGGTGTGACGAGGCGCGTCCAGAGGGGTTTGGGGACGATGCCGAACATCGCGCCGCCATCGAGCATGAAGCCGCCGGCGCGGAGCAATTTCCAGTTCCAGGTCATACCCAGAGGGTAACGGATGGTGCTGGTGCGGGTGCAAATGAGGGCGCGGGGCAATCCGCCTACACTGCATGCCATGGCCAACGCGAGCGATCCAAAGACCGATACCCCCCGCGCCCAGGTGCTGATCGTCGAGGACGAGCGAGACCACGCCGAGGTGATGGCGGACGCTCTGCGAGCGCCGGGGCACGTCTCGACCATTGTCGGGACTGTTGACGGGGCGATCGACGAGCTCCAGCACGGCGCCTTTGACATCGTTGTCACCGACCTGCGGATGCCGGAATGCGGCGGCACGCACGGTGTCAACGACGATGGCTCCGACGCGGGGCTGGTCGTCCTTCGCACGGCGCGGGAACTGCAACCAGACGCGGAAACCATCATGGTCACCGCGCACGGCGATGTCAGCACCGCAAGGGCCGCCTTCAAGGACGGCGCGTACGACTTCATCGAGAAGCCGCTGGACCTGATGCTCTTCCGCAAGCTCGTCAACCGCGCCGCAGAGGCGGTGCTGCTCCGGCATCAGGCGCCGGGGATGGACGACCTCGTCCAGCACGACGGGTTCGAGGGGATCGTCGCGGGTTCCGAGCCCATGCGGAAGATCCTCGACACGGTGTGCACGGTGGCTCCCTCGAACCTGCCGGTGCTGATCACCGGGGCGTCGGGCGTCGGCAAGGAACTCATCGCGGAAGCTGTCCACAAGCACTCCGACCGATCGACCAAGCGGTTCGTCACGATGAACTGCGCCGGGCAGACCGAGTCGCTGCTGGAAGACCAGCTCTTCGGGCACGTCAAGGGCGCGTACACCGGCGCGGACAAGGACCGCGAAGGTGTCTTCGAATACGCCAACGGCGGGACGCTCTTCCTCGACGAGATCGGGGACATGCCGCTGACGATGCAGGCGAAACTGCTGCGCGTGCTCGAATCGGGTGAGGTTATCCGGCTCGGCGCCAACGCGACCAAGCATGTCGATGTGCGCATCGTCAGCGCGACCAACCGCGACCTGAACACGATGCTCAAGGACGAATCGTTCCGCGAGGATCTGTACTTTCGTATCAACGGCGCGGAGATCAACATCCCGCCGTTGTGCGAACGCCGGGAGGACATCCCGAGGATCGTCCGGCACGCGGCGGCGAAGTTCAGTGGGCAGCTCGATGCGAACGCGCCGGTCCCCGAGTTTGATTCAGCGGTGATGGACCAGCTGACCGCGTTCGACTGGCCCGGCAATGTCCGGCAGCTGCTCAACGCGGTGCAGGGGATGGTCGTGATCGCGCGCGGCGCTGGGGATCATTCGATCTCGCTGCGGCACCTCCCCGCGGTGATCGCGCAGGGGGATCACGGCGCGGTGGACTCGACCGGCGGCGCGGTCGGCTCGCTCGCCGGCGCGAGCCTCGATCAACTGGAGAAGCGCGCGATCCGCGAGACGCTGCGCCTGACCGGCGGGAACCGCGAAAAAGCGGCGAAGATGCTCGGGATCGGCGAGCGGACGCTCTACCGGAAGCTGAAAGAATACGGGCTGCGGTAGCGGCGGTGCGTTATTCGCCGCCGCCGGGGACCACGGAGAATCTCGGCTTGGACGCGATGGTCGCCGAGCCGGGGCCGTGGAGTTCTGGTTGCAACCAGAAGGAATAATCCGAGGTCGCGCCCTGGTCTTCTTTGACGGTGATGTTGCGTGCCGAGCCGTCGAGGAAGGCGGCGTTGGTGCGTCCGTACCCGTGCCAGGCGCCGAAGGGCATCCCGGCAGGGCGGTGATCGGAGGAACTCCAGTGCCTGAAGCTGGAGTTGACCCGCCATGCTTCGGCATCGTCGGCGTCGGAGACGAGAACCAGCAACGAAGGCGAGGACACGGTCGAGAGCTGGTTCCGGTTGGTGAAGTTCGCGTAGCGGAAGGGATCGGTTGGCTCTCTGCCATCAATGCGATCGCCGAACCCGTCGTACGAGCCCGGCTTGACCCAGAGCCAGTCGTTCGAGGTGTAGCTCGTCCCTCGGACGCCGTAGATCGTGTCGTCGTTGAGTTCGGACGACGAGACTCGCTGGGCTTCATCGTCCGACCAGTACGACGCGGTCCTGGCTTCCCGGTCGCGGTAGAGCAGCCCGTGATCCGCGGGGCAGAGGAACGCATTGTGGCCGGTGGTCTGGTGAACATCGGCGCCGAGATAGGCGTTGAGGGGCCGCTCGTTCCAGTACCGATCAACCGTCGGCAGATTCTGGTTGGTCACCTCGCTGTACCAGTCCACGCCGCCCCAGTCTTTCACGTGCTCGACACCCCGGTCCTTGCGCACGTACGGCACGTAGATGTTGTCCACGAGGTAGGAATTCCAGGCGACGCCGAACTGTCGGTGGTTGCCGAGGCATGCGGCGTCTCGGGCGGCATCGCGTGTGGCGGCGATCGCGGGGATCAGGATCCCGATCAGGATCGAGATGACCGAGACTGTCACAAGCAGTTCAACGAGCGTGAACCCCGGCGTTGGGCGCGCCGCAGAAACTTTGCGGTGTTGACACACCGATCGCCTGTCAGCGCCCCCCACCGTCGGCGGCGTCTCCTGACGAAGGCGTGTCGCTTGGGTGGTCATGGCGTCATTGTACGCTCTGGTGCGATCGGTTGGTCTAAAAAATGGTGATTGGTGACGATCTGTGGGCCTTCAGGGCCGTTTTATCACTGAAGCACCCCGGATTGGATTCGAACCAATGACCTGCGGATTAGAAGTCCGCTGCTCTATCCAGCTGAGCTACCGGGGCATGGGCGTCACGAAGGCGCCGACACGGTGAGGCTATCGCTGGGAATTGCCCTCGGCAATCTCTGATCAGGGGAGATGCGGTAGATGTGCTCACGTGCAGGAAACCGCTGATTTCCTGCAATTCATGACTTCTTTCTTCCATTGGGGCGGGAGTTGAGGTACTTTTCGCCTGTGTCCGGGCAACGCTATCGGGCCTGGACCACAGGGGCTCCAACTTCCATTCCGGGAATCGTCGATCGAGATGATCGGCTTGTTCAGCGATGAGTCTCTGCTCAAATTGCGTGCTATTCGCACAACGTGCGATCCTGAAAGGCGCTGCGGGGCGTACCCACGGCGCCTTTCTATTGCGCTGACTTCTCGTGAAACTGAACCCTGGGATCGGTATCCGACGGCATTGCAGCACTGGTTTCGGACGCGACGGATTGGATGCGCGGTCCTATCCTCGTTCCTGCAACACCGAACCGCCCCGAACGCATCAATGACCAACGCCTCTTCACACGCCAATCCTGCGGCTTCCACCGATCAGTCCGACCCCGGGCTGGCGACGGATCTGCTCGCGCTGAGCAAGCCGGGGATCACGAAGCTCGTGACGATCACGGCGGGGCTGGGCTTTGCGATCGGCGCTGTGGCGCGGTCGTGGGCGATGCCCGAACTGCTCACGGCGCTGGGCGCCTGCCTGGTGGGGACGGCGCTGTCGTCGTCCGGCGCCAACGCGCTGAACCAGTGCTGGGAGCGGGAGCGCGATGCGCTGATGCCGAGGACGATGGATCGGCCGATCCCCAAGGGCCGGGTCTCACCTCGGTTGGGGCTCGTGTTCTCATTCGCGTGCCTGATCCTGGGCGCTGCGACGCTCGGGCTTTTTGTGAACGCTGCGGCGATGTGGATCGCGATCGCGACGACGGTGTCGTACATCCTGTTCTACACGCCGATGAAGGTGATGACGCCGATCGCGACGCTCGTTGGTGCGGTCCCCGGGGCGCTGCCCCCGATGATCGGCTGGGCGGCGGTCTCGACGACCGGCGGTGGCTGGGAGACGCTGACCTCACCGATCGGGTGGTCGCTCTTTGCGCTGCTCTTCGCGTGGCAGATCCCCCACTTCCACGCGATCTCGTGGATGTACCGCGATGACTACGCCGCCGGCGGGTTCAAGCCGTTGCCGGTTGTCGATCCGACCGGGGTTCGGACGGCGCGATCGTCGATCCTGTGGATCCTCGTGACCGTGGCGGTTTCGTGCGTGACTCCGCTGCTGCTTCTCGAAGGCTGGGTCGGCTTTGTCGCGACGGTCCCGATGGTCGCCGTCGGGATCGGGTGGCTGATGACCGCGGTCCGCTTCGCCAAGCGGCGAGAGAAGGACACCGCCAGACGGATGTTCTTCGGGTCGATCATCTACCTGCCGCTGGCGATGCTCCTGCTGGCGATCGATGCGACGCTGGTTGTTCTCCTCGGGAACTGACCCGCGACAACGGGTATCCTCCGCACTGTGGATCAACCCCAACACGACAACTCGGCAACGGCGATCGAACTCGCCGAACTGCGCCGGACCTACCAGCAGCGCAAAGCACCCCCCATCGTGGCGCTCGATGGAGTTTCGCTGACTGTCGAAGCCGGCGAGTCGCTGGCGCTGCTGGGGCCCAACGGCGCCGGCAAGTCGACGTTGATGCGCCTGATCGCGACGCTCGATCGCCCCGACAGCGGCACGGTCCGCGTGCTCGGGGAGGATCCATCCGAAGGCGCGAGCGCGACGCGGGCGATCCGATCGAAGGTCGGCGTCGTCTTCCAGCAGCACGGGTTGGACCCGCTGCTCACCGTCGAAGAGAACCTGATGAATCAGGCGGCGCTCTATGGGATCACCGGGGACGACGCCAGAAGTCGGGCGCGGCACGCGGCGATCGACCTAGGTGTCGCGGATCGGCTCGCATCAAGAGTTGGCGAGCTCTCGGGAGGCCTGGCGCGAAGAGTGGATCTTGCAAGGGCGTTGCTGCACCAACCGAGCGTGCTGCTGCTCGACGAGCCGACGACCGGGCTCGATCACCTGTCCAGAGCCTCGTTTCTCGATGCGATCGAGCAACGACGATCAACTGGGAATCTGACGGTTGTCCTGAGCACGCACCTGATGGACGAGGCGCAGCGGATGGACCGCGTCGCGCTGATCGATCACGGCAAGGTGGTCGCCGAGGGTTCTCCGGCTGCGCTGTGCGGCGGCTTCGGGGGGTTGCTCGTGCGCACCGACGCTGGGTTGTCGGGCGAATTGGAATCGGCGGGGCTTGATGTGCGGACCGTTGGCGGCGAGGCGGTCGGCGCGGGCGAAGCGGGCGTTGTGCTCGAAACCGCACAGCGCCTGAGCGTCCGGGCCGGGGCGGGTGATGGCGTGACGCACGTGCTTGTCGGCCCGCCAACGTTGGGCGACGCCTACCTGGCGCTGACGGGCAGTGCGCTTGAAGACGAGAACGGGGCCGCACCATGAGCGCCGGGACCGCGACATTCATCAGCCTGACGCGGCGTGAGCTGCTGCGCTTTACAAGACAACCGAGCAGGATCGTCGCGAGCGTTGGCGCGCCGGCGATCATGGGGATCTTCTTTGCCGGTGGGTTTGCGGATTCTTTCGCGCCACCGGGGATAGAAGGGCCTCAATCGGATTACGGCGCCTTCGTGCTGCCGGGGATCGTGACGCTTGTTGCGGTCTTCTCGTCCATCTTCGCGGCGATGTCGCTGATCGAGGATCGGCGCGAGGGGTTCCTGCAATCGGCGCTGGTCAGCCCGGCGCCCCTGTGGTCGATCGTTGGCGCCAAGGCGGTCGGCGGATCGAGTATCGCGTCGGCGCAGTGCGCGATCGTGCTGCTCGCTGCGCCGTTCGTCGCGGGGTGGCCTGGCCTCGGCGGGATGCTCCTGGCGCTGCTCGCCGCGGCGCTTGCTGCGGTGGCGGTGACTTCGATGGGGTTGGCGCTCGCGTGGTGGGTGAACTCGTCGGAGGGCTTCCACGGCGTGATGAACCTGATCCTGATGCCGATGTGGCTGCTCAGCGGGGCGTTCTTCCCGGCGCAGGGCGCGGCGGGCTGGATGAACGCGCTGATGTCGATCAACCCGCTGCGCTGGACAACCGACGCGATCCGCGCCGGGATCACTCCCGGAACCGAGACGCCGATCACCGCGTGGGTTGTTGCGTTCGGCTTTGCGCTCGCGATGCTGCTGATCGCCGGCGCTGTGGTTGGTCGTTCGTCGATGACCGCCAGGCCTCGAACGAGGCGGAGAAAGATAAAGACGCATGACTGATGTTGATTCACCGTCCGGTGCGGCTCCCCAATGGCGGTCGTGGAAACTGCTCGGCGCCCTCTTCGTTGTTGCGGTGGTGGTGACCGCCGGGATCGTCGCGATGACGCTGTACGCGACTCGGAACCTCGATGCGAAGCTCGCGCTGCGGCCCGAACCCGGGATGGAGACGCTCTCGATCCCTGCGTTTGTGCTGACGGATCAAGATGGGGAATCGGTCACCGAGTCGCTCTTTGCGGAGAACCTGACGATCCTCGAATTCGGATTCACCCACTGCCCGGCGGCGTGCCCGATCATGATGGATCAGATGCTCAGGCTTCAGGACGAGCTCGCCGGTACACCCGCGCGGTTTGTCTTTGTCTCTGTTGATCCGGAGCACGACAACCCGGCGCGCCTCCGCGAATACGCGCAGGAGAACGCGGTTGATCTGGATCGCTGGACGCTCCTGACCGGCGAGATCGAGACGGTGCAACGGTGGCTCAATGAGGGGCTGCTGCTCTCGATCGAGACGCAACTCGACTCGCCGATCGATCTCGGTGACGGGACGACGATGGCGAACATCGCGCACCCCTCGCACCTGATCCTGGTGGGGCCCGATTCGAGGGTCCTCGGGCTCTACCCGGCGTTTGCGCCGCAGGAGGTCGACCGGCTCGCCGAGCGGGTGAAGACGGTGTCGAAGTTGTGGGCGGATTGATGAATCGGTGCGGGCTGTTCGGGGCCGGCGCACCGGCGGTCACCCCGGAATCGAGGCGCCTCGGTATCGCTACAGGAAATCACCGGGATCGTGTGATTGCGTGTCATTCCGGTTGATTTTGTGGCGGCGATCCTATAATGGATCTAATTGTCTGAATATCAACCCGCGTTCTTGAAGGAGGGTACTTCAATGCTCCGCCATTCCATCGTGCGCCCGCTCATCGGATCGCTTTCGGCGCTGGCGATGTCCCTGTCGCTGTGGGCGCCCGGCGCGTTTGCCGGCGATGTCAACCCGCCGGCGGGGCCGGTCGGACCGACCATGCGCACGCTCGACGAGGTCGAGCCGCGCACGATTGTGAGCCAGATCAATACGCCCGGCGACCTGACTGCGACGTTCGTCATCAGCCAGCCCGGCTCGTACTACCTGACCGGGGATGTGGTCGGCGAGTTCACCAAGCACGGCATCCGGATCGATGCGCGCGATGTCACGCTGGACCTGAGCGGGTTCCGCGTCATCCTCCCGCTACTCAACGCGGGCATTGCGCCGACCGTCAACGGGATCCACGCGTGGCCCGACACCGGCGATCCCGGCGCGGTGATGATCCGCAACGGGCACGTCATCGGCTGGAAGAACGGCGTCGGGTTACTTGGTCCGGGCGTCATCGCCGATGTCGCCGTGTGGGGCAACGAGACCGGGATAAACACGATCGGCGGCAGCGTGCTCCGGTGCACCGCGGACAGCAACTCGCTCGGGATGGTGATCTCCAAGGGGACGGCGGAGGATTGCGTGTGCTCGGACAACTTCACCAACGGGTTCTCCGGTGTGCAGACCTCGCTCGTCCGGTGCGTCTCGAATGACAGCACACAGGATGGGTTCCTGATGCTCGACGGCTCTTCGCTGCGCGATTGCAGCGCCTCGGGTAACGGGGTGGCGGGCTTCGACATCAGTTCCGATTCGGTCGCGATCGGCTGCCGGGCGTACTCCAACACCGGCGAGGGGTTCACGATCCGGGATTCGACGGCGCGCGATTGCACCGCGGCGCTGAACTCGTTCAGCGGCTTCAAGGCCATGGGCAACTCGGCACTGCACGGGTGCGAAGCGCGGGACAACCTCGTGAACGGGTTCACCGCGACCGACACCGTCGGCGGGACCATCAGCCCCTCGCTGTTCACGGATTGCATCGCGAGGAACAACCTCTCGAACGGGTTTGACGCCCTCGACAACGCCACGTTCGAAGGGTGTGTCTCGACGGTCAACGGCCTTGATGGGTTCCACGCCACCGTCAACAGCGTGTTCGACCGGTGCCGCGCCAGGGACAACTTTGACGACGGTTTCTCGGTCGGGCAGGGCTCGATGGTGACCGGGTGTTTCGCCTCCGAGAACAACTTTGGTTTTTACGCGGTCCTGACGACGGGGTCGGGCTCTCGGTTTGATTCCAACACCGCTATCGATAACACGTCCGACGGGTTCCTGATCAGCGCAGACAACTGCATCGTCGTGCGGAATGTCGCGCACGGGAACGGGACAGATTACTCGGTCAACCCGATCGCGCAGATGGGCGACGTGGTCACCACCATCGGGCTCATCGGCGCTGTGGGGCCGTGGTCGAACTTCGGGACGCCATCGATCGAGGCGGCGGATCCGTTTGGATCACCGGTGAATCCGATCGGCAAGCGGTAGTGAGGAGGATCCCCGTGCCACGACCTAGGCTCTGCTGGGTCGTGCTCTTGAATCGGAGACGCACACCGGAGAAGCACTACCTAGCAAAGCCTAGGTAGTGGCACGTCGTCCTAGGCACGCTCAGCGGCGCTTTGATTCCGTGGCTCGGCGGAGGACGCGTTTCTCTTTGTCGTTGAGGCTGTGCAGGCCTTGCGTTGCGACCTTGCTCAGGATGCGGTCCACCTCGGCTTCGTCGACGCTCTCGCGTCTGGATTGCTTCGATGGCTTCGCCTTGGCGCCCGCTTTGGATTTCTTCTTCGGCGCTGCCTTGCCGAAGAATTCGAAGAAATCGCGGAGCAGGTGCGTGTGGCGGATGAAGTACGCGCCGGCGATGGCGCCGCCGATGTGTGCCGCTTCACCACCGGCATTGGCCGACCCCAAGTAGAGGGAGAGGAAGGCGATCCCGACGAAGAGGTACACCGCGGTGGCGAGCCGCATGGGGAAGACGAAGAAGAGCAGGATGGTGGCGTTGGGCGCGATGAAGGCGCAGGCCATGAGGATGCCGAAGACACCGGCGGAAGCGCCGACCATCGGGGAATGCGGATCAGAGATCAGCAGGAGCGGGAGGTTCTGCGCACCTGGGATCTGCCCGAGCAGGTTCAGGATGACATAGAAGACCGCGCCGAGGACGCCGCAGGTGAGGTAGAACGCGAGGTAGCGTTTGCGCCCCAGATAATTCTCGACCATGCCCCCGAAGAAAAAGAGGGCGAGCATGTTGAAGAAGATGTGGTTGAAGTTGGCGTGGAGGAACTGGAAGGTGATGAACCGCCAGACCTCAAGCCCGAAGTAGACCGAGCCGTCGTGCGTGAAGAAGAGCGCTCTGGCGGTCGAGAAGTGACCCCACTTGGCGATCGCGTTCTGGAAATCCGGCCCGATCATCGCCATCAAGAAGAAGATCGCGGAATTAATCACGATCAGCCAGGTGTTGATCGACCACGCGGAGGTCCATCCCAGGCCGCTGGAGGACTTGGGGCCCACCCTGATGTATTCGCGGTCGTAGATCCCCATGCGTGCTATCGCTCCTGCGTGCTCAAATAAAAAAGACAGAACCACCGTTTATTCGGCCCGGCAGCCGATCGGCGTTGAATGGTCCGAGCCGGGGGTGTGGCTCCTACCGGTCTTCTTCCCGCTTTCGGGCCTCGGTTTCCATCTTGAGGACCTTGTGTTCCTTCCTGGTGAGGCTCTCCAAGCCCTCTTTGGCGATTTTCGCCAGGACGCGGTCCAGTTCCGCCTGCCGGTCGGCCTCCTGCTCCGCTCTACGGATCTCCGACTGGGGCGGTTCGGCTTCCGCCGCGGATTCATCGCGGAGACTGGCGCGCCAGGCCTCGCCGACGACCTCATCGACGAGCCGGAGCCTCTGACGCTCGGACCAGCTCATGATGATCCCGAACGCGGCGACGCCGAAGAGGAGCGTCCGCTCAGAAACGAGCGCCAGAACGGCGAGCCCGATGCCGACGGCGATCCCGGTGGTCGCGGTGAGTTCCGCGGCGCGGTGCTCGGAGCCGGTCTTGCGCCAGATCAGCGATTGCAGGATCGACCCGCCATCGAGCGGGAGCATCGGGAGCAGCAGGTTCATCAGCAGGACGATCAGGTTGACGTAGTGCAGCGCCCAGAGCGCGGCGATCGGGTAGTTGTCGAATCGGGCAAAGGAGCTGCCGAGCCGGAACGGGTCGATCAGCGCCATCTCGCTGTAGCCGGCGACAAAGAGACCGATCGTGGTGCCGATGGCGATCAGGAGGTTCACGATCGGGCCGCTGAGCGCGACGAGGAGTTTGGGCTTCCAGCCCTCCGGTGGGAGCGTCGGGGCGAGGCCCCCCAACGGCCAGAGGAGGGACTCGTCGGCGACGCCACCGAGTTTGCGGCACATCGCGATGTGACCGAGGTCGTGCATCAGCACGGCGAGCAGCAGGCCCCCCATCAGCATGACCATGTACCAGGCGCCCAGTTCGTCGCGCGGGATGGACCAGGCGATCTGTCCCAGCGCGTAGACGATCAGCAGGAGGTGCAGGCGGACGCGGAGCCCAAGGAATTTGCCGACCGTGACGCCCCAGCCGAGCGGGTGCTCGGCATCGCCGAAGATGCGCCCGAGGATTTTGCGGAAGGAATCGCCGCCTCCGGGGCCTCCGAGACCGCCACCGCCACCACCGAGCGGGCCGCCGCCCATGCCGGGGTCTTTCCAGCCCGATCCGGTGTCGAATTCGCCGTCCTTGATCGTCAACGCGACCCCCTTGCGGGTTCTATCGGCGGATTCTCGGTCCCGCCACAGGTTGGTGTGCTGACTTGAAAGAGCATTGTTGGCATGATACCGATGACCGCGCCGGCTTCTGCGGACCTTTCGACCAAACTCATGGCAAGAAAACCACACCCGATCAATCCTGACCCGATGGAGATCCGCCCGCTCTTCGACCCGACGAAGATGGCGACGCCTCCATCGACCCCATCGTCACCTCGCGGAGAGCCCGGCGGCGGTGATCGGCCGGTCTCCGTCTCGGCGCTGTGCCGGCGGATCGACACGGTGCTCAAGGACGCCTGGCCTGGCGCGATCCGGGTCCGGGGCGAGATCGGTTCGCTCACGGATCGGACGCACTGGTATTTCTCGCTCAAGGACGACGATGCGACGATCTCATGCGTGATGTACGCCTCGCGTGCGGCGAAGGTCGGGTTCACCCCCAGCGCCGGTGACGCGGTGATCGCGACCGGTCGGCTGGGGCACTTTCCGAGGCAGGGGCGGACGCAGCTGTATGTTGACTCGATCGAGGCGGTCGGCGAGGGCGCGCTCGAGGCGCAGTTGCGGCGCCTGGTCGAAGAGTGCCGGGCGCTGGGGTGGCTGGAGCCAGCGCGCAAGCGGACTCTGCCGGTCTTTCCGAGGCGCCTTGCCGTGATCACTTCGCGCACCGGCGCGGCGCTGCAGGACGTGATCGACACGCTCAAACGGCGGTGCCCGGCGATCGAGATTGTCGTCGTTGACACGCTGGTCCAAGGCGAAAAAGCAGCGCCGATGATCGCGCGCACGATCCGGTCGATCGGGAATCGGCACGACAAACTCGGGATCGACGCGATCATCTGCACGCGCGGCGGCGGTTCGATGGAGGACCTGTGGTGCTTCAACGATCGCGGTGTCGCCGAGGCGATCGTGGGTTGCCCTGTTCCCATCGTCTGCGCGATCGGGCACGAGACGGACACGACGCTCGCGGAATTGGTCGCCGATGCGAGAGCGGCGACACCGACACAAGCGGCGATGCTGTGCAGCCCTGACTCCGTGGCGCTGCACGACCAGCTCGACAACGCGGCGTCTCGGCTGCTGACGGCGCTGCAGCGATCGGCGAGGCTTGAGCATGAACGGCACGGGAATCGGAGCGCAAGGCTGCGCCGGGCGGTGTCCGGGCGGATGCACGCCGGGGCGATCCGGCTTGAACGGCTCTCATCGAGGCTCGCGCGGGTTCGTCCCGAGGCGGTCTACGCGCAGCGGCGGGCGAGGCTCGACCAACTCGATGCGGCGCTGGCGCGGGCGGTGCAGAAGCGGCTCGACCGGTTCGATCCCGGTCTGGCGCAGCAACGACTCGAACACGCGGTCGTTGGGTTCGTGAACGACGCGAGGTCGAGGCTTGATGCGCTGGATCGGGAATTGACCATCGCGAGCCCCATCAGCGTGCTCGAGCGGGGGTACACGGTGACGACGAAGCCGGACGGCTCGCTGCTGCGATCGAGCGATGACGCTTCTGCTGGTGAGGTGATCCGCACGCGGTTCGCCAGCGGGGCGATCGAATCGACCGTGGTCGGCGCCGAGGGAACGGCTCCGCTGCCCGCATCGGCGCCGTTGCCCAAGCGGCGGAAACGGCGGCAATCGCACGATCCGGCTCAGAAGCACCTCTTTGGCCCAGACTCTGGTACCGTTGAGCCGTGACGAAGAAAAAAACCACATCGAAGACGCCATCCGACGAGCCCGGCTTTGAGGCCTCGGTCGAGCAGGTTGAGGCGCTGATCGACAAGATCGAGCAGGGCGAGATCGGCCTGGAGGAATCCGTCGAGGCCTACGAGAAGGGCGTCGCGCTGATCAAGCGGTGCCGGGGCATCCTCGATCACGCCGAGCAGCGGATTACCGAATTGACCGACAGCGGTGATTCAGTGGGATCGCCGGATCGGGTCGATGCCTGAGGATCCGTTCGCTTGTGAGACCCCAGCACTATGACCACTCCTGATCTCTGCACGCTCGCCATCTCTTTGAATACGCTGCGGTGGATGAATCTGATCGTCTCCATCTTCTTCGTCTTCTGCTTCGGCGGGATCTGCGGGTCGTTCATCAACGTGATCGTCTACCGGCTCCCGCTCGGCTTGAGCGTGGTCAGGCCTCCCAGCGCGTGCCCCAAATGCTCGACGAAGCTCGCGTGGCGGGACAACTTCCCGGTGTTCGGGTGGATCCTGCTCCGCGGGAAATGCAGGTACTGCAAGAACCCGATCAGCGCCGAGTACCCGATCGTTGAGTTCATCGTCGCGATGCTCTTCGTCGTGACGTACACGCTGTGGTTTGCCGATGCGCACACGCTGCGTGGGATCGGGCTGGACCCGACGCTGTGGCGCCCCGAGTGGGCGCGCGACGGGATCGCGCGGATGTGGCCGATCGCGATCCTCTTTGCGTCGCTGTTCTTCTCGCTTGTTGCGATCACGCTCATCGATGCGAAGACGTTCCACATCCCGCTGGTGATCCCGTGGATGCTCGCCGGGTTCGCGCTGCTTGTGCATCCCTTGAGCGCCTGGTGGATCGGATCGCAGGGCGGGCTCCGGCGTTCGCCGCACGATTGGGTGATCCCGGTGGTCGGGTGGCCTCTGATCGGCCTCTCGATCGGCGCGGCGGTCGGGTTGGCGATCGCGACGCAGTTGGTTCGGATGAATGTGCTCCCGAGAAGTTTCTCCGACTACGACGAGTGGGAACGGGCAAACACGCCGGATGTGCCGGAACAGAAACCCGAATCGACGGACGAGCCCTCGGAGCGCGGCAGCGCCGTTTTGCGGGCGCTGTTCTTCGCGGGGCCCATCGTTGCCGGGCTGTTCGCGGGGGTCGCGCTGGGTCTTCGCTTCGGGAGCACCAATGCGTTCGTCGCGTTCGGCGCCGGCATCGGGATGCTGGTCGGTCTGCTGCTTCGGAGTCTCGTCCCCGATGGTGAGCGGAACGATTCCGACCCGGCGTGGATTTTTTATCCGCACGCTCGCCGGGAGATGTGCAAGGAAACGCTCTTCCTGCTGATCCCGATCGCCCTGGGTGTAGCCGGGTATTTCGCGCTCCAGCGTTCCGGGACGCCCCCGCTCTGGCTCGCGGCGTTCGGCGGTTCGCTCTTTGGGTTGATCGTCGGTGGCGGGACGATCTGGGCGATCCGCATCGGTGGGTCGCTGGCGTTCGGGAAAGAGGCGATGGGCGCGGGTGATGTGCACCTGATGGCGGGTGTCGGCGCGGTGCTGGGTTGGATCGATCCGACGATCGCGTTCTTCGTCGCGCCGTTCATGGGGATCTCGTGGGCGATCGGGGCGCAGGTGGTCTCGATGCTCAAGAAAAACGGCGAGTCGGCGCCCAAGGCGCTGCCCTACGGCCCGCACCTGGCAATCGCGACGGTGCTGGTCGTGCTCGCGAAACCGGCGGTCGAAGCGGGCCTGTCGCTGATCATGCAGAAGACGATCAACCTGCCGTAAACATACCTGGGACAATCAAGGGCATACCGTACCGAACCCACTGATCAGCATCCCCAAGTCAGCCGCTTCGACAATCCCGTTCCGGTCAAGATCCCCATCGTGAGCCTGTGTATGGAAGTTCTGGATCAGGATCCCGAGGTCGGCGGTGTCGCTCACGCCGTCATGATTGATGTCGTATATGCAATGCCCAGCATCAAAGACATACGCAGCGCCGAGAGTGACAGTGCCAACAACGGCAACCGAGCCATTGATCGCGACCGAACTGCCGAAATGGTCTCTGACACGCCCGTCATCTGCGACGATTTTTTCGATTTGCCTGCCGGTTTCCATGCTGAATATGTACGCCGCTCCCTGGGTCAGATTGGTCACCCCGGGTCGCTTCCGGGCTCCGACAATCAAAGTCGTTTCGCCGATCGCCACTGAATAACCGAATTGATCAAACAGCCACGGATCGTTCGCCTTGAGTTTGAATATTTGTGAGCCGGTCGTTGCGTCAATGAGATAAGCAGCGCCAGCGCCTACTTCTTCCTGGATCGCACCGACGAGAATCGTGTTTCCCTTGATCGCGACGGAAGAGCCGAACAACTCTCTGGAGATGCTGGTTGTTGGCGTGATCTTCATGATCTGTTCCCCCGTCGTCGTATCAAACAGATAGACGCAACCCGCATCAGCTCTTCCGTTTTCATCTGAATATGGAGCGCCGACAACCGCGATCGTTTCGCTGCATGCAACCGAAGTACCGAACAGGGTCTGCTGATGCAGGGCAGGGGGGAGCAACTTGAATTGCTGCTGCCCGGTAGAGGCATCGAATAAATATGCGGCCCCTCCTCGGGCGCCACTCTCGGTGTCCCATTGAGCGCCGACGATTGCTGTAGTCCCGCTGATTCCAACGCGCGTTCCGAAGTTTTTCCTACTGGTAGTGTCCTCGGGATCCAACTTGAACAGGAACTCTTTTGAATCGGTGTCGAAGATGTACGCCGCCCCGGTCTGGTGCCCCAGTTCTGAATCAAAGGGGGCGCCGAACACCGCTATCGATTCGCTGACCGCAACATCCCACCCCATGAGGCCGACCCGGCCAGGGGTCGGCGTGTGGATCTTTGATGTCACCTGCCTGGTGGCGAGGTCATAGAGATACACCGCACCACTATCTGAACGCGTACCCGGATCATCCGGCGCCCCAATAATCACTGTGTTCTCACTCAGCGCCACCGCGATGCCGAAGGAGTTCCTGGATTCACCCTCGGGCTGTTGGATTCTGAAGAGCGAAGCAGGGCCCCCACCGATGAGGCTCGTCGCGGCGAATCCAATCGCTCCAACAGTCACGAATGCAAGTTTGGCAAACTTCATGGTTGCTCCTCAAAACGAATCCGGTCACCTGTCATCAGGGGTCCAGATTATCATTAAAAGGGCAGTACGGCACTAGAAAAACAGGCGTTAGCAGGCAATACGCACTGGCGATCGCTCAGCGAAGACATCACGTTGGATCTGAGCCAGTCCATTGGTCGATTGCCTATCAAATCCCCTGCCGGTGCTCCATCGCACGCTCGAGCAGCGAGGCGATCCGGTTTTTCCTGTAGCGTTCGCTCGACCAGATCGAGGGCGGCATCGGGCGAGGGCGTTCAATCTGAGCCTCGGGGCCTGCTCTACCCGTCAGCAGTTCGTGCAGCGTGAGATCCGGTGCGGCGGGCTTGCGCTGCGGCGATGCGTAGTTCAGGGGCATCGGCAGCGGTTTCCGGCCATCAATCCGGTTGGAGGTCATGCCGGTGATCGACAGATTGAACCGGGCATCCTGGATGCTATCGCTCGGCGCGGTGTAGGTCGGTTTCGTGACCGCCATTGGCCCGATGACGAATTCGGTCCCCGCCGGGATCACCGGGAAGATAAACCCCGCGCTTGCGGCGTATTCCGATCGGGAGAAGACGGCGCTGAGCCCACCGCTGACGCGCATCAGCCGGCCGCTGCTGTCGGGGGCTTCGTAGATGCGGCCAAACCCGAGCGGCTGTTGTAAGTCGATTGGAATCAATCGGTTCGAGGTGTTCAGGCCGCCGAGATCCGTTGAACCCTGGTCGACCGGGGTCAGCGTGAGCGGATCATCGGTTCTGATGGTGTCCCCGCCAGGGGCTGCCGATCCGAACCCGACCTGCGCGAGCGCGGTGGCTGTGAGGGTAATCCCCAGGAGAAAGACCAGTGCGAGCAATGCGGGTCGATTGGCGGGTGACATGGTTCGAGGCCTCCGGCGCCTGAAAGGTGAATCGGTCAGCGATGGGGCGTATCGGTTGTACGTGTGCCGAGGGCTTGCAGATCGGCACGTCGCGCACGTTGAACCAGATCAGCGGAGGTGGATCGTCAGCGTGATCGCGATCGTGGACTCGGGGTCGTCCTTGGCGAGAGTTTCGAGGCGTTCGCCGACGGCGCGCCACTGGTAGACCGCGTTGAGGAGCGGGCGATCCACGTCGGGCTCGCCTGAGGACTTCAGGATCTGGGCGAGCGCGACCTTGCCGTCGTGACCGAAATGGATCCGGACCCTGGGGTTCCGGGGCCTTGCCAGCAGCGTGGTCCGCACCGACCAGACCGGGCGGACGGTTTGGATGTTGAGCCCCTGGACCGCGAGCGGCTGACCCAGCGTGTAGTCGGTCACCAACTCGTCAGTCTCGCTCGAGACCGCGTCGGCGTCTTTGTCGGCGTTGCCCTCGGGCAGGTCGGTGGGCGGCTGCGGGGGCGCTTCGGGGCTGGGTTGTTTGGGGTCGGTTTTTTCTTTGGGCTTCTCGGGTTTGCGCTGCTGCTCGGTTGGTTCGGGCGCCGGCGTATTGATCGCGAAGAAATCAGGGTTCGTTATCTCTTCGAAGAGTTGATCGAGCAGCAGCTCGGCGATGGTGCGCGGCGCTTGCTCCGGCTGCGCTTGAGCGGGCGTTGAGGGCGCCGAGGCAGGTGGAGCGCCGATGGTCATCTGCGCCTGGCTCTGGTCGGCCGGCGGCGCGAGGTGGCGTTGGTATTCGTCGTACCCGATCCAGTCGACGGTCTGCGCGTCGGAGGTCTCGATCCCGAGCCTGATCTGGCTGGGATCGTCCTGCGCGGTTATTGCATCCGGATCGGCGCTGGCGAACGTCCCGTAAGAACCGGCCAGAGCGACAATGGTCAGGGCGTGAGCCGCGACGCTTGCGATGATGGCGATCATCAGGCGGGATTGTTCAGTTTGCGGACGCATGGAACGATGGTAGGTCGGGCGTCCGTTGGCGCCCGGCGTCTGCAACATCGGCGCCATGAATGAGTACGAATGAGCGTCGCCCCTTAAGGGGGTTTGGGCGAAACACACGAATAAGTTCAATGTCTGGAGTGCCGCGATGACCCGCCGATCCACAATGCAATCAATGACGACCTGTTTGACCGCTCTCGCGACGGGGCTGCTGACCGTAGCCTGCAGCGCCCAAGGCCCCAAGGCTGAGATGGACGCACCAGAGGCGGTCATTCCCGAAACGCTGCGCATCGGCGACGACGCGGCGGACCTCGCTCCTGAGATCCTGTGGCTGCGGAACATCCTTGTTCCCGAGTTCCTCGATGGCACGGTTTACGTCCTGTACCTGTGGTCGACCGACTCGCCGGGCTCGATGGGTTCGTTCCCGCAGCTGCACGGGCTGGACCAGCGCTTCCGCGACAAGGGTGTCGTGACGATCAGCGTTGCGATCGATATCCAGGAGGGTGGCTTCGAGCCGATCGACGTGATCAAGAGCCGGGCGGAGTTCATGGCGCACACCGTCGCCGAGGACCGCGGGACGTACATCAAGGACAACTGGTACACCCCCACCGGTTTCGAAACACTCCCGGTTGTCTTCGTGATCAACCAGGAGGGTGTGATCGCTTCGATGGACAACAAGATGGCCAAGGTCGAAGAGAATGTCACCGCGGTGCTCAACGGGACGCACGACATCAACCACGCGATCGCCGAGTTTGATCGGGTGCGTGATCTGGAGCGGCGCGTCGAGCCCCTCATCGAAGAGGCGACCCTCGCGGCGCGCCAGGGGAACTGGTCGCACGTGATCGTCTGCGCCGATCGGCTGCTCGAAGAGGACAAGGTGCACTACTCGCAGATGGCGATGACCAAGTTCATGCTCAACCTCACCAAGCTGGGCAAGCCGGGCGTCGCTTATGAGTGGGGTTACAAAATCATCAACGACCACATCAAGAACGACTCGCCGATGCTCGTGACGATGGCCGAGACGATCCTGTTCTCGCCGGGGATCCCGTACCGGGATTATAACCTCGCACGGAAAGCCGCCGAGCGCGCGGACGTCCTGACCGATGGGAAACTGGCGCAGGTGAAGAACGCGCTGGCTGGCGCCTGGATGGGTCTGGGCGAGACCGGCAAGGCGATCGAGTTCCAGATGGAAGCGGTGCGGCTTGCACCCACTTCAGACGCGAAGGGCATCTACCAGGAATCCCTGGATCAGTTCCTGAATAAGCTCCCGAGCCCTTGATTCGGGGCTGTTTTTGCCTCACAAGGCCTTATTTCGTGTCATTTTCCCTTCTGGCGCGAATCAGATGGGGTTGTCGATCGGTATATATAAGTGCTGGTGGCGTATGTCGTCGCCGCTTTGATTCGGTTTGAACGGAGAACCCACCATGAAATTGACCACACTCATCGGCGCCGGTTGCGCGCTGACATTTGCCGCCCTGGCTTCCGCCGGCGGCCTCAGCGTCGGAGACCAGGCCCCGGATCTGAGCAAGGATGTTTCCTGGATCAAGGGTGAATCGGTCACCGAGTTCCAGAACGATCATGTGTACGTGCTCGATTTCTGGGCGACGTGGTGCGGTCCCTGCGTGCGCGCGATCCCGCACATGGACGAACTCGCCGAGAAGTATGAGGACGAGGGTGTCACCGTCATCGGTGTCGCGGTCTGGCCTAACGACCGGATGACCCCCACCGCGGAGTACGTCAAGGACAAGGGCGACGACATGAGCTACACGGTCGCCGCTGATATCGACGGCGCGATCGCGAAGAAATACATGGAAGCCACCGGCAGCAACGGCATCCCCACGGTCATGATCGTTGACCGCGAGGGCGTGCTCGCGTGGATCGGTCACCCGATGGCCGGGATGGACGAGGCGCTCGCGCAGATCGTCGCCGGCACCTACGACATCGAAGACGCCGCGAAAGAGAGCAGGAAGATCGCGATGCTCGCCGAGAAGGCGCAGCCGCTGAAGGACGCGGCCAACGCGGCGTACGCCGCCGGCGAATGGGAGACGGTTGTTTCCTCGCTGCAGAAGCTCGCCGCGCTCGATCCCGATGAGTACGGCGGTTACACGATCGAAGCGTTCAAGATCATGCTCACCAAAATGGAGAATGAGTCCCGCGCGTACGGCTACGCGAAAGAGATGATCAACGGCCCCTGGGCTGAAGAGGCGCAGGCCCTCAACGCGGTCGCGTGGTTAATCGTTGACACCGCCGGTATCGAAAACCGGGACTGGGATCTCGCGTACATCGCGGCATCCAAGGCGAACAAGATGACCAAGGGTGTGGACCCGATGGTCCTCGACACGCTCGCGGCGGTGCTGTTCGGTCAGGGTAAGGTTGACAAGGCGATCGAGACGCAGCGCAAGGCAATCATGCATGCGGAAGCCGACTTCGTCGACCAGCTCAAGCCGGCGCTCGACAAGTACCTCGCGGCGGCCAACGAGGGCTGAACCGCTCGGCAACCTGATTAATTTGAACGGCCCGGTGTCTGACGACGCCGGGCCTTTTTTGTGTTTATTGGGATTGTGCGGGAGCGCCGGCGGCGCTCGGCGCTCCGACGATGCTGACATCCGCGATGCCCTCGAACGCGAGACGGTCGAGCACACCGAGCAGGGCGCCGGCGTTGCAGTCCTCGTCGGCAGCGACGAAAACCAGCGTCTCGGGGGTTTCGTCGCGTCGCTGACGCACCATGGCGACAATCTCGTCGAGGTTCAATGACTCACCATCGACGGAAGCGGCGCCCTGGGCGTCGAGCGTGATCGCGATGACCGAGCGTTCCTGCGCCGGCGAGCCCGACGAGATCGTCGGGAGCCGAACACCGAGGATGTCCACGCGGACCATCACCATCATCGCGAAGAGGAAGAAGGTCAGCAGCAGGAAGACGACGTCGATCAGCGGCGTCATCTCCAGGCGGACGGAGGGCGAGGTTCGGCGGATCCTTCTCATGCTCCGGTAGCCTATCGCCTCGGCGGGCTCCAGACCGCACGGGGACCTGCCGATACACTCCGCACGTGCCCTCGATCTCACGAAACGAGTTTGTCGCGCTCATCCAGCAGCGCCGAGCCGAGCGTCCTTCCGTGACGCCGGTGGTCCCTGTGGGGGTCCGGCTGCTCAGCGATCAGCTCACCCCGGTCCTCGCGTACCGGAGGTTGGTTGCTCCCGACGAGCGGACCGCGCCCTCGTTCCTGCTCGAATCGGTCGTTGGGGGCGAACGGCAGGGCCGGCACTCGATGCTCGGGGCGCACCCGGCGCTCGAGGTGGTCGCTGCCCAGGATCAGGTCACGATCACCGAAACAAGCAGCGGCGAATCCACGACGAGCACCGAACCGGATCCGCTGGCGGTTTTGAAACGTCTATACGCCGACCACGAGTTTGTGCGCCCTGCCGATGCGCCGCTGCCGACGTGCGTGCTCGGCGGCTGGTTCGGGTACGCGGCGTACGACACGGTGCGGTACGCGGAGCCGGGCAAGTTGGGATTCGAATCCGCGCCGAAGGATGACCGGGGGCTCCCCGAGTTGCACTTCGGGTATTACGACCGGGTCGTTGTATTCGATCACGTGGACAAGCTCGTGCATGTGGTTCGGCTCATCGCGGTCGGCGCCAATGACGACGCCGGGGCGCTGTACGACGCGGCGCTGGTCGATATTGATGATCTGGTCAAGCAGCTCGAAACCCACAGCAAGCCGCTGCCTGCGGGGATCGTTGATCGCAGCGATCCGAAGGTCGACCGCGTCCCGATGGCGTCGAACCTTACCGAGGCGCAGCACCGGGATATGGTCGAGAAGGCGAAGGAATACATCCGCGCGGGCGATATCTTCCAGGTGGTCGTGGGGCAGCGGTTCGAAAAGCGCTCGGGCGCCGACCCGTTCGATGTGTACCGGGCGCTGCGGGCGGTGAACCCCTCGCCGTACATGGTGTACCTGCAGGCGAAGGGGTGCATCCTGATCGCGTCGAGCCCGGAGATCCTGTGCCGATGCAGAAGCAGCGCCGATGGGACGCAGGTCGTCACGAACCGGCCGCTCGCCGGGACGAGACGCCGGGGTGAAACCAGCGAGGAAGACCTGGCTCTTGAACGGGAGCTGCTCGCCGACAGCAAGGAGCTGGCCGAGCACGTGATGCTGGTCGATCTCGGGCGCAACGACGTGGGACGCGTCGCGGATCTGGGGAGCGTCCGGCTCGATCGAACGATGGAGATCGAGCGGTACAGCCACGTCATGCACATCAGCTCGACGGTGACCGGGGAACTGCGAGAAGGGTGCGACTCGTGGGACGCGCTCCGGGCGGCGCTGCCCGTCGGGACGGTTTCCGGGGCGCCCAAGGTGCGGGCGATGCAGATCATCGACGAGCTCGAGCCGGTGCGGCGGGGCCCTTACGGCGGCGGCTTGGGATACGTGGGGCTCGACGGGCAGATGGATATCGCGCTCGCGCTGCGAACGGTGGTCGTCCCGACGGCGATGCGCGACCCGGCGACCGGGCAGTGGATGTACCACATCCAGGCGGCCGGCGGGATCGTGTACGACTCGGATCCCGCGCTGGAATACAAGGAAACCGTCAACAAGGCGGCGGCGCTCGCCAGAGCGATCGCGTTGGCAGAATCTGCGTTGACTGATTAACGGATCGCGTCAGGCTTCGTTGGCGATCATGTTCTCCGCTTCACCAACAACATCCTTGAGCAGCGGGCTGGGGCGGAACCCCACCGTTATTGACGGCTCGATGTGGATGCGCTCTTTGGTGACAGGGTTGACCCCTGTGCGCGCGGCGCGGTGTTTTTTCTCGAACGAGCCGAAGCCGGAGATCGTGACCTTCCCATCGGCGCTGACACCGTCAGCGATGCAGGTCAGGACGGTGTCGATCAGACGGCTGGACTGGGCTTTCGATTCACCCAGTCGGCTCGCAACCATTTCAATCAGGTCGCCTTTGTTCATGACGCATCTCCCCGGTGAGATTTATGAATCCTTTGATCGACGTTCCGATCCGGCCAAACAACGAATGCCACCTCAAACAACTCCGGGGGTCAATTCAGCCAGCGTCGATCCACGAACATACCTCGGCAGAATCCCCTGTCAATCGTCAATATCGGACGAAGATTTCCGAGAACATCGCCTTTCTCCCCAGAGCCCGGGGCGTAGGATGTCGGCATGAGCATCACCAGCACCCGCCCTGTCACCGTCACGGATGAGCGGACCGACACCGATCGGCCCTGGCTCTGGAACGTCGTCCTGATCGACGACGATGACCACAGTTACGACTACGTGATCAACCTGTCACGCAAGCTCTTTGCGCACCCTGTAGAGCGGGCTTTCGAGAACGCCAGGCAGGTTGATGCCCAAGGCCGGGTGATCCTGCTGACCACCCACAAAGAGCACGCCGAACTCAAGCAGGATCAGATCCACGCCTTCGGGCGCGACCGGCTGATCTCCGCGTGCGAGGGCGCGATGTCGGCGGTCCTCGAGCCCGCGGAGTTCGATGGCGAGGATGAAAACCCGGGAGAACCCCCGGCGTGAATGCCGAGGAGAATCGCGACCGGCCCCTCGTCGCGATCGCCGAGCCGATCGATCCTGTTTGTCTCGACTGGCTCTGCCAGCGCTGCGACTGCTGCGGCATCGAATCCATCGAAAATGCAGACGCCCTGATCGTGCGCACCAGCACGGTTGTTGACCGGGCGCTGCTCGAATCCGCATCCAATCTCAAGGTCATCGGCCGGGCCGGCGTCGGTGTGGATCACATCGATCTGGAATCGTGCGCGGCGCGAGGGATTGTCGTTGTTCATACCCCGGACGCGAACACCGACGCGGTTGTTGAGTTTGTGTTCGCCGAGGTGTTGTCTGCGCTGCGATCACGGCCAGAGGTTTCGGCGCCTCTGGATTCGGCGGCATGGGAATTGGTGCGAGAACGAGTGGTCGCTCCGCGGCAACTGCGAGGCCTGACGCTTGGTGTGCTGGGATTCGGGCGCATCGGTTCGAGAGTCGGCGCCGTGGGTCAAGCGTTCGGGATGGAGGTTGTCTATCACGACCTGCTCGAGATCCCGCACGAGCAACGCGCCGGCGCACAGCCTGTTGGGCTCGAATCGCTGCTCTCTGCTGCCGATGTGCTCTCGATCCATGTCGATGGGCGAGCGAGCAACCGGGGATTGATCGGGACGGCAGAACTGTCTCTATGCAAGGCGGAAGCGGTCGTGCTCAACACGAGCCGAGGGTTTGTCGTCGATGTCGAGGCGCTTGCTGCGTTCTTGCGGGAGAATCCAAGGGCGCGTGCGATCTGCGATGTGCACGAGCCGGAGCCTATCGGATCGGAAAACCCCTTGCTTGGACTTGGCAACGCGAGGCTGACGCCGCATGTGGCGTCCGCGACAGCGGAGGCGAAGCGTGCGATGAGCTGGGTCGTGCGGGACGTCTGGCGGGTGCTGAGCGGTGAGCCGCCGGTGCACGTGGCGAAGACGGCTCCCGACGCGAGGTCACTCCCGGCGGAGTGATTCGGCGCTCATGAGTCGTTCCTCCGCCTGGGCATACCGGTTCTTCGCGACCCTGGTCAGGATGAGCATCAGGATCGAGATGTTGACCCCTGCCAGCAGCAACGGAAGCCAGAGCGCCAGGATCGCATCATTGAGCAGCATCACAAGCCCTGTTATTGAGATCGCGACTCCGAGAACTGCGAACATGTAGCCGGTGAACATGAGCGGACCCCGGTGGAGCCCCTTGGGTGCAAAGGCGCCGATGCAGGCGCCCCAGACACCGATGATCCCGCCGAAGAGGCCGACCGATGAGCCGAGGATGGCTCCGATGGTGTTTGGATCTGTCCAATCAATCATGCCGCACCTCCTGTTGAGTTATCGAATTCCGATGCCCGAGAAGACCGGTGCAGGTCACGGACATTCCTTGCTGCTGATGGTGTGATCTCGCCTCGCTTGACGAGGTCCGCGAGAAGTTCGCTCATGGGCTCGGGCTCGCGGCCTTCGACCAGGACCCTGAGCCTTTCGATGAGTTCGTCGAGCCGACGGCGAATCGTCGGGTAGCTGACGCCAAAGGATTTGGCGAGTGCCTTGAGCGATCCGGAGTGGAGCGTCATCTGGGTGATGAAGTCCTGATCGGCCCTGGAGAGGCGACAGATCGGGGATTGGTCAGCCGGGTTGTGGTTTGAATTGGTCATTGCTTGGCTGGAATATGTTTGATTTATCGAAACCTTGTTTGAATAATACGCAATTGAATTTCATATTGTCAATATGATTTTGCATTTTATTCAATATAATCACCCGAAACATCGCTTGTCGCCCTGTGCGGTGGGGCGCCTACGCTTGGCCCATGCCGATTCTTGGTGTCAATATCGATCACGTCGCCACGCTGCGGCAGGCACGCCGGGGGCACGAGCCTGATCCGGTCAGAGCAGCCCACGAGGCGGAGTTGGGTGGCGCGGATTGCATCACGGTGCACCTGCGGGAGGACCGCCGGCACATCGGCGATCGCGATGTCGATCGGCTCCGGGTCGCGTGCAACGTCCGGCTGAATCTGGAGATGGCGGCGACGGACGAGATGGTCGCGATCGCGCGGGAACTCCGTCCCCATGCGGTGGCGATTGTCCCGGAGGGTCGTGAAGAGGTGACCACCGAGGGCGGTCTGGACGTCGCCGGGCAGCGGGATCGCATCGGCGCGATCGTCGCGGCGCTGGGGGATCGGGTCGGGACGATCTCGGCGTTCATTGATCCTGAACCGGCGCAGATCGAGGCGGCAAGGGCTTGCGGGTTCCATGCTTGCGAATTGCACACGGGGTCCTACGCCGAGGCGTTCTTCGAGGCCGGCGGTGATTTTCGCAGCGAGCGTCTGAGCGGCGCCCTGGCGGATCTGGAGGCAGCGGGGCGGCGGATCGTCGAATCCGGGATGCGGTTCAACGCGGGGCACGGGCTGAACTACCACAACGTGCTCCCGGTGGCTCGGCTCGCGGGACTGTCGGAGCTGCACATCGGCCACTCGATCGTGAGCCGGGCGGTGTACACGGGGCTGCGCGAGGCGGTGTCGGAGATGCACGCGTTGATCCGGTCCGTTCGCTGAAACTCGGCGCGCAGCAACTGCGTGCAACCACGCATTCCGGCTCGTCGAACCCAATGATTTTGACTGAGTTTCATTCGATTGCGCGGTTTTTCGTAGGCAAAGAATGAGCGCCAGCCTAGGATGTCCGAACCCTGCCTCGGAGCGGGATTGTGTCCTGGATGCAACCCCCATTGCGTGCATGAGTAGCAATTATCGGACAGTCCTTGGGTGGGCCGACCGTTCATGCGCGCCAGATCGGGCCGGACAGGGTGTGCCTACGGGCGAGACAGGAAGAATTGATGCCAAAGCCAGCCGCGGCGTCGTCCGGACGGTCTAAGAAGACCGGTGGGCGATCCGTTTCAAAGAAGAAAACTGCCCGAAAAGCCGCAACCAAAGCGGCGACGGGGAGCGGAACGAAGAAGGCCGCCGCTTCGGGGAAAACCCCGGCCAAGGCGCCCAAACGCTTCGTGAGCTACCAGTCTGCGCTCAAGCATTTGTACGATCGGGACGACTTTGAGCGGGCGCGGGTCCGCCGGCTCAAGCGTGACGATTTCAAGCTCGAGCGGATGCGGGCTTTGCTCGCGAAGCTGGGCGATCCGCAGGCGAAGGTCCCCGCGGTGCAGGTCATCGGGACCAACGGCAAGGGTTCCACGTGCCACCTGCTCTCGACGGCGCTGCGGTCGTGCGGGTACACGGTCGGGCTCTTCACGAGCCCCCACCTGCAGGATGTCCGCGAGCGGATCGTGATCAACGGCGAGGTGATCTCGACCGGTGACTTCACGAAGCTCATGGGGACGGTCGCCCGCGCTGCGGTCGCTATCGAAAAAACCCACGGGGCGCCGACGTTCTTTGAAATGGTGACGGCGTTGGCGTTCTCGCACTTCGCCGATGAGGCGCTGGATGTCGCGGTGATCGAATGCGGCCTCGGCGGCCGGCTCGACGCGACGACGTGCGTCGATCCGAGCGTGATCGCGGTGACCTCGATCAGCCTTGATCACACGCAACTGCTCGGCGAAACGGCCGAAGCGATCGCGATTGAAAAAGCCGGGGCGTTCAAACCCGGCGTGCCGGTGGTGTCGATCCCGCAGACCGAAGAGGTCATGGCGACGCTGAAATCAGAGGCGGAGCGTGTCGGTTGTTCGCTGTCGGTGCTCGGGCAGGACATCGAGTTCAGCTCGCGGTTCGAGGCGACGCCCAAGGTCGGGACGCACACGTGCATCTGTCTCTCGACGGACCGGAGCGAGTTCGAGCATCTGACGGTGCCGCTGATGGGTGAGCACCAGGCGCTCAACTGCGGCTTGGCGCTGGCGGCGCTCGACCAGTTGCGGTCGCAGGGCTTCGACACCCCTGAGATGAAAGTTATTGACGGGCTTGCGGGGCTCACGATTCCCGGCCGAATGGAATTGGCCTGGAATCGGCCCCGCGTTCTGCTTGATGGGGCGCACAACGCGGATTCGCTCAAGGCGCTGATCCGCTCGATCGGGGCCCACATCCCGTACGACTCGATGGTCGTGATCTTCGGGTGCGGCGAGGACAAGGACGTCGATTCGCTGCTCAAAACGATCTCGCTCGGTGCGGACAAAATCATCTTCACGAGGGCTCGCAAGAACCCCAGGGCGATGGACGCGGATGAGCTGGTCCAGCGATTCGCGGAGATCAGCCCCAAAATGTGCCAGGTTGCGGATACATTCGCCGACGCGCTGGTGCTTGCGGAGTTGGCGGTGGGCTCTGAGGATCTGATCTGCGTGACCGGGAGTTTTCACCTCGTCGGCGAGGCGAAGCGGCGGCTCAACGAACTGGGGAAGCAGCGGAGCAAGGCCCCGGCCTGATCCGTTGGCTCTCTGATCCACTGAAATCCCAACGCCTGTGACATATGGTGTCTGTCTGATGCCCTGCTCGTCCGATGAAGGAAGATCAGGAGCGTGGGTGCTGGTGCGCCTGCACACTCTCCGTTGCCTCGAGAACCCCTTCGATTTGATACCCGACCATGGCCAGCACGAACGAGAACACCCCCTCAACGACCATCGCCGCCCCCCGCTTCCGCTACGGCGGTGAGCTCGCCGGTGAGATTGAATCGCGCTGGCAGGATCGCTGGCAGTCGGCGGAAACCTTCCGGACGCCGAACCCTGGTGAGCCCGGATTCGAGCGGTTCGAGGGGAAGCCCAAGTCGTTCGTCCTCGACATGTTCCCGTACCCCAGCGGTGTGGGCTTGCACGTCGGGCATCCGCTCGGGTACATCGCGACGGACATCGCGGCGCGGTTTGCGCGCATGAACGGGAAGCAGGTGCTCCACGCGATGGGGTACGACGCGTTCGGGCTCCCGGCGGAGCAGTACGCCGTCCAGACCGGGCAGCACCCGCGCGTGACGACGGAGCAGAACATCGACAACATGCGCCGGCAGTTGCGGCGTCTCGGCCTCGGGCACGACGATCACCGGAGCGTTGCGACGACGGATGTCTCGTTTTATAAATGGACGCAGTGGATCTTCCTGCAGATCTACAACTCGTGGTACGACGAGGCGCAGGACAAGGCGCGACCGATCACCGAATTGATCAGCGCGTTCGAATCGGGTGACGAATCGTGCGCGCACGAGGAGCACAACCCGGATGGATCGGCCTGGTCGGGTCTCGACGATCGTGCTCGGGCGGCGATCGTTGATTCCCGGCGGCTGGTCTTCCTGTCGGAATCACCGGTGAACTGGTGCCCGGCACTGGGGACGGTGCTCGCGAACGAGGAAGTCACCGCGGACGGCAAGTCGGAGCGCGGGAACTTCCCGGTCTTCAAGCGTCCGCTCAAGCAGTGGATGATGCGGATCACGTCGTACTGCCAGCGGCTGCTCGATGACCTCGACGGGGTCGATTGGCCGGAGCCGATCAAGCTGATGCAGCGGAACTGGATCGGGCGGAGCGAGGGCGCGTACGTGGTCTTCCCGCTCGAAGGGAGCGATGAGACGATCGAGGTCTTCACCACAAGACCCGACACACTCTTTGGCGCGACGTACATGGTGATGGCGCCCGAGCATCCCCTGGTGGATGAGATTATCCCCGGCGCCTGGCCGGAGGGTGTCTCCGAACAATGGTCCGGAGGCGCGTCGACTCCTGCAAAGGCGGTCGAGCGGTACCGGGCGGTTGCCGCGGCGCGGACCGATGTCGAGCGGCAGATCGAGACAAAAGAAAAAACCGGTGTCTTCACCGGAGCGTACGCGATCAACCCGGTCAACGGCGAGCGGATCCCGGTGTTCATCGCGGACTATGTGATGATGGGGTACGGCTCTGGCGCGATCATGGCGGTTCCGGCGCACGACGAGCGGGATTATGAGTTCGCGATTCAGTTTGCGCTCCCGATGCGGGACGTGGTGTATTCGCACACCGCGATGCGGATGCGCGAGTTCACCGAGATGGTGACGGATGTGGATGCGCTCCCCGAGGGTTGGTTCAACGCGATGTGTGACTTCGTTGGGATGACCTCGACCGAGTCGTATTCCGCGCCGGAAGCGATGGAGCGGATCCTGGCTCAGCGCACGCTTGCAGCGGAGATCGATCTGTCCGAAGCGCAGAATGAGCCGGGGTCGGTCGGTGAATCGCGCGGTGTGATCCGCGAGGTGTGGACCGAGGCGCTGGGGCATCTTCAGGATCTGCGGTGGGACGAGATCGTCCGAAGGTTTACGGAGGCGGATTACCGCAGGACGCGGGGCGAGGCGTACCCGGAGCACGGGACCGCGGTGAATTCGCCGCCGGTCGAGGGGCTCGAGACGCTCGAAGCGAAGCGGCGGATGATCGAGTGGCTCGAACTCAAGGGCATCGGGCGCGGGGCGATCACGTTCCGGCTGCGCGACTGGCTGTTCTCCCGGCAGCGGTACTGGGGCGAGCCGTTCCCGATCGTGTTCGATGAATCCGGCGCGCCGCATGCGCTGCCGGAATCGATGCTTCCCTTGGAATTGCCCGAGATGGAGAACTTCGCGCCGGAGGTCAACGAGGACGGCGGTGCGGAGGACTCGGTCCCGGCGCCCCCGCTTTCGCGCGCGACCGAGTGGGCGACGGTCGAATTGGATCTGGGCGAAGGCAAGCAGCAATACCGGCGTGAATTGAACACGATGCCGCAATGGGCGGGGTCGTGCTGGTACTACCTGCGGTACCTCGATCCGGAGAACAACGAATCGTTCTGCGATGCCGAGGTTGAGCGGCGGTGGATGTCGACGTTCGACGAGGACGGGAACCGGCTCTCTGGCGGTGTGGACCTGTACGTCGGCGGCGCTGAGCACGCGGTGCTGCATCTGCTGTACGCGCGGTTCTGGCACAAGGCGCTGTTTGACTTGGGGCACGTGTCGTGCAACGAGCCGTTCCAGCGGCTCTTTAATCAGGGTTACATCCAGGCGTTCGCGTACAAGGATTCGCGGGACGTGTATGTCGATGCGGAGCGGGTTGAAGAAGACCCGAGCGACGACAAGGTGTGGCTATTCGAGGGTGAGCGGGTCTCGCGCGAGTACGGCAAGATGGGCAAGAGCCTGAAGAACGCGGTCGCGCCGGACGAGATCTGCGAGAAGTACGGCGCGGACACGCTGCGGCTCTACGAGATGTACCTCGGGCCTCTGGAGCAGTCGAAGCCATGGAACACGCGGGACATCGTTGGCGTGCACCGGTTCCTGCAGCGACTCTGGCGGTGCGTGATCAACGAGGAGACCGGCGAACCTGTTGTGACCGACGATGCGCCGGACGACGCGACGAACAAGATGCTGCACAAGACGATCGCGGGTGTGCGTGAGGATTACATCGGGATGCGGTTCAACACCGCGATCGCGAAGTTGATCGAACTGACGAACCACCTGACGAAACTGGGATCGACTCCCCGGGTTGTTGCTGAATCGATCACGCTGATGCTCTCGCCTGTGGCGCCGCACCTCGCGGAGGAGTTGGCGGAGCGCCTCGGGATGGGCGCGATCGAGGACGGTTCGATCGCGTACGCGGCGTTCCCTCAAGCGGATGAATCGCTCCTCGTCGAGGACGAGGTGGAGATCCCGGTGCAGGTGATGGGCAAGATTCGAGCGAGGATCATGCTGCCTGCTGGCACTGATGAGGCCGCTATGGAAGCCGCGGCGATGGCCGATGCGAAGGTGATCGAGTTCCTCGCCGGCAAGACGGTGCGCAAGGTGGTGTGCAAGCCGGATCGGATGATCAATATCGTTGCGAATTGATGGGGTGAGCGGAGGCTCTTTGGCTTACTCGTCGTCTGGGCGCGGATTGATCTTGCGATCGAGTTCTGAGAGTTTCGCCTGGATCGACGCGAGCCTGGCCTCGACTTCCGCGAGGTTGGCGAGCGCCGTCTGCTTCTGCTGCTGACCGACGTCGTTGCGTTCGGCGATCTTGATATAGCGCTCGCGGTCTTTGAGGGCCCTGACCTGCAGCGATTGGAGCCGAGCCCGCTGGACGGCGGGCGATTCGCGTTCGACCTGGCGCCGATCGATCATCCTGGGGGGCTGGCCCGCATTCCTGACCTGGATCCGATTGCCATTGTTCGTGGCTGCGATGTGGTTCGCGGAGAGCGTTGCAGCGCGCGAGCGCAGCAGGTGCAGCATCGCGGCGCCGTTGTCGGGGGCGCCCCCTGCTTCAACATCCGGTTGGTCGCGTTTGGGGAGAGCGGGCATCTCGCTACGACGACCATCGGCGACGCAGGTGAGCGGGTTGTTGTACTCGGCGGTGGTCAGCCCGATCCGGGCCTTGCGGCGCGCCCAGCCTGCCTTGACCAGCGCGGCGGAGGGAACGGCGTTCGAGAGCCTGGCGTAATCACCCAGGGGCACGCGGAAGAAACTCCGGCTGCCGTCGCGTTCGATGACGAGTTCGAGTTCCTCGCCGGGGAGGTGCGAGAGGATCGCGGTTCGGACGTGGTCACCACCTCCGGTTGGCGGGAGTTCGTACCCATCAACGACGCGGATGATGTCACCGGGCATGAGCGTCTTGGCGCAAGGGAACCCCTGGCGGACCTCGCTGAGGGTGACCGCGATCTGCCCCTGCCCAATGCCGGCTTGTGCTGGTTGGGCAAACCCGACGCCGAGCGCGGCTCGCGGGGATGAATTGAATCTGTATTCGAGGACGCTCTCGATCCGGGAGAGCTGTTCCTGGGTCAGGCTGGTTGCCGCTTTGATGTGCTTGCTGACCATCGCCTCGACCGGGCCTTCGAGCGATTCGAGGCGGTTGCTCGCCGCCTCCCGGGTCGCGAAGACGGGGGAGCTGAGGTCCGCGATGAGTTCCGTCAGGGTCGCCTGGTTGATCGTTTCGGCGCTCGCGCCAGTCGAGAGACCACCGGCGGCGGCGAACAGGGCGCCTGCTGCGAGGATGGCGCTCCAGCGGGTTGATTGTCGCGGCTTGGCAGTCAAGGGGCGCTCCGGGGGCTGCGGACCATTGGTGGATCGGGGGATTCGCTCACCAGATGATACCAGCGATCACTCGGCGTTTTGCACTTGTTCTTTGATTCGGTCGATCGCGCCCTTGATTTCGACGGCGCAGCGGGACAAGTCAGCGTCTGAGGACTTGCTGGAGAGGGTGTTGGCCTCCCTGAGCATCTCCTGAGCGAGGAATTCGAGGGTCCGGCCCATCGGCTCGTCGGAATCGCCTGCCACGAGCAGCTTGAACTGCTCCATGTGGCCGCTGAGACGGGCGACCTCCTCGGCGATATCGCTCCGCTCGGCGTAAATCGCCACTTCCCGGATCAGATCGCCCGGTTCGACGGGGGCGCCTGCGCTTTCGAGCATCTTCTCGACCCGGCTGCGGAGCCTCTGGTGGTACTCCTCGACGACGGCTGGGGAGCGCTCGTTGATGATCTTCATGCGGTCGACGATGACGTCGTGGTGCTTCATCAGGTCCTGCGCGAGGGCCTCGCCCTCGGTTTTGCGCATCGCGATGAGATCGACGAGGGCCTTCCCCAAGAGGTCGCTCAGTGCGTGTCTCGCGCGGTCGTGGGCTTCCTGGTTATCGGTCGGGGCCTGGAGAACCCCTGGGAGGTGGAGCAGGGCGCCGGCGTCGAAGGTCGCCTCGCCGGACTGGAGCTGGCGGACATTGCCCAGTTGCTCGATGTAGCGCGAGAGGGCCTGGTGGTTGATCTCGTGAGCGGCGGCTTCGGAGGAATCCGAGCATCGCGCGGTGACCGTGATGGCGCCTCTGGCGAGTGTGCGCCGGAGGATCGCTTCGAGGGGCGCTTCGAGACCCTGGAGATCATCGGGGAGGCGGATGGAGGCTTTGAAGTACTTGTTGTTGAGGCTTCGGACCTCGAGGAAGTAGTGGGCGCCGTCGATGTGCACCGACGCCTCACCGAATCCGGTCATGCTGCGGATCATGGCGTGGGTCGCTCCTGGGTTTGGTTTGTTGTGAGCACTTCGATGGATAAAGCGCGGGGAGAGATCAACCGCCGGACGGGGCATCACCCTCGGGGGTGACGATTTCGATGGTCGCTTCGGGAGCCGAATCGGCGTCCGCATCCGCGTCTTCGATCGCCGGCTCCACTTCGGAGATGGTGGTGGAGTCGTCCGCTTCGCCCTCGACGGTTTCCGAGGCGACCAGTGCTGGGGTCTCGATCGCTGAAGGCGGCGCGATGGTGTAGTTGAGGAAGATCGCTGCGAGCAGGTAGAGGATGAAGATGGTGATCGTTGCGATGGTCAGCGCATCACCGGTCCTGGCGCCGAAGGCGGTCTGGCCGGCGCTGCCGCCCCCTCCTGCGCCGAAGGCGCCGGAGAGACCACCGCCTGAGGGGCGCTGGATGAGGACGATGAGGATCATCACGATGGAGATAAAGAGGAAGCCGACGACGAGCAGCGCGACCGCCCACTGGGGGAGCGAGACCGTGATCGCGAGTGTCGGGTCGAGCAGTTGGATATCCGGGGTCATCTGAATCTGGCTCCGTCAGTGGGTCTGTGCGGTTGTTGTTGCTGTGGTAGCTGAATCCGAGGCGGCGGTGCAGATCGCGGCGAAATCGTCGGCGTTCAGTGACGCCCCGCCGATCAAGCCGCCATCGATATCGGGCATGGCGAAGAGCTCGTTCGCGTTGCTCGGCTTCACGGAGCCGCCGTAGAGGATGCGGGTCGCATCGGCGGTTGCATCGTCGGTGATTGATCGCAGGACGCCGCGGATGGCGGCGTGGGCGTTCTGGGCGTCGTCGGGCGAGGCGGTTTGACCGGTGCCGATGGCCCAGACTGGTTCGTAGGCGACGACCAGGTTGCCGAGCGTTGAGGCCTGGACATTCTTGAGTCCGGCGCGGAGTTGGCGTTCGTTGACCGCGTCGGTCTCGCCGGCTTCGCGCTGCTCGAGGGTTTCACCGATGCACAAGAGGCACATCATCCCGGCGTCGAGGGCCCTGGCGGTTTTGAGACCGACGAGCTCGTCGGAATCACCGATCACATGGCGGCGCTCGGAATGACCGGTAAGAACGGTCTGTATGCCGAGGTCGAGGAGCATCGATGCGGAGACCTGCCCGGTGAGAGCGCCGTTGTCGCGGTGGTCGAGGTCCTGCGCGCCGACGAGCGTTGTTGAGCCTGCGGTGCGGAGCGCTGCCGCGACACGGTCGAGGTAAACGAAGGGCGGAAAGATCGCGATCTGGCAGGCGCCTGGCTGGAACGAAGCGACCGCGCCGGCGAGCGCATCGGCCTCGCTTGAGGCGGTGTTCATCTTCCAGTTGCCACCCACGAGGGGTTGTCGGCTGGCCATACGAGAGACTCCTGAGCGATCGGTGGTCGCTCTGATCAAGACAATACAATATGAATACAGCGCGGGGGACCGGGAAGCGGTCTACCAGCGCCTGAGGGTGGGCAGTCTATGCCGGAAGGCCCTCTCCGGCGAACCCCAAGGGACTGCTGGTTTTAGGTCGGTTGTGGGCTGGGAATCAGGTTTCAGGACGGTATCCGGGATCGAGGCTATCGGCGGGTCGCTTTGGGCGGGATCGTCGGTGTGCGCGGGACGCGCGGAGGGTGCAGGGCCGACAACCATGGGGTTTGGCAACCGGGAGGGAGTGTCGTCAAGGCTGGGGGCCCCGGGGTCGATCCCGAGCATGCCGGTCGGTGGGCCGGTGAATGACCGAACGGATTCAGCATCCATTGCACGCACGGAGCGCGGCCTCGAGCCGATCGCTCGGAATCGAGGAGCCAGACCATGACGAACCCCAACAGCCCTTGCAGCCTTGTCCGCCGACCGATCTTCATCACGGGCCTTGTCGCCGCCCTCGCGGCCGGCATCGGGACCGGCTGCTCGACGAGCAACTCGAAGTACGGCTGGAACAACAACACACAGTCGTACAGCGCCAACAGCATGGCCGCGATGTCGAACGCTCAGATCGATCCGAACGCGACCCGCGGTCAGTTCGACTCGCAGTGGTTCCAGCAGCGCGCCAACGAGGTCCAGCTCCCCGCGGTGTGGGTGAGCGAGGCCTCGCACGCGATCCACGAGATGGAAGGCCGTCGCGCCCAGATCGAGGCGCAGCGGATCAGCGAGTTCGCGTCGCGCTCTGAGAAGCTCGCGTACGCCGACGCGCAGATGGAGCAGGCGTTCGTCCGCGAGACGATCGGTTTCGCCGATGCGCAGATGCTCCAGGACAAGTTCGACGCGAAGCTCTCCGAGCTGGACATCCTCGCGATGTCGCAGGAGCAGGCGATCGAGGAGGAAGCCCGGTACAACGACGCGATGGTCCGCACGACGGTCCAGGAGCGTCAGGCGGAGTTCGAGAAGCTCCGCTCGAGCGCGACGAGCGAGTTCGATCAGGCGCAGGCGCTGCACCAGCGGATGCTCGCCGAGCGGATCGCGGTTTCGGATTCGGGTTGGGCAACGATCGGTGAGATGACCAAGATCGCCGACATGACCGAGGCGAGGGCCTCGAGCAAGGCCAAGGCGCTGCGCACCGCGGGCAAGACGCTCCTCGAGCAGACCTCTGCTCGGGTTGATGAGCTGAACGAGCTGGTGAGCAACAACAGCCAGCAGACCTCGACGAGCATCGCGTCGCTGCGTGAGCAGGCGAGCACGCTCAAGAGCCAGGCGTTCGCCGACGCGAACGAGCTGCTCGCGCAGGCTGAGCAGATCGAGAACACCGACCACGAGGCGATGTACGAGCTGACACTCGAGAAGGCCGAGCAGGCGTTCGCCAAGGCGAAGTCGGAATCGGCATCGCACCAGTCGCACGCCGAGGCGATGCTGACCGAGGTTGAGGCCGAGCTGACCCGCCGCCGCGCCGACGCGGTGCGTTTCCTGGGTGTCGCCGAGGCCGACCTCTACAAGAGCCAGCAGGAGATCCAGACGGTGCACCAGAGCGCGATCGCTGAGGTCGAGATGCTCCGCACGTTCGCCGAGACGCTCGAGCTTGAGGCGAAGGCGCAGTTCATCGCCGCCGAGGCGAGCGCGACCGCCGGCGCGAAGTTCGAGCAGGCGATGCACCAGGACGAGATCGCTCAGAAGCAGTTCGAGACGATCAAGGCACAGGCCGAGGCCGACGCTTCGCAGATGAAGGCGGAGATCTCGCGTCAGATCGCGCAGCAGCTCGCCAGCGGGAACGTGACGCTCCCCGAGTTTGTTGATCCGCAGAACCCGATGTCGAGCTTCGAGGAGTTCAAGACAGCGAGCTCGGATGTTGAAGAGGTCCCCGCGGCTTTCGAGCCGGCGCACATCGCGCACTTTAAGACCACGCTCGCCAAGTCCGCGATGGTCAGCGCCAAGGCCGACGCGCTTTACGCCGCCGGCGAAGCCAGCTTCGAAGAGAACAACAAGAAGCTCGGCGCCTGGTGGACGCAGAAGCAGGCGATGCACGACCGGTTCCTCGCTGAAGCCGACGCGATGGAGCAGAAGTCGATCGCCAAGGCGGAGCAGATGACCGCGGAAGCCGAGAGCATGATGAGCATCGGTCAGGCGCAGTTCGATCGCGGCCTCGCCGAGGCGGAGGCGATCCGCAAGGACGCGTTCGCGATGGCGACGTCGTACCGGGCGAAGTCGAAGTCGATCCGTGAGAAGGCGGAGGCCAGCTCTGCGCAGTTCCTCTCGCAGGCGAACGCTTTCGAGAAGGCGGGCGCTGCGGAGGCGAAGAGCCTGCAGGTGCAGATGGAGTCGGCGAAGGTTCGCGGCGAGGCCAAGTCACGCGAGTTCTTCGCTGAGGCCGACGCGATCGAGCAGGGGCAGGCGGCGGTCGTGGCGCAGATGCGTCAGGAGATCCGCTCGTCCGAGCAGGTGCTCCGTGCCGAGCTCGTGCGTCTCGACCAGAGCGCCGAGAGCTTCATCCAGATCGCCGAGGCGACCTACCAGGAAGCCAAGACGATCGCCGACACGTTCGACACCAAGACATCGATTCTGCAGGCTCAGATGCAGGCTGATTCCGAGGCGGACTTCCGCTTCGCGATGGCCGGTGTTGAGCACCTGCGCAACGTTACCTCCGCGCAGGAGGTCGCCGCTCAGGCTCATGTCGAGCGTGCGGTTGCGCAGGCGGAGCTGACCCGCAGCGGCGCTGAGTTCGACGATTCGATCCGTCGTGCGTCGATCGAATCGCAGTCGCAGATCGCGAACGCGGAGATGGAAGCCCACACGTTCACCGCGGACGCGATGGACACCGCCTCGGTGGCGCTCTTCGAGGCACGGATCGCCGGCGTGACCGCCGACCGTGATCGTGCGTTCGCCAAGGCTTACCTGAGCGACCAGTCGCAGATCGCCCGGCGTAATCAGGCGGTTGCGGCTGCCAACGCGTACCGCGAGATCAGCAGCGCCGCGGTTGCGAAGCTGAACTCGACGAAGTTCGACTTCGAGCAGGCCGCGAGCGTGAACTGGGATTCGCGTCTTGCGATCCCCGGCGCGTTGACGCAGCAGGATCTCGACGGCTCGAAGTGGCTGCTCGAGAACGCCAGCTTCGACGTCGACATCGCCGGCGTTCCGTCGTTCGAGGACTGATCGATCGGGTCACCGATTGATCGGAGGTGTGTTCCTGAAAAGGGCGCACCGATGATGCTGAATCATGCAGGCCGGGCCGCTCTTTGGAGTGGTCCGGTCTGTTCTTTTTTTGGTGCGGCATCGCGATCGATGATCATGACCACAAACAAACAGCCGCCCCGGATTCGGGGCGGCTGTTGTTGGGATCAGATTTCTGCCGAACGGTCTTACTTCCTGCGACGACGGCGAGCCGTTGCCACGCCACCGAGCGCCAGCAGCCCGAACGCGCCGGGAGCCGGGACGAAGAAGACGGCGGTCTGGAAGCTCGAGTAGCCGGTGTTGCGGGTGAGGACCTCGCTCAGGATGGTCGAGTCGAGTTCGCCGAACGTCATGCCCAGTTCACCGAGGAGCGACCCGAGATCGAGCGGGTCGTCGGGGTTCATGAAGAACAGTCGATCGCCGTCGCGGAGGCGCTCGAACTGGTCGAGGATGATGTGCTGCATGAGCTCGCCCATGCTCGAACCGGCGACGTGCGTCTCGGCGAGCATGCCGACCCACGGGTCGATCTCGTTGACGTTGTCATACATCAGGTCCAGCGCGTCAGAGACGGCGGTGTCGTCGGTGATGTCGGTGAAATCGGTGATCGCGGACAGGCCGTAGTCCTGACGCATCGTGTTGTAGTCGGCGAGACCGTGATCACGACCGCGCTGGATGTTGAGCGATGCGAGGTCGAAGCCGCCGGCTCCGGGAGGCCCGAACAGGAAGTTGCGGACATCGTCGACGACCTGGTTGTCGATTTCCTGCGCCGCCTGGGAGGCGAGGCCCTTGAGGTAGGGCTCGATCCCGACGTCGCTGATGTTGTCGGCGTTGAAGAACGCGTCGCGGAGCTGGATGTTGCCCTCGGTGATCGTGTTTCCGGAGTCGTCCATGCGGAGGATGTCGCCGCTGAGCATCGTGTGCCCGATGCGGAACGCCGCGGTGGAGAACTCGTTGGAGATGCTCGGATCAACCGCAATGTTGAAGCCGGTGTATGCGGGGAGCGAAGCGCCGGTGAGCGCGGGGAGCCACTCGTTGTTGGTGATCGCTTGCATTTCAGCGCCGACGATCTTCCTCGCGGCCTGGTAGATCTCTTCGTCGGTCGTGAGGCTGGTCTCGGTCGCGATCCGGTTCGCCCAGTGGTTGTGCTCGCGCATCCAGAGCGTGTGCATCGAGGTCAGGCCTGCTTGCTCGTTCACGCGGATGTCACCGGCGACGAAGAAGTCGGCATCGGCGCCGCCTGCGGGGCCGTTGTCGTTCTCGAGGCTCCCGGTGTTGAAGGGGAGCAGGTTGCCGGTTGAGGTTGACAGTTGCCCGCCGACTCCTGATCGCAATGCGCCGGCGCGTGCGGAGTCTGAGCCGTAGACGTTGCCGCCATCAATGAACGACGTGATGAGGTTGCGCTGCTGCCTTGGGTTGCCTGGTGAGTCGCCGGTGGTCGGGTCCCAGATGCTGCGGTTGAAGCCGATGGGTGTGCCGAGGAAGTCGGGATCGCCGGTCGTATCGATGTCGGCGAATTCGGTCCCGCCTCCAGGGGTGAGGTCGATGTCGTGATCGATGAACTGCCCCCACTGCCAGACCATGTCCGACATGTTGCGGTTGTTCAGGATTGACGAGGACTGCGAACTCAGCGCGTTGCTGATCTGGCGGGCGCCGGTAGTGCTCTGTCTGGCCATTGTCCAGGTGAGATCGCCGTAAGCGACGGTCGAATCCCGGCGGAGGTTTTCCCCAGCGGAGCCGGCGTTACCGAGGGCGTTGCCGGTCCCATCGAATGTGCGATTTTCTGCGAATGCCGTAGTCGCAAGACCGGCGGCCAGCACGAGAACGAGCCCGATCCGGGCGCGCTGCGAGCGTGAAACAGATGACATGTTTCTCTCCTCTGATTCAGTTTTAATCTTGCCCTCGCCGCAGGCTTTTCCCTCACGACGGCGATGACCCATGAGACGTGTACTTAATGGATACCCGAGGCCAGATTAAATTACAAGCATTCACCCCGAATTTCAGCAGCAATCCGTCCGGTAACAGGGCAACGCATGGGCACAGGTCTTATTGCGACTGAATTTTCAAACGATCGAATTGCGCGGGACATGCAGGCTCGCGAGTTCAGTGCGGCGCGTTGTTTTGTTGCGATGAATTCTCAATAACACACAAGCCGAACGGCCCTCCCTTGCCATCCGGCCTGTAGTGTTTACTGGAACGCTCGGAATGAATTCAACGATTGCGTCGCATCATCGCGAGTGCGCCCAACCCGAGCAGCCAAGGCGCCCGGTGTCGGTGTCGGGTATTCCTCAAGGCGGAGCGGCATGCCTGGCACGTAGTCGCCTCCGAGCGCTGCGTCGTATTCCAGGCTCTTCCAGATCTCGATGATGATCGGCGCCCCGGGTGTTCCCGGGAAGATCGGGTCGAAATCAAACCAGATGTCTCTGCCGTCAGGGCTGATGCCGTAGCCGAGGCCGGCCACGGTCGTCATGGAGGGATCGGACAGGTACCCATCGAAGTCGTAGATGTTGATGCTGAAGTCGACCCACTTCCAGCCGGTGGTTACGAACTTCTCGTGCCAATCCTCCCACGGTGTCTGCGCGCCGGTCGGCGGTGGGACGATCTCGATGAACTCATGAATGTGCAGGATGCCCGGTCCGTTCGCCGGTCCCTCTGGTGAGTTCAGCAGGGTCTTGATCCAGGTTGTTCCGTTTGGATCGAGTGATACGGGGTATGCGACCCCGCCTGGTGCAAACGGGTCTTGTGGTCCCCCGACGTACCAGACCCCGTCCTGGGAGAATGTGTGCTGTGTGTTGGTTGGGCTGCCATCTCCGACGCCTTGCGCCATTGCGAGTGACACAGGCGCAGCGATAACAACCATCGCCGCAACGATTGCGATTCTGGTGCTCATTTCTGCACTCCTCGAAATTTTTCACGGTGTCGATTCACTCTGGACGCGCCGACACACGACGCGTCCACGTGCGAACAGACCCGTCTTCGCGCCATTTTAGGACACCGAAGTCTGATTATCCAGCCCGCGTCAAAACGTTCCCAACGCAGGTCCCGAGGCGTCGGTCAAATCAGGGGGCGACGGGGCACGGCGTTCCGAATTCGCTGATGAGGATGCCTAGATCGGCGGTGTCGACGACGCCGTCACTGTTGAGACACCAGTGGCAGGGTGGCGCCGCGAGGCTGTGATAGCGATCGAGAAGACGGCCAGCCCGGGCGGCGTGGTTATGCGAAGCAGAACCAAGATGAAACAGCAGAATGATTCCAAAGCGTGGCTCTGCTTCGCATAGCCACGCCACCTCTCCTAACTCCTAATTTTTGGCCTCAAAGTTGACAAATCGCCGATATCCGGGTCTGCTCGCACAGGAATTCACACCCACCCCGATCGACCAGGACATCGATCCCATATGGAGATGGCACGATGATCAAACGCACTCTGATTCTGACCGGCGCCCTGCTGGTGATGGCCGCACCCCTGACCGGGTGCGCTGACAAGTCCGCGATGCGGACGAACGCCAGCCTCATGGCTGAGAACGAGGAACTCCGCGACCGGAACATGCAGCTCGAGGACCTCTTCGGGACGCAGGAGATGCAGCTCGGCACGCTCCAGGGCGAGAACCGCACGCTCCGCGCCGAGAACGGTCGGCTTATCGCTGAGGGTCGCGCCCAACCCACCGGCAACACCGGGTTCGAGGGGATGAGCGGCGTCTCGTCGTCCGTCCTTGATACCGGCGAGGTGCTCCTGAGCATCGAGAGCGACATCCTGTTCTCGTCCGGCAAGACATCGCTCAAGTCCAACGCGAAGAAAACGCTCGACGAGGTCGGCTCCGTCCTTGCCGGCCGGTACGCAAACCGGCTGATCCGGATCTCGGGTCACTCGGACAAGGACCCGATCAAGAAGTCGCAGTGGAAGACCAACGAGCGGCTCAGCGCCGAGCGGGCGCTGGTCGTTGAGGAGTACCTCTCCAAGAAGGGTGTCAGCAACGATTCAATGTACGTCGCCGCGTTCGGCTCGAGCCGACCGCTCTCTACGAAGAAGGCGAGCCGTCGTGTTGAGATCGTTGTCCTGAATGTTCCTTCGGATTGATCACCAGCAATGACTGATCCTGATTCTGTTCAATCCGGGCGCAGGGGATCTTCCTCTGCGCCTTTCTTGTGCGCCCTCCCCTTGCTGATCGATCCGTCCGGGTACTTGCCCTGCGATTGGGATCTGATCGCGGATGAGATCGGGCGCGGGCACTGGCTGGATCTCTTCGATGCGCATTTCGCGGCGATCAAGGAATCGGCGCTGGTCAGCGGGTATCGCGAGCGCGACATCGACTCGGCGTGGGTAGAGATCAATTCCTGGATCGATCGGCTCCGCGTTGACCCTGGCGTGGTCGGTGGCGTGCTGAACATCCTGACGCTGGATCGGATCCGTGATGGGGCGCTGCGCCGGAACGGCGTTCCTGATCCGTTTGCCGCGATCAAGGAGGCAGCGAACGAATCGGCGCTCGGGCAGTTGGCCGACCGGCTCGAAGCGATTGATCGGACGCCGAATGAACACCGGCTCGTGGAGCTGGCGCGGGGGATGTTCGCGGGGAATCTCTTTGATATGGGGGCGCCGCAGACGGCGGCGCGGTTTCATGACAACGCGGGGATCCGGTTCGCCGAATTGCTGGGGGATGTCAAAGAAAGACCCTGGCTGCACGATGGCGTGGATGCAGCGGCGCTGGCAGTGAAGCGCAAGGCGGTGATCTTCGTGGACAACGCCGGTGGCGATGTGGTGCTTGGGGTGCTGCCCCTTGCGAAGGCGTTGCTCAGCCAGGGCGCGGAGGTCATCCTCGCGGCGTCGCAGGAGCCGGTGCTCAATGATGTGACGGCGGATGAATTGATCGGGCTGCGCGAACGCGCCGCGGCGATTGACTCGGCGTTTGCCAACGAAAAGCTTCGTGTCGTTTCGACGGGGACCGATACGCCGTTGATTGATCTGTCGGCGGTGAGCCCTGCGCTGTGCGAGGCGGCGGCGGATGCGGACCTGCTCGTGCTGGTCGGGATGGGGCGGGCGCTCGAGAGCAACTGGCTGGCGCGGTTTACGTGCGAGTCGTGGCGGGTGGCGACGATCAAGGAGCACGGGATCGCGAGGCGTCGTGGCGGGGTGATTTATGATTGTGTGTTCAGGGTTGAAAGTCCTGGACTCCGAGTCTGAGCGAAGCGAAGGCTCGGGTATCGATCATCAGATCTTCTCGAAGCGCCACTGCAGTTCATCGCACAACATACCCGAGCCTTCGCAAAGCCTCAGATTCGGCGTCCAAAGAGCGCTCGGACTCGGCGTCCGGGATCGCGTATTGTTCTGCCGCGATGCCTCCGACCAAACCAACCATCACGCTGCTCTCTCCCATCGAGGATGTCCCCTCGGTTGGGCCTCGGCGCGGCGAGGCGTTCCGGCGGCTCGGGATCCCTTCGGTGGCGCACCTGCTCTTCCATCTGCCGCACCGGCACGAGCGGGAGGAGGCGGAGGCGCCGATCAAGGAACTCGTTGCCGGCGCGGTGGTGACGGCGCGAGGTGAGGTGACCGCGACGGACATGATCCCGCGCGGGCGCAAGCCGAGATTCAGGGCGGTGCTCGCCGATCACACGGGGAGGCTCGATCTGATCTGGTTCCACGGCGGGTACCTGCGCGACAAGATCCACCCCGGGATGCGTTTGCTCGTTCAGGGCAAGGCGAAACGGCACCCCAGCGCGGGGCACAACGACAACGCGCTGCAGCTGATCAACCCCAAGTGGGAGCCGCTCCCGGACACCGACGACCCGCCGGCGATTGCCGAGACGCGGCTGCGCCCGGTGTACCCGGCGTCGGAGGAGCTGACCCCGGTGATGATCGAGTCCGCGATCAGCGCGGTCCTGGAGCCCGCGCTGACGCTGATCGAGGACCACCTGCCCCCCCACTTCCGCAAGGAACGAGAGCTGCCCGAACTCGCCGATGCGTACCGGATGATGCACCACCCGAGCAGCGCCGATGAGGTGGTGCAGGCGCGCCGACGTCTCGCGTACGACGAATTGCTGATGCTGCAGCTCGGTGTGCACATGCGCCGGGCGCACCTGCGGCAGACGATGCACGCGCCGGCGCTGCACTGGACCGAAGAAATCGAAGAGCGGATCCTCTCGCGGATCCCGTTCACGCTGACCCGGGGGCAGCGGCGCGTGATCGATGACCTGATCGCGGATCTCACGAAGCCGACACCGGCGAACCGGCTGATTCAGGGTGACGTGGGTTCGGGCAAAACGGTCGTGGCGCTGTACGCGATGCTGCTCGCGGTGGCGTCGGGTAAGCAGGCGGCGCTGCTGGCGCCGACGGAATTGCTCGCGGAACAGCACGCGCTGTCGATCTCGGCTTTGCTCGAGGGATCGAAGGTCAGTGTGGAATTGCTGACCGGATCGCTCCCCCCTGCAGAGCGTTCAGCGGCGCTGGGACGGATCGAGCGGGGCGAAGCAAACCTGATTATCGGGACGCACGCCGTGCTGACCGAGAGCACGCGATTTGCTGATCTTGCGGTCGCGGTGATCGACGAGCAGCACCGGTTCGGCGTCCGTCAGCGGGCGACGCTGCGGGAGAAATCGGGTGATGACGCTTCGATGCCGCACACGATCGTGATGACAGCGACACCGATCCCGCGGACGCTTTCGCTGACGATCTTCGGCGATCTGGATGTTTCGACGATCCCGGATCTGCCCCCGGGTCGCCAGCCGATCACGACGAGGGTGCTGCCCGAGCGGGACGCATCGGTTGCGTACGAGGCGCTGCGCGAGCGGATCGAGCGCGGCGAGCAGGGTTACGTGGTGGTGCCTGCGGTGGACGCCGAAGAACTCAAGAATGTGCGCACGACGATGGAACGGCTGGAGAAGGGCGCGCTCAAGGGCAAGCGGCTCGCGGCGGTGCATGGTCGGCTCAAGCGGGAAACTCGGGACGCGATCATGGCACGATTCCGTGCCGGGAAGATCGATGCGCTCATCGCGACCACCGTGATTGAGGTGGGCGTGGATGTGCCCAATTCCACAATCATGATTGTCGAGCACGCGGAGCGGTTCGGGTTGGCGCAACTGCACCAACTCCGTGGCCGGGTCGGTCGCGGCGGCACGGAGTCGGAATGCTTCCTGATCGGCGAACCCACGACGCCTGACTCGAATGCGAGGCTAACGGCACTGGCCTCGACGACGGATGGCTTTGCCCTTGCCGAGAAGGATTTCGAGATCCGGGGCCCGGGTGAGATCTTCGGATCGCGGCAGTCGGGGTTGCCCCCTTTCCGTGTCGCGGATCTGACGCGGGATCTGGATCTGCTGGGGATGGCCCGGCGGGATGCGGCGGCCTGGATCGACCGATCGGCAACGCTCGGCGCCCCAACGGAAGAATTGCTCAAGCGGCGGCTGCTGAAGGCGTACGGCGTGGAATTGGGGCTGGGTGATGTGGCGTAGATTGCCCGGAACACTCAATATTGTGCGTTGTAAGATTGTGCAAACACTGTGGTTAGAATGTTTGTTCGGTATTTGACTTGCAAGCCGAACGAATCCCTGCCATGATTCCGGCATGTCAACATCTGCATTGCATGAGCGGTTGAAAACGGTCGTCGGGAAGACGACCTTCCGAGCCCTGGGGCAGGCGACGAACCACAATCCTGAGACGGTTCGGCGTTACATGTCGGGGCAGGCCCCGAGCGTGGAGTTCCTCGCGTCGATGATCTCGGCGTATTCGGTCAACGCCGATTGGCTGATGACCGGGCGAGGGCCGAAGGACCGATCGGAGGTGCGCAGCGCCGCACTGAGCCAGGCAGACCCAACGAATTGATGGCGGCGATCGCGAGCCGGATGGAGAGCATGTGCGACCGCGTTGACCGGATCGAGGTCTTCACACAGACGATGGAGACGAGGCTGCGCGCTGCAGGTCTGGAGAACGGATCGGCGAGGGTCGCGGAGATCAAAATCGGCCAAGGCGCCGGCACAGAGAGAACAAGCGAGGACATCATCCATGACAACCAAGATCAGGCCAGAGCGGACACAACAACCGATGATCCCGCTGCGGGAAGAGCCGGGGCGATCGGCGACGCCATCACCCGGCGATCACGTCCGGACGCTGATTGAGTTGCTGCGCCCGGTGGGGCCCGAGCTTGCCCGCAGGTTGGTCGCGGCGTTGCTTCTCGCGCCTGCGGATGAGCGTGAGGGGATCGTTGTGTCGATCGAGGCGAAGATGGTGGAGTTGTACGCGCCGGTTGTTGCGGACAACCCGATCGATCAATCGGCGGATTCGGCTGACGCTGCAGATGAGCCGCGGACGATGGACCTTATCGATCCGCCGGTACAGCGGGATGGGTTTGTCGAGCAGGTGATCCATACGTACGAGGTGAATGAGGATGCACCGGAAGCTCAGCACGCCGGCGGGATGCCCGGGATCAAGGCGGGATGAGACGGCGAGGCGCTGACGCGGTAGGCTCGGTGCATGGGATTCAACGCTGACATCGCCGACGCGCTCGAACGGATGGGGCTGACGCTGGAGCTGCTCGGTGAGAGCGGGTTCAAGGTCAACGCGCACGCGAGGGCGGCGCGGGTGATCCGAGATCTGGCGCAGGATCTGTCTGTAATCGCTGATGATGAGAAGGCGCTCGTCGCCATCGATGGCGTCGGGAAGGGGATCGCGAAGAAGATCAGCGAGTTCGCCGGCAGCGGGACCATCGTCGAGGCGGAGAAACTCCGCGAGCGCGTGCCGGCGGGGTTGTTTGATGTCCTGGCGCTGCAGGGGCTGG
>JAJDDA010000106.1 GCA_029260535.1 Phycisphaerales bacterium | reverse complement strand
CCCCGCGCCAAGAAGGTCATCGAGTACGCCATCGAAGAGGCGCGTAATCTGAACCACAACTACGTCGGCACCGAGCACCTGCTGTTGGGTCTGCTTCGTGAACACGAGGGCGTCGCCGCACAGGTCCTGATGAACCTGGGTCTCAAACTCGAAGAGGTCAGGGAGGAAGTCCTGAATCTGCTCGGCGCCGGTATGGATACGGAAGAGGCCGACGCCGCTGGTGTTGGTGGCCCTTCCGGTTCACCCCGCGAAGGCCGCAAGGGGCAGTCGAAGACCCCCGCGCTGGATTCGTTCGGCAGGGACCTGACCGAACTCGCCAAGGAGAGTTCGCTCGATCCGGTGATCGGTCGCTCGAAGGAAATCGAGCGCCTGCTGCAGATCCTGTGCCGTCGTTCGAAGAACAACCCGGTGCTGCTGGGCGAAGCCGGCGTTGGCAAAACCGCCATCGTCGAAGGCCTGGCGCAGCGGATCGTCAACAACGAGGTCCCCGAGCTGCTGCATGACCGCCGCCTGGTCGTTCTCGACCTCGCGATGATGGTCGCAGGCACCAAGTACCGCGGGCAGTTCGAGGAGCGCATCAAGGCGGTCATGAACGAGGTCCGCAGGGCGAAGAATGTCATCCTGTTCATCGATGAGCTGCACACGCTCGTCGGCGCCGGTGGCGCTGAGGGCGCGATCGATGCTTCCAACGTGCTCAAGCCGGCGCTCTCGCGCGGCGAGATCCAGTGCATCGGCGCCACCACGTTTGATGAATACCGCAAGTACATCGAGAAGGACGCCGCCCTGGTGCGTCGCTTCCAGCCGATCACTGTCGAGCCCCCGACCGACAAGCAGACCGTCGAGATCCTCAAGGGTCTGCGCGAGCGCTACGAGAAGCACCACCGTGTGAAGATCACCGATGATGCGCTCGAGTCGGCGGTCGAGCTGTCCGGTCGCTACCTCGCGGGTCGCGTCCAGCCGGACAAGGCCATCGATGTCATCGACGAGGCCGGCGCCGCGGTGAGGCTCAAGACCATGACCAAGCCGCCGGACCTGGCGGAGATCGAAGAGAAAATCGAACGGCTGTCGATCGAGAAGGACGACGCCGTCAAGGGCGCGGACTACGAACTCGCCGCGGAACTCCGCGACAAGGCCGAGACGCTGCGCAAAGAAAAAGAGCAGGTCCAGAAGGACTGGCGCGAGAAGGCCGCCGAGGTTGACGGCATCGTCGATGAAGACGTCATCGGCGAGGTGGTCTCCAAGATGACCGGCGTGCCGCTGACCCGTCTCGCCAAGGAAGAGGCCGAACGCCTGCTGAAGCTCGAAGACGAGCTGCACAAGAGCGTCGTCAGCCAGCACGACGCGATCCAGGCGATCAGCCGCGCGATCCGTCGCGCTAGGGCAGGCCTCAAGGACCCGAAGCGTCCGATGGGCTCGTTCATCTTCGTCGGCCCCTCGGGTGTCGGCAAGACGCTGCTGTCCAAGGCGCTCGCGTCGTTCATGTTCGGCAACGAGGACGCCCTCATTCACCTGGACATGTCCGAGTACATGGAGAAGCACAACGTCAGCCGCCTGGTTGGCGCGCCTCCCGGATACGTCGGCTACGAAGAAGGCGGTCAGCTCACCGAGCGGATCCGCCGCAAGCCGTACTCCGTCGTGCTGCTCGATGAGATCGAAAAGGCGCACCCCGATGTCTTCAACATGCTCCTTCAGATCATGGAAGAGGGCCGCCTGACCGACTCGTTCGGACGTCATGTCGACTTCCGCAACACCGTGCTGATCATGACCTCGAACATCGGCGCCGACCTGATCAAGGGTGGCGGCGGCTTCGGCTTCAAACGCAACGACGCGGAAGCCAAGTTCGACAACATCAAGGGCATCCTGATGAAGGAGATCGAGCGGTACTTCCGCCCCGAATTCGTCAACCGCCTTGATGAGGTCATCGTGTTCCGCCCGCTCACCAAGGAAGACCTTGTCACGATCGTCGAGTTCGAGTCTTCCAAGGTCCGTGATCGGCTCCAGGAGCAGGGTGTCGAGATGGTGCTCGAGCAGTCCGCCAAGGACTTCCTGATCGAGAAGGGGTACAACCCCGACTTCGGCGCTCGGCCGCTCCGGCGTGCGATCGGTTCGTACATCGAGGACACGCTCAGCGAGATGCTCCTCTCTGGCGACTTCCACGACAAGAACAAGGTGATCGTCACGCACGAGGCGGAGAAGGAACACCTGTCGTTCGATGCGCAGGAAGACCCGTCGCTCCGCAAGAAGGACGAGACACCCGAGCCTGAGAACGCCGAGAAGGTCGAGAGCAACTGAGCCTTCTCGATAACTTGAATTCAATGACCCCCGGATTCGTCCGGGGGTTTTTTATTGCCTGAAAGAAACCACCGCGCCGGCTATCGAGGCGACCAACCGCCGGGCCGACTAGATCACCCGCTCCGCCTCCGAGTGATAATTGCACAGCACGATCATCGCGCTACCGCTGCCGGTGATGTGCGCCCTGACGCTGGCAGAGGATTCGATCATCGCGCG
>JAJDDA010000105.1 GCA_029260535.1 Phycisphaerales bacterium | reverse complement strand
CGTTCGAGGTGTCTGTATTCATGCCACAGATCATACAGCGCACGAAAACGCCGCTCATCGCGGACCCTGTCAGGGCCAGCAATGAGCGGCGCAATTGAATTCAGATTGATCCGAGATTCAGTTCTCGAAGTCAGCGTCCGGCATCGCCTCGGTCTCAACCGTTGCGAACTCGGAGAGGGCCTCCGAATCCGGAGCCGCCATCGCGCGGATCGCCGCGTCGAAGGTCGTCTCGTTGGTCAGACCAGCGGCCTGCGCGCTCGCCATCGCTTCGTCGATCGCCATGCCGCGGTAGCGCACGAGGTACGCCGCCCACAGCCCGCCGACCTCTTCCATCGTCGCGCCGTGAATCAGCACCGGACGGTTCGTGCCCTCGAGCGCCTCGGCAAGAGCCGCGACAGCCTCGGGGGCAATCATCTCGGGAGTCACCGGGATGCTGAAATATTCCATGCCGAGCTCGAACGCAATCTGCGGCTCATCGAAGTGCACGTAGTTCTCGTTCTGCTCGTGGGGGCGCAGGTTGACGACCGTGCGGACGCCGTGATCGCGCGCCTCACGCATCCCGATGAGATCGGGCTGCCCCGCGAACCAGAACGAGCCATCGCGGTGCAGACCGTTCTGGAAACCCCAGATATCGGTGCTCGAGACGGACTTCGCCGACCCGACGCGCGCGGTGTTCATCGAAGAGTTACTGCAGCCAACAAGGGCGCTCGCCGCGATTGCTGCGGTGATGCCAATCCAGAGATGCGATCGCATGCCAATGCCTCCAATCGCGGCTCCGGTCCCCGACAACACGCCGGGGCGCCGTTCCGCGCAGACAACATGGCTATCGACACGATCCAGAGGGGACTCCGGTCGCATTCCGATCCGATGCGCATTGTGCACCCAATGAGGGGTAAACCAACCGGTCAAACTCCACCGTCCGGTAAGAACGGTCGCCCGATCAGTCCACGAACCGGTACTCGATCTCCCGACCGAGCAGCATCCCTACCGGGTTCGGCCGATAACGCAGGTTCAGAGCCACCTCGTACGCCTCGTTGAGATCATACCCTCGGTGCTTCACCAGATACGCAACATACATCAGCGTCACCCGTCCGCCGGAAGCGCAGTGCACGACCGCTTTGCCCTCGTGGCTCTCCATCAGCGCCGCGAATTCGGCGAGCGCCTCAGGGGTGTAGACCCGGTCCTTCCCACCGAGCGGGATGTGCGCGAAATCCATCCCGAGTTCGGCGCAAAGCTCGGCCTCATCAAATTCAAGTTTCTCCATCTCGGAATCCGACCGCAGGCTGATCACCACCGAGACGCCGTCATCGGCGAACCCGCGCAGCGCCGCCTCGGAAGGCTGCGAAGCGACGCAGAGCGGCCCATCGATGTAGAAATTCTTGACGCCCTCGACATCCTTCACCTGCACCGGCTCACCGATCGGCGCCGCAGCGAGCGAGGACGAAACGCCAGGCCCGTCCCACGGGATATCCGTCGTCTTCTGCGAAGACTGACACCCGGTCAGGGCAACACACATACCCGCAGCAAAGGCCGCACCCGCGATTCGAGATCTCATAATTCCATTCTCCTGTTGTCGCCTGAAAGATGGCGAGTTGAGAATTGTTACCGAGCATCCGATCACGTGTTGCATCACGCGCGCATCGTGGCGAAGAACGTGTCGAGCGTTGCCTGATTCTCAAGATCCATCGCGATCTCGCGGATCGTCTCCCGCTGCGCCTTGGGGATGATCCCCTCACCGAGCGCATGGAACTTCACCGAGATCTCTTCCTCGGTCATCGGATCGCGCGGATCGCCCTTCGGCACATCGACGCGCTGGACATGGCTCGAGCCGTCCTTGAGCGTGATCGTCACCTGCGACGGCTGGAACTCCGGGAAGAGCTTCTCGAACTCCTCGTTGGGGACCACCTTCACCATGTCCATCACCGGGATCAGGCCTTGATCGTCGATCCGCTCCTGCTTGAACTGCAGAGGAGTCACCATCCCATCGACCAATCCAACCGCGAGCGAGTAGGGCAGCGAGTGGTCCGCCGTCTCCTTGCTCGTCGGGCGGTACTTGTGCGGATCACCGAGAATGTCCGCTGCTCGTGCGACAACCTCGACCTTGATCTCGGTCACATCGTCCGCGTTGATCGAGTGCTCCTGAACAATCTTCATCATCGCCGTCAGCGGAGCGTGGCTGAGCGCCTCGATCGGGAACGACTTCATCCCGCAATCGAGGATGCGGTAGTGATCGCCCGGCGACTTCGGCAGGTCATCGGTCATGATCTCGAATTTCCACTCGTGACCGAAGACGTGCGACAGGCCCTCCTTGCCGTCGAACATGTGCTCCGGACCGGAGTACCCGCGCTTGGCGAGCAGCGCCGATTCCACACCGGCACGCGTCGCCATCGGATCAACCGTGTTCTTCATGTTGGTCAGCTTGCCCGCGGTCACCGCGCCGAACGACCCGGTCCGCGAGGCGCTGATCCCGATCGCCTGAACCAACTCATCCTTCGTGAGCCCCAGCACCGCGCCGCACGCGATCGGCGCGGCGAACCCGGTGAGCGTCGCGTGGTGCCAGCCGTACTCGCGGACACCGGGGAAGCCCGATTCGCACAGCCGCATCTCCATCTCGTACGCGATGATCGTCCCGAGGATGACGTCCTTGCCCGAACCGCCGAGCATCTGCACGATCGCGAGCGGGCCGCAGATGATGTCGCTGGGGTGCGATGGGTCCTGCTTCCAGTAGATGTCGTTGTAATCCATCGCGCGGATCATCAGCGAATTCAGGAACGCGGCGTCCGAGGGGTTGGTCTTGAACCCGTCAACGAACACATCGCATGTTTCCGCGCCGCCCATCTGCTTGCAGTGGTCGAGCGCGATCTTGAAATCTTTCTGCTGCGACCCACCCATCGCGCAGCCGAGCGAATCAAACCAGAACCGCTTGGCCGCGGCGATCGCCTCAGCGGAGAGGTCCTCATACCTGAGGTTCGTCGCCCACTCGGCGAGTTCGAACGAAAGAAAACCGTCTGTTTTGTAGGTGGCGCCAGCGGACATGGTCGGTGGGATCCTTTCGGGGATGACTTCAATGAAAGCATGGGGATGCCGTGGTTATGCGTAGCAGAACCACGAGTTCGTGGCGACTACTTTAGCATCTCACCACACCCAAGCGGCGCCCCACCGACCGGCGGACGCCTACCCCTGGATCACCAGCCAGCACTCGATTGGATCAGAGATCCGTAGCCCCGAAGTTCGCGATCAACAGCCCCAGATCCGCCGTATCGACGATCGAATCCCCGTTGATATCCGCGACCGGGCTGTTCGTCCCGAAGACGCCGATGAGCAACCCCAGATCGGCGGTGTCCACCACGCCGTCGTCGTTGAGATCGCCCGTCAGCGGAGTCAGCCTCGTGATGGTCATCCGGGCGATCGGGGCCGGCCCGCCGAAGATCGCCGCAGCGTTCGGCAACAGGTGTATGACCCCGCCCTCAACCGCCGTGCCTGACGTGCTGAAGTTGGAGCCGGGCTCCGTG
>JAJDDA010000104.1 GCA_029260535.1 Phycisphaerales bacterium | reverse complement strand
ACATTATTAATAATCGTCGGCTTGCCGAACAGCCCCTCGATCGCCGGGAACGGAGGCTTAATGCGTGGCCAACCCCGCTTGCCCTCGATCGATTCGAGCAGCGCCGTCTCTTCACCGCACACATACGCGCCAGCGCCGCGGTGCACGTAGCACTCAACCTTCCAGGGTTGACCTGTCGCGGTGTCCGAACCGTTAAGCAGGCCCTTGCCGCCGAAGATCCCCTTGTCGTACGCCTCGGCGATCGCCTTCTCGAGCACCTTCGCCTGGTGGTGGTACTCGCCGCGGATGTAGATAAACGCCTTCTCGATCCGGCACGCGTAGCAACAGATCGCGATCCCTTCGAGCATCAGGTGCGGATCGAAGTCCATCAGCAGCCGGTCCTTGAACGTCCCGGGTTCTGATTCGTCCGCGTTCACCGCGAGGTACCGCGTGCCGACGTTGTTGATGTCATCGGCTTTGGGCAAGAACGTCCACTTGAGCCCCGTCGGGAACCCCGCGCCGCCTCGGCCTCGCAACTGCGAGCCCTTCACCTCTTCGGTCACCACGTCGGGGGCCATCGTCAGCGCCTTACGCAGCGCGTCGTACCCGCCGGTCTTGCAGTAGGCGTCGTACGTGACGATCCGCCGATCCTTCGGGTCGCCGAAGGGGAGCGTGGGGATGTTCTTGGTCAGCGCCGCCGCCTTCATCTTCGGTTCCCAGGTCATCGCTCGTCGCTTTCTGTTTCGTTGCCGTTGAACTCAATCTCTTCTATCACGGTCCGCCGGAGCGTCGCTTTGCCGTGGGACGTTTCGACCCCCTCGCGGACTTCCGTCTCGCGCCGGACTTCCCGCGAATCCCTGGACACATCCGCCTTCACACCGCCAACCAGATGCCCCCAGAACCGCCCAACACTCCGCGCCAATCCAACCTTGTTCTGTGATTCACGCATTCATCATTCCTCCCACTCCCTCGGGGTGTGGGCTGGGGAGAGGGCGCTCCCCGCTCAACTCAAATCACTCGTCGAAACCCCAACCGCCGCACGCTTGCCGCTCATCGCTTCATCGATCGCGGCGCCGATCGTCGCAGGGGTCAGCATCTCGTGCAGGTCCTCGTCGATCAGCGCCACCGGCGCGGATCCGCACGATCCGAGGCACTCCAATTCAACCAGCGAGAACTTCCCGTCATCGGTCGTCTCACCGACCTCGATCCCCAGTTTTTCCCTGCACACATCCGTGATCGCCTTGTGATCGCAGAACTCGCACGCGATCGATCGGCAGACCGCGATCATGTGCTCGCCGCGGGGCCGGAGGTGGAACTCTTCATAAAAGCTCGCGCAGTCGATGACCTCCGAAGGCTTGAGCTCCAAGAACGCCCCGACCTCCTCCATCGCCTGCAGCGGGATCCACGTGTACGCGTGCTGGATCATGTGCAGCGCCGGAATCAGCGCGCCCTGCTTCGTCTCGAACCGAGGCAGGTACCGCTCGGTTAGTTCCGTCTTCATCGAGTCCGTCAGGTAAGGCTCAGGCCGCCGCTCGACGGTCGCCGTCCCCGATTGTTTCGCGATCCAAGCCATCACACGCCTCTCCAATGCAGGCCAACCATCCACCAGAGTCACAGCCCAACAAGGCCGATCCAGCCACAGGAGACACATCCTAGCGACTCCCCACGCCCGATCGACGATTCTCGCATTCCCGCTCCTATACGCCCGGGATGAGGCCCCTGAATCCCGGGATCCGACCCACTCCTCCACCACCCAAAACCCTTGACATTCCCGCACTCCGGACTACCCTCCCCCGTCCAGCCATCCGTACATCAGGTCGGCCCACCAGCCCCCTGATCCGATGGCAACAACCCGTAGTCCCCGCCCATGACTGGACCAGATTTCCGGTGGGCACGGTTCGGCTCCCGGATCATTTCCGAGAGCAAGTCCCGAAAACCGCGGTTGAGTCGCTCGTTTCTCAAAGAAACAGGCGTCCAACAGGCGGCATTGTTTGTCTGTCCGTGCGCAGGACTCTCCCGTCCTCCGCTTCAATCCCGTATAGCCGAAAGCAGGTCGAATCCAATGCGGCAAACCTACTACGCCAAGAACGGCGAAATCACCCAGGAATGGCGCCACGTCGACGTCGAGGGCATGCGCCTCGGTCGCATGGCGACCGAGGTCGCCACCGTCCTCATGGGCAAGCACCGCCCCGAGTACACCCCCCACGTTGACACCGGCGACTTCGTCATCATCACCAACGCGGACAAGATCGTCATGACCGGCAAGAAGGCCGAGCAGAAGATGAAGAACAGCTTCTCCGGCTACCCCGGCGGCCAGACCTCCCGCTCCTATGCCGATGTCATGAAGTACAAGCCCGAGTTCATCGTCGAGGACGCCGTCCGACGCATGCTCCCCAAGAGCAGGCTCGGTCGCCAGATGCTCAAGAAGCTCAAGGTCTACAAGGGTGACACCCACCCCCATCAGGCACAGAACCCCACGCCCCTGGAAATCAACATCTGATCGGCGCCAACCGCGCCTCACGTCTTCCGAACACCCCGCGGCCCGCGTCAATCTCAACAAACACGCCGGCGCCCGATCACGACTGAGACCAAACCAATGACAGATACACCCGAAACAAACGCCCCCGCGACCCCGGCTCCCGAAGCCGCCGCACCGGCTCCCGCCCTCGCCATCGATCAGTCGGCCGAGGTGGAATCCCTTGTCGCCGCCCCCTCGACCGAGGTCCACGTTCGCCCCCTCGCCGAAGCCAAAGAGCCCAAAGACGGCTGGTGGTGGGGCACAGGTCGCCGCAAGGCCGCCGTCGCCCGCGTCCGCATCAAGCCCGGCAAAGGCGAGTTCAAGATCTACATCAACCGCAAGAAGACCAAGACCGTCGAGGAATACTTCACCGAAGAGCGCGACCGAGGCGATTGCTACGCACCGCTCGACGTCACCAACACCCGGGGCAAGCTCGACGTCGTCGTCAATGTCTCCGGTGGTGGCTACATGGGCCAGGCCGGCGCCGTCCTGCTCGGTGTTGCCCGCGCCCTCAAGGGTTACGACCCCACCCTCGAGCAAGCCCTCCGCGATCACGGCTTCCTGACCCGCGATCCGCGTCAGGTCGAACGCAAGAAGTACGGCCAGCGCGGCGCCCGCCGTCGCTTCCAGTTCTCGAAGCGTTGATCCAGATCCTGGCTCAAGCCTTCGCGACATCCTGACCACTACAACCGCTCGCCATCACGGCGGGCGGTTTTTTTATACAACTGCATCTCACCGTGACAACAACCATCCCCATCATCACCGCCCACGACGACTTCGTTGTCGCGAACAAACCCCCGGGGCTCCTCTCCGTCCCGGGTCGCGGCCCCGACAAGGCCGACTGCGCCTCGGCGCGCATCGCCGCGATGTTCCCCCGCGCGACCGGCCCGATCATCTGCCACCGCCTCGACATGGACACCTCAGGCCTGATCGTCTTCGCCCTCACCCCGGAAGCCCAACGCAACATCTCCATGCAGTTCGAGGCCCGCACCGTCGCCAAGCGCTACATCGCGCTGCTCGATGGTCATCTCGCCAATGAATCCGGGACCGTCGACCTGCCGATCTTCTTCGACTACCCCAACCGACCGAAAAAGATCATCGACGATCGCGGCAAACCCTCGCAAACCCACTGGGAAATAATCGACCAAGGCGCCGACGACATCGGCGACTGGACCCGCGTCGAGTTCACCCCAATCACCGGCCGCTCGCACCAGCTCCGCGTCCACGCGGCAGCGCCAGCCAACACCGGCGGCCTCGGCGCCCCGATCCGAGGCGACTCTCTCTACAACCCCAGCGCCACCGATGGCGACCGCCTCCACCTCCACGCCGCCCAACTCGCCTTCGACCACCCGGCGCACGGATGGCGCATCGAGTGCCAATGCACACCTGATTTTTAATTCTTAACCGAGCGCCCCGAGCTTCTCCGCGATCATCCGAGTCGCCTGCCCCCGATGGCTCATCGCGTTTTTCTCTTCGGGAGACAGCTCCGCCGAGGTCCGCCCATCGGGCAGTTCCAGCAGCGGGTCATACCCAAACCCATTGCTCCCCCTCGGTTCGGTGATGACTGCCCCATCGAACGTCCCGCGCGCCTCGGCAACGATCTCGCCATCAGGCTTCGCAACGCACATCGCGCAAACAAACCTTGCCGCACGCGCTTCAGCAGGCACTCCGGCGATCGCCCCGATCAATTTCGCGTTGTTCGCCGAATCGCGCGTCGCCCGGTCGCCATCAACCCCCGCGTACCGCGCCGAGTAAACACCAGGCTCACCGCCGAGCGCATCGACCTCAAGCCCCGAGTCATCCGCAAGGCACACCCGACCGGTCAGCGCCGCGTAATACCGCGCTTTGAGCTGCGCGTTGCCCTCGAACGTCGCCGCATCTTCAACAGGCTCATCCGCATCGCTCGCGAACGACCCATCGGCAAGCATCACACCGCGCAGTGAAACCGCGCGCCAGCCGATCCCGGCAAGCACGCGCGATACCTCTTCCAATTTATGCGGGTTGCCGGTGGCAACAACAATCTCGACCGTCGAGTCAGCCACGATCGGCTCAGCCGTCCTCGACCTTGGCGATCTGCCACTCTTCGAGCTCGATCGGCGCCTGACGACCGAAGATCGTCACCAGCACACGAACGATGCCCTTCTCAGGCAGCAGCTCGTCCACCGTGCCCTCGTAACCCTCGAAAGGGCCTTCCTTGATCGTGACCTGATCGCCGCTCTCGAAGACCAGACGCACAACAGGCATCTCATCCGGCTTGCGCGAATCGAGAATCATCTTCTCGATCTCGTGCGGCGCCATCGGGGTCGGGCGCCCCGTCGGACCGACGAAGTCACCAACGCCGGTCGTCTCCTTGATCAGGAAGAACACATCCTGCGGGATCCGGCCGTCGTCTTCAAGACGCATCTCGACAAACGTGTACCCCGGGTACAGCTTCGTCTCGGTGATCCGCTGCTTGCCGCCCTTGATCGTTTTGGTCTTCTCGGTGGGGACGAGGATCCGACCGACGAGGTTCGTCAGCCCCTCGATCTCCACCTTGCGGATCAGCGTGTTGCGGACGTAGCTCTCTTTGTTCGAAGCCACACGCAACACGAACCAGTTCATCCCGGGCTGCGTCATCGGGTCGTCATCAGCGACGAGGTCCGTGCGCTCGTCGAGGCGACCATCGAAGGCATCCTTCGAGACCTCGATCGGCGTCGCCGGGGCGCCAGCCGTCGGCTTCGGCTCCGCCGTCTCAGGCGCACTCTCCGCACCGGGGATGTTCAGGCCTTCGCCGGGGGTCGCGTTCGTGTTGTTCAGCGTGTCTTCGGACATCATGATTGGCTCTGTCATTCGTTGTTTGATCGCTCTGAAATAGAGCGTGCTCGCCAGGGGCAGGGATCACCCCGCCCGCGTTCTCGAAACACGCCAGCACCGATCGACCGACCGATCAGCAGGTCAGGTCTGCAGCACGTTGATCCAGCGGAAGAACGACGCGAACAGGATGTCCGTCACGAACAGGATCAGTGCAATGATCACGCTGATCGCGACCACCACCCACGTCTGCCCCATGATCATCTTCCGCGTCGACCAGTTCACCTTGCGCATCTCGCCCTCGGTGGCGATCAGGAACTCGCTCGACTTCCGGTGCACCCCGACCAGCCAGTACACCAGGATCGCCGTCAGGAACGCGACAATCCCTGCGCAGACCGCCTGCAGGTAAATCACCTCATACGAGGTCTTGATCGTCCCGGCCTGGCTCCACGCCCACGACGCCGCGGCAAGACCGAGCGTCCCGCCACCGATCGCGGACATCACCCGGGTCCAGTATCCCTGTCCCGATTTGTAAAGACCAAAGGCCATACCGTCGCACTCCTGAATGGATCATTCCCGCAGCCGGGTTCGCGCCAAGGGTCATTCCCATGGGTGAAACCCGCACCGCGGCCGATGCCAGGGTCGGATCAACACGCCGGGAAGGAATCGAACCCTCAACCTGCGGATTTGGAATCCGCTGCTCTACCAATTGAGCTACCGGCGTACTCGTATCACTGTCAACGCCCGGTCGTCCGACGTCCGAGCGGTTTACTTGCGCTTGATCTTATGCAGCGTGTGCCGCCGAAGCCTCGGGCTGTACTTCATCAGCCCTTCCTTCAGCTTCTCAGACAGCCCGCCCTTGACGCGCACCTGCGTCCTGTAGTTCAGGTCGCTCGTCTCGCTGCACTGCAGCCAGACGTACTCACGTGCATCAGCTTTCTTCTTCGCCATTGGTCGATCCGATCTGTTTCAAGCAAGAAAGCCGACGGGCCCGGATCCACTGCCCGGACCCGTCGGGGAATTCACATACTGCACCCAAACCGCCGGCAATCGCCGGCGATTGCTGACCTATTCAAGAATCTCGGTCACGACGCCCGAGCCCACCGTGCGGCCGCCCTCACGGACAGCGAAGCGGAGGCCGGTTTCCATCGCGATCGGCTTCTCGCCAAGGTCGCATTCCATCTGGATGTTGTCGCCAGGCATGCACATCTCTGCGCCACCGAGCAGGTTGATGCCACCGGTCACGTCCGTTGTGCGGAAGTAGAACTGGGGCTTGTAACCGTTGAAGAACGGCGTGTGACGGCCGCCCTCTTCCTTGGTGAGGACGTAGACCTCACCCTTGAACTTGGTGTGGGGCTTGATCGAGCCGGGCTTGCAGAGCACCTGGCCACGCTCGATGTCGTCCTTCTCAACGCCGCGGAGCAGGGCGCCAACGTTGTCGCCGGCCATGCCCGAATCCAGGGTCTTGTTGAACATCTCGACACCGGTGATGGTCGTCTTGACGGGCTCCTTGTGGAGACCGACGATCTCGACAATGTCGCCGACGTTGCACATGCCACGCTCGATACGGCCGGTCGCGACCGTACCACGACCCTTGATCGAGAAGACATCCTCAATCGCGAGCAGGAAGGGCTTGTCGGCCTCACGCTCGGGCTGCGGGATGTACGTATCAATCGCGTCGAACAGCTCGTCGATGCCCTTGTTGGCCTCGTCGCTGTGCGGGTCTTCCATCGCGGCCTTCGCCTGGCCCTTGATGACCGGGAGGTCGTCGCCGGGGAAGTCGTACTTGGAGAGCAGCTCGCGGATCTCCATCTCGACGAGCTCGAGCAGCTCGGGATCGTCAACAAGGTCAACCTTGTTCATGAAGACAACGATGTGCGGCACGTTCACCTGACGTGCGAGCAGGACGTGCTCGCGCGTCTGGGGCATCGGGCCGTCAGCGGCAGAGACCACCAGGATTGCGCCGTCCATCTGGGCGGCGCCGGTGATCATGTTCTTGACGAAGTCAGCGTGACCCGGGCAATCCACGTGAGCGTAGTGCCGGTTCTCTGTCTCGTACTCTGTATGGGACGAATGGATCGTGACCGTCTTCGACGAATCACGGACCGTACCGCCCTTGGTGATATCCGCGTACGACTTGATCTCGCCACCGAAACGGGCAGCAGACCGAGCCGACATCGCGGCGGTCAGGGTGCTCTTGCCGTGATCAATATGGCCAATCGTGCCAACATTGACGTGCGGCTTTGTGCGCTCGAAAACTTCCTTGGCCATAACGCCACTACCTCTCAGAAAATGCGATGAGTGCTAACGCGAACCACCGGCCCGCACGCACCGTGCAAAGTGTTCCACAGCCGAAGCGGCGCAAGAAGCAACCACAACGACATCCAAAGTTTATCGCTCTGAAACCAGAGCGTCACAGCGCCAACTCGACGCCGCAAACAACAGTCAATCTGTATCCGATCCCGCAGGCGCCGAAAGACGCCCCACCAAACTCATCGCGGGACCGAAACCAAAGCCGCCGATGGGACTTGAACCCATGACCTCACCCTTACCAAGGGTGTGCTCTACCACTGAGCTACGGCGGCAAACCAACACCCCTGTCACCGGTCGATGCGACCGTTGGGCCGGGGAATGTAGCCCCGATGCCGCCCAGCGACAAGGCGGACGACGCAGAAACGACGCCCGGAACGAATCAAACTCAAGATCCCCGAACGAGCCGAAAACGACCCGTGGGGCTGCAAGCCTAGGCCCCATCCAGCGCCCTGAACAACCCTGCATCTCGGTTTTCGGTCATCCCAGGCCCCGACTCCCGCCATCCTTGAACCTATCCTCACCCGATGCCCAAACAGCCCACAGCCATCTTCTTTGATCGAGACGACACCCTCATCCATTGTCGTGACGCCACCGAAACCGGTGACCTCGGCGATCCAACGCTCGTCCGCCCCCTTCCCACCGTCGTCGAAACAATCCAACTCCTGAAACAATATGGCTTTACGCTCTTCGTCATCTCCAACCAGGGCGGGGTTGCCCGGGGCCGGTACACCACCTGCGAGGTCGACGCCGTCAACGCCGAGGTCAACCGGCAACTCGGCGGGCACATCAGCGGCTTCTACTACTGCCCCTACCACCCCAAGGGGACCGTCCCCGAGTACACCAGAGAGCACCACACCAGGAAACCGGCCCCCGGGATGCTCCAATCCGCTGCGGAAGATTTCGACATTAATCTGTCACAATCGTGGATGGTTGGCGATTCCGCCAGGGACTGCACCGCCGGAAAGGCTGTTGGCGCCCGAACCATCCTCACCCCGCGTCTCGATCTGTACACCGCCGAAGAGGCCGACACCAGCGATGCCGACTTCGTCGTCGAGACGCTCCATCAGGCCGGCGCCATCATCCTCCGCGAAACCGGAGCCTCCGCGTGACCCGCACCCCAGGCGATGCCCCGCGACCCGGTCGGCTCCTGGTCGTTATGCCAACCTGGGTCGGCGACGCCGTCATGGCGACCCCCGCGCTCCGCGCGCTCCGCGACCACCTCCCGGGCGCCTTCCTCGGCGCGCTGCTCCGACCAGGCGTCGACGACATCCTCGCGGGAACCGATTTCTTCGATCAAACCCACATCGATGCGCGCGCCGGCGTCATGGGTCCCAAGCGCGCCGCAGCAAGGGTCCGACCGCTCCGGTACGACACCGCGCTGCTGCTGACCAATTCGTTCTCATCGGCGCTCACCACGCGCATCGCCGGAATCCCCCGAAGGGTCGGCTACGAACGCGACGGCCGATCGTTCCTGCTCACCGCAGGGCTCATCCCGCCGAAACGCCGCGATACACCACCCTTCGATCAGGACCAGCAACACGCCAACGACTGGGCGCCCATCCCCGCGTGCTCGTATTACATGCGCCTCGTTGCGCACATCCTCAGCCCATGCGAGAGCCCGATCAGCGATGCCATCGAAACGATGCCGCCATTGTCGCTGATGACCACGCCATCCGAAGAGGAGGCCGCACAGGAGAGCCTCCGCCGAGCGGGCATCGCGCCAAACGAACCCTTCGCGATCCTCAACCCGGGCGGCAACAACTCCGCCAAGCGCTGGCCAGCTGAACGCTTCGCGCGCCTCGCACGCCACCTGCACGAAGCACACAACCTGCGCTCGATTGTCAGCGGCTCCCCGGGTGAAGCGGAACTCACCGAGCATATCGCACGCGACGCGGGCGCCAACACCGCGATCTCCACCGCGGATCTCGGGATCACCCTCGCCTCGCTTAAAGCGATCGTCCGCCGTGCTTCGATCATGATCACGAACGACACCGGACCAAGGCACATCGCCGCGGCCTTCAACATCCCGGTCGTCACGCTCTTCGGCCCCACCGACCACCGCTGGACAACCATCCCGCACCAGTTGGAACGCATCGTCCTCGCGGATCCCACGCTCCAGGCGTCAAGCGTCGCCAACGATCACCCGCAGCGGTGCGCGATCGAACAGATCGACAGCGAAACAGTTGTCGAGGCAGCAGACAGCCTGCTCGTTGCGCACTGCGCACAGAACACCACAGACTAAAAAATGATTACGGGATCAGTCCCTGCTGTTCTGATCTTCGAGCTTCGGGACCTCGCCGCCGGGGATGACCGGGTTGTCGGGTCCACCCTCATGAACCAGCGGCGCAATCACGCCCTGCTCAACCGCACGCTGATTGATGTAGATCTTCCACTGATCCCCATCGATCTCCAGCACACTGACCGGCGCGCTCCTGGTCGGTGATCCCACACCGCTATCGACGAGGAACACGTTCTGGTCTTGCCGGATATTCCTCGCGGCGTTGTTTCCAACAACAATCGCATCGGCGCCGAAGAGCGGGAGCACCTCCAAAGCGTACTCGCGCAACCCGCCGGAACCCATGTCATCAAGTCCACGCCACCAGACCGGGCCGTTCGTATCAATGTTGATCGGCACCAGCAGCCCCGGGTCGTCGTTCCGAGCCCGGACCAGATCATTGACCTCGCGCAGCGATACCACACCGACATCCGCTTTCGCACCCGGATCATCGCTCAACCCCAGGAACTGGGGGCTCAGCCCGGCGTGCCCGTACAGCACGTTGTTGATCTTGATGATCGCGTTCCGCGAGCGCATCCACGCGCCGATCTCGGTGTCGTACCGGATGGTGTGCGACTCTGCATCATAAGAACCGTACCGCTCGAGGAACTCCACACTCCCCGGCCTGTAAAAGGCGTTCATGTAATCGTGAAATTGCTGGATCAGCCTCTCGTGCTTGTGCTCGGCGATCTGCTGGATGATCCGGTTGTGATCGACCAGCCACCGCTCTTCGAGCGCATCACGCTTCGCCTGCGCGTCGGGCCCGGCCCACAGCGCCTGCACCTCGCGGGGCTGTGTCTCCATGCGCCAGCGCAGCACCATCACATCCTCCATCCCATGCAGAGCATGAACCCTGCCGCCGGCTTCCTCCGCCTGCACCTCGAGCTTCATCAGGAGCTTCAGGATGTCCTCATGCTCGGCTTCCAGATTATTGATCCGGCGCCAATCGTTATCACGCGGGAAGATGTTCCCCGTCTGCACCAAGTGCGCGTCGCCGCCGATCCAGTCGGCGTCCTCGTCGATCAACTCGCGCAGCCTCAGGATCCGGAAAAACTCGTTGTATTCGCTGAAGAGATCGCCAACGACGACCACCCGACCCTCGGTCTCGAACTCACAAGCGAGATCCCTCTCGTCTGCAGCGCGCGCGCCGTTCGGCGTTACCAACAGCAGCGAAGCGATCGCAACAGGAAGAAGCACTCGGATAAATACGTTCCGCATCAGTCAACTCCAATTCATCTCATAGAACTGTGGCTTAGAACCTGCCACGCTCGAATTCATTCCTAGCGCCAGCCGGACTCCCGCGCCATGCGGCCAGGCCAGCCTGCGATTGTTGTACCGATCGGTCCCTCTATGGATCCGATCCAGTTGCAGATCCCGCAGAACCAAACAAACGCCGCACCCTGGTCGTTGTTGAATACCGCCGAGCGACCTCGATCCCTTCCCAGGTCTGGTGGATCTGAAGCACCTGCTCCGAACGATATTCGGACAGCCGACCCAAAGTCGAATCCCAGACCGTCCGCGTCTCGATCGCCTGCTCCTCGATCGAGCTCGGGTTTTCGTTCGCGAAAGTGTCCTCCGAAAAATCAACCGTGAATCCGCCGCGCCCTTCGATCTCGACACGACCCCCGATAACAGAGACCACCTCGTGCTCGATCAAGCTGCTCAGCGACAGCGCGAGCACGCGCCTCTGCAGCCGGCTCGATTCCCAGCTTGACCCGGCTCGCACCATGCCCGCGTCAGATTCGATACGGAAGATCCGTTCCGCAACATTCTCCCACCACGCCGGCGCAAAGACGCCTTCCGCCGACCCTTGCTCGTCCGGCGAAGA
>JAJDDA010000103.1 GCA_029260535.1 Phycisphaerales bacterium | reverse complement strand
CTGGATCTGCCGCATCGATTCGCGAAGAACGGCGCTCGACGAACCGTCGTGACCGGAATCGAAGGCGCCGAAGATGTCGCCGAGCAGATGCCGCCGGTGCATGCGCACAAGCGTGGGCTCATCGCGGACGATCGGCTCACCGCTCGGATCAAGCTTGCCCACGCCGCCGAGCGTCAGCGCCAGGTGCGGCTGCGGATCGACCGCGGAATCGAACGCGATGAGGTTAAACGTGCCGAACTCTGTCTCGATCTCGACACCCGCGGTTGGTTCGTGCCGGTGGACGAGCGTCTCGCGGTGGAGCCGGTGCTCGATGATCTGCGCCACCGAGCACATCTTGATGTCGTGTTCCGCAGCAAGCTTGACGAGATCGGGGATCCGCGCCATCTCGCCATCCTCGCGGACGATCTCGATGATCAGCGCTGAAGGGTGCAGCCCCGCGAGTCGGCAAAGATCGAGCGAGCCCTCGGTTTGTCCGATCCGGACGAGCACACCGCCATCGCGCGAGCGCAGCGGGTTGATATGCCCGGGGCGGACAAAGTCGTCTGGGGTCGAGTGGGGATCGATCGCGAGTTGGACGGTTTTGGCGCGGTCGAAGGTCGAAACCCCGGTCCCGACGCCGTGCTTGGGAGCGCCATCAATAGAGACGGTGAACGGGGTTGCCCGGAGCGAGGTGTTGCTGGCGGCCTGCGGGTGCAGATCGAGGCGGTCGCAGTCCGCTTCGGTGAGCGAGAGGCACATGTAGCCCCTGGCGCAGGTGAGCATGAAATTGATCGCGTCGGGGGTCGCCATCTGAGCTGGGAGGACCAGATCACCCTCGTTCTCGCGGTCCTCGTTGTCGGTCAGGATGACCATCTTCCCGTTCAGGAGGTCATCGAGCACGTCGGCAATGGGGGAAAATGGTGTGGTCATCGTGGCGGATCGTAGGGGAGAGGCCGCTGCAAGAGCGTTCTCCGCGTGTTTTTGTTCAAAAATCTGACTGGATTTGGCTCCGCCCAAACCACGGTCATGAAGGGAGATCCGTGAGGCGTGGCTTGCCGGGACATCTGAAATTGTTTTTTTTTCTTGCAACCTAGATGACAATTCATACAGTGAGGTTGCACACAAGGGAAACGGGCTCAAAGCTCGGCGTTGCTGCACAGGCGACGTAATTTAACTACAGGGAGTCAGAGAGTTATGAACAATCGAATTGTTGGTATGGCGCTCGGCGTCGTTGCTATGACGTGCGCGTCCGCGTTTGCGGGTGGCCCGGTCAGCTACGCGTACGACATGGACGGATCGCAGGTTGTCGGTGGTGGCGACGTCGACGGGGCCGCGGTCGGGACCATGACGTTTGACGCGGGGAGTCAATTGATTTCCTGGTCGATCACATACACCAATCTGAACGCCGTCACTGGAATCGGGATCTACCCCGGTGGAGTTGGTCAGACTGGCGCGATCTTCATCTCGATGGGTGGCCCTGGCGCTACCGGTCCTGAAGGCGACGGCATGCTTGTCGGAAGTGCGGGCTTCTCAGCGGCCCTGATCAACGGCGCCCTCGGCGCTGGTGAGAATGCTTACGTTCAGATCCTCACCAGCGGCTTTGCTAATGGCGCTGTCCGTGATCAGCTCGGCACCGAAGTCCCCGCGCCGGGCGCGCTCTGCGTGATGGGCCTCGCCGGCATCGCCGCGACCCGCCGCAAGCGGTAATATTTTTTAGTGTTTAATCACAGTTGCGATCCGCAGCGGGCGCCCGGTTGGGCGCCCGCTGTTCTTTTTGAATGCCCGATTCAATCTTCAGCGGATGCTCGGACCCAGCGTGATCGCGTTGAGGATCAGCCGAACCGGGGCGTGCGCAAAGCCCCTGATTGTTACATCATCCGAGAAGCACACGACCGAACCAGAGCCAACGCGGTGCATCGACATGAAGGCGTTGCTCGCGATCTCTTCCGCCTTCGCGTCGGCGATCACGCCACCGATGACGAGTGATTCGCTCTCGAACCGCGCGACCGCGGCGCCGTTGGCGCGAAGCGGCGCGACGCGATCCCCACGCTTGATCACGCCGACCCAGTTGCGGACGCCAGCGGTGAGCGGGTGCTGATTGTCCACCGAAGCAGCGAGCAGAGCGCCGGGGATGTTCTTGCTCACGTCACGGTCCTTGCGTTCGCTCCACGTCAGGTCCCGGTCTTCCGGGTCTTCGTCCTTTCCATTCTCATCGGTATCTGGTTTGTCGTCGGGGTCACCGAGGAACCGCTTCGCTGCCCAATCGCTCGCGGAGCCGATCGCTACGACCGTCCCGCCGGCTTTGACCCACGCCTCAAGACGCCCGTTCGTTGATTCGGAGAGCGCGGCTCCCAGGTTCCCCGACAGGTGCGGGATCACGATGACGTTGTAGTTTTCAAGATCAACCCGTCTCAGGCTGCTCGTGTTGACCGCGGTGTGGGGGATGCGCGATTCGATGTCGAGGAGCATCCAGAGCTGCCCGAAGCTGTACGCGCTGGTCGGCTCGTTACGGAGCAGCAGCACCGAGGGCGCTGTGAACCGGGAGTTGTCGTTGGCGCCGAGCACATGCCCCTCTTCGGTGACACCGCGATCGGTGTTGTGGACCGCAACACCCAGCGATCGGCACTCGCGGAGCAGGTCGTCGATCGCGCCGGTGTTCCTGATGTGGTGGACGATGATCGACCCCGACGGGAACCGGGCGCCATCGATCGTGAACGGCGCACCGGCGATCCTCGCGAAGCACCCGAGCCGGGTCAGGGCGCCGATCGCGCGTGGGAAGTGGTGCTGATCCGCATTGATGATCGTCGCGACCCGACCAGTAGTTTCGTGTTGTGGGGACCGACGCACCTCGGCGAGATCGACAGGAGACGCGCTGATGTTCTGCTCGATGTACCACGCATCGAGGCCCCAGACGATGGGGAGCGACCACCCGGTGATGTCGTACGTCTCGGGCTCTTCAACGAACGTTGCCCGCTCAAAGACGGCGCGGACCAGCGCGCCCCTCGGCTGGTCACCGGAGATCAGCCAGCAATCATCAAGACTGGGCGGAGCGTCCGTTTGCTCGCCGGTGCGATAATCGAGAATTTCCGAAGCGCGCACACGCGCCCCGCTGCCCGGCTCGCTGATCTCGATGTCGTGCATCGCGCACAGATCCGCGAGCTTGCCCAGCAGCGCCGGGTCGTTGTCCTTGTGGATTGCATAAGTGACCGGTGCATACGCGTCGCGGTCCGCCGGGAGCGTGAAGTACCGCGCGAACCGCTCGGTGTTCTCCCGCTTGTTCGCCGCGGCGTATTCCAGATCGCTCATCGCGACGATGAAGTGGTGCGCCGCCCGCTCGCGGAGGGTCAGGACGTGCTCCTCGTTGAAATCGATCGCGAGCCCCGCGCGGGAGTGCCCGCCTTTCTCGCAGAGCATCCCGACGGCGCCGTGGTAGGTGGGCAGCACCTTGCCGTACCCGGGGTAGAGGTAGTCGAACCGTTCTTTCGTCGCGTAGACGAGGCCCCTCGCGTCGAACGACTCCGCGTTGGCCGAGCCGAACCGGCCGACCCAGTCGATCGTTTCCTGCGGGATGTTCTTGTTGAACGGTTTTTCACCAAGACCGAAGAAGTAGGGGCTCTGGTACCCCTGCTCGTGGAAGTCGATGTGCAGGTGCGGGAGGTACCGCTTGTAGAGTTCTAATCTGGCGCGAGATTCAGGGTGCACGCCCCAGAGCCAGTCGCGGTTGAGATCGAAGTAGTAATGATTCGTCCTGCCCTGGGGCCAGGGCTCGAAATGTTCGGCGGCATCAATATTGGGGTTGGGGCTGGCGCCGGTGACGCCGTGGATCCACGAGACGTACCGCTCGCGTCCGTCGGGGTTCAGGCATGGATCGATGACGATGACAACCCCTTCCAGAATATCGCTGACGATCGGGTCTTCGCTCGCGGCCAGTGTGTAGGCGAGTTGGAGCGCACTCTCGGTGCACGAGGGCTCGTTGCCGTGGACGTTGAAACTGAACCAGACGATCGCCGGGTTGTTCTCGATCGCATCGCGGACATCACGCGCGGATCGCGTCCGTGGATCGGTGAGCGAGCTGTTCAGCGCCAGGATCTCATCGAGCCTCGCCATGTTGGCAGGGGATGAGATCGTGCAGGCGACCAGATCACGCCGCTCGTGGGTCTGGCCGTAGGTTTCGATCCGCATCCGATCAGAACTTCCAGCGAGCGTCCGGAGATACCGCAGCACGTTCGCGTGCCGGCTGAATTGCTCACCGATGGCGTGGCCGAGGATCGATTTGGGGGCCGGGACTCCCTCGATGACCTCACCCGCTTCGAGATATCCAGCGAATGGGTCCCCGCCGGCGCCCTCGAGGTGCGATGCCGCGATCGCGCCGGCGTCTGGCGCCGAGGCGCTGGTCTGCGCGAGCGAAGGCGCCGCGAGCAGGGCGATGCCCAGGAAACTCAAGGCGGGGAGGATTCGGTGCATGTTTCGTTGCTCCGTCGGGGATCGGGCGTGTGAGTTCGGTCCGCTGGGTGTACGCTTGGGCCATGGTAGAAGATGCGAGGCGTTTGCAGGAACACCGGCAGTGGTTGATCGAGCTGACATCCCTTCCCACCGCGACCGGGCGCGAGCGCCGTGTGATCGAGTGGGTCCGGAGGTGGGTCGACCAGCGCGAAGGTGTTGAGATCATCACCGATGACGCGGGGAACATGCTTATCCAGCGCCCCGAGTGCGTCAAGCATTCGGCCGCGAGCGACAAGGGCCCCATCCTTTATACAGGCCACCTCGATCACCCCGCATTCGTGATCGACGACGTCGGCAGCGGCGGGGCGACCGCCACCGCGAGATTCCTTGGCGGCGTACGCGAGCCCTACTTCATCGATGGCCAGATCGAGGCGCACTCGATGAACGACGACCCCGCGCCGCCAATTCCAGGTGTGATCGTCTCGCATATCGAGCCCAGCCCGCCGGAGCAATTATTCAGAATCTGCGAGTTCCGCTTCGATACGCCGGTCGATTGGTTAAAGCCCGGCGATATCGCGATCTGGGCACTCCCGACAACGACGATCAGCGAAGAGGACCAACTCGTGCGCGCCAGGGTGTGCGATGATCTGGCCGCGGTGGTCGCGGCGCTGTGCGCCTTCGATTGCCTTGGTGATCTCGAAACCCCACCGGATGTGCGTGTGCTGCTGACGCTCGCTGAAGAGGTCGGGTTTATCGGTGCGATCGCGGCGTGCAAGCTCGGGACGATCCCGTCCGGTTCGCGTGTCGTGGCGCTCGAGAACTCGCGGAGTATGCAGGATTCCCCGATCGGCGCCGGACCCATCGTCCGCGTCGGCGACCGGATGACCACGTTCAGCCCCTCGCTGACCGGCGCGGTTGCAAAAGTGTGCGAAAAACTCGCCGGGACTGCCGACCGCCCCGCCGGGACCCCCGTGGCCCCTGGCGAACAGACTGATAAGTTCAAGTGGCAGCGCAAACTCATGCCGGGAGGCGCTTGCGAGGCGACGGCGTACTGCGCGTACGGCTACGAGGCGACGTGCGTGTGCCTCCCGCTTGGCAATTACCACAACATGGCGAAGCTCGACGAGGTGGAGAAGCCGGGGTTCGATGGTCTGGCTTCGGTCGGCCCCGAGACGATCGCGCTCGCGGATTTCGAGGGCCTCGTTGACCTGCTCATCGCCTGCGGCACCGAACTCGGCGCGACAGAGCCGATGACGGTGAAACTCGAGAAGCTGTACGCCGAGCGCTCGTTCGTGCTGGAGAAGTAGATTCCCGAAGCACTACTTCGGCTTACGCGCCAGGATCGCCACCATCGGCGGTGTGCAGAAAAAGCAGTTCGGATCCTCGGATCGTCGCGCCCATTCATCCATGAACGCAGCGCGTTCGGCTTCCTTCAGGTAACCCTCTTCCACGATTTTGGGCAGGAAGACCTCGAAATAGCTGCTGGGCCAGCGCCACATCGCCTCGCCGGGGCGCGCGATGCGGGCGATCGGTCGGGTCTCGATGATTTCCAGCCCGGCTTCCCGCATCAACCGGGGGAGCTTGCCGGCGATGTCGTCGTCGCCCCCGTAATCCAGCCAGCTCGCACGGATCGCATGCTTCACCGGCTCGAACAGCTCCGTGTGTGGCGCCAGCGTCAGCGCGCGGTAATTGAAGTACTCCTGCGTCGCGAAGACACCACCCGGCTTGAGCGCCTTTGCGACACCCTTGACCACCGCTCCAGGGTTCGGCGTAAAGCACATCACCCAGCGCTCCCACGCGCCGTCGATGGATTCCGGCGGGAGGTCGATCGCCTGCGCATCGCCGACGCTCGCGGTGATATTCGTGATCGCCCGGCGTTCCGCTTCGGTGTTGAGGAAGTCGATGTACCGCTTCGATTCATCGATCGCGATCAGGCGCCCTTCAGGCTCGAGCAACGGCGACAGATCAAAGGACGCGAACCCAGGGCCGCAACCGACATCAAGGATCGTCTGCCCCGGACCAAACCCGGCGTCGCGCCAGATCCGGTTGGATTCGTCCGACCACAGCCGGTGCTGGAGCCCGAGACGCTGGAGTTCGTCATCTCCTGCGCCCAACACATATTCAGGACGGTTGGCTCGCGGGTCAGCGGCGGCGGTGTTGCTCATCGGTTGGTTTCCAGTGGCAGCCATGCGGCGGCGAATTGATGGAAGGTGTCGTCAGGATTCTTCTTTCCTGATGCCGTCGCGAACAGTAGGGTTGCTCATTGGCTCGCGCGGATTGGCCCTTGCGGGCTGACCGAATCGCATGAAACAATGAGAAGAGTGAGTTTTCGGACTTCGGTGTCCAAACGCCGAGGTTGTTGATCGCCGATGAATGTGACGAAAGGCCAGGAATGCTCAGATTGAATGCTCGGACAATGAATTTCGCAGGGCTCGCGTGTACCGCGGGACTGGCTGTCGGTGTTTCGATCGCAGCGCCTCCTATTGAAGGGCAATCCGAAGGGATCGAAACCGACCCCGTCAAACTGTCGGCGCTCCCACATTCCGAGCACCTCACATTCGGCTGCGTGATCGATGAGCCGAAACCCGAGATCGAGCCCGGGGTCGGCCCCAGGGGCGCCTTCATTGCGAACGTGGTCGCCATGATCGACAACGGCGAGCCGAGCAACCGCGTCGATCTGGTCTTTGTAGGTGACGGGTACCTCGCTGAAGAGTTGGAGACGTACGAAGCGCATTGCCAGACCGGCCTGAACGAGCTCTTCGCCACACCTCCCTTCTCGAACTACCAGAACTTCTTCAACGCGCACCGTGTCGAGGTGATCTCGAATGAATCAGGGGTCGATCACGACCCGGCGCAGGGAACATTCCGCGACACCGCGCTCAACATGGGGTACTGGTGCAACGGCATCGAGCGGCTCCTGTGCGTGAGCACCTTCTTCGCCTTCCAGTACGCCAACAACGCGCCGGATATCGATCAGGTCTTCGCCGTGGCGAACTCAAGCAAGTACGGCGGCGCGGGATATCCAAGTTCCGATCTGGGAACCTACGCCGGCGGCAACGGCCTGGCGCCCGGCATCGCGATCCACGAGCTGGGTCACGCGATGGGGGACCTCGCCGACGAGTACACCTACGGCGGTCCGACGACCTACACCGGTGGTGAGCCCAGCGCGGTCAACTCCTCCATCTTCGATGCCGCCTCGATGTCGTCATCGCAGTTCAAGTGGCACGACTGGCTCGGCGAGCCGGACGAGGGTGGCTCGACCAGCACGTTCGAGGGGTGCAACTATTCCGTTCTCGGGATCTACCGCCCCAGCAACAACTCGATGATGCGCAACTTGGGCCGCCCGTTTAATAACGTCTCCACCGAGCAACTGATCATCGAGATCTACAAGCTGGTCGATCCGATCGACAGCGCCTCACCCCCTGGGCTCTACAACAGCGGGAACACGATCGAGCTCCAGACGGTCAACCCGGTCGGTCACGACTTGTCGATCCAGTGGTTCTCCGATGGGCTCCCCATCTCTGGGGCGAACGGGAACATCTTCGCGCCGGGCTCCTTCCCGCTGGGCTCAGGTCAGCACGCGATCTCCGTGACGGTGGTCGATGAGACACCGCTGGTCCTCGATGAGACCGCAAGGAACCTCTACATGAGCCAGAGCCTCGACGGCTGGACCGTGACCTCCCTGATCGGCGACATTAACAGCGACTGCGTTGTGGATACCGCTGATCTCGGAGGGTTGGTCGGCGCGTTCGGAGGCCCTGGCCCATTCGGCGATCTCAACGGTGACAACGTTGTTGACACCGCCGACCTCGGGCAACTCATCGCCTCTTTCGGTCAGTCCTGCGACTGATCGTCCGGCTCGTCGTCCATTCTTCCCGACCGGTCGCGCGCGACCCAGACCACGACGATCACCGTGATGCCCAGGATCATCCCCACGATCGAGAGCGACCCGAAGAGCAGCGTGCCCACCGAATAGATGCCGCCGCTGAGATTGCTCGCGATCGATGGCCCGACCAACCCGCCGCCAGCGGGGCCTGGACCTGTTGAGGGCCCGAACTGAAATTCGCCGGGATCGAAATGACCCTCGACGTAGACCTCGATTGGACCCGGAGTCGGCAAACTGGTGCGCGCGATCTCAACACGCTGGATGTCCCCGATCCGCTCGGGGACTCTCGGGATCGGCTCCAACTCGTACTCGCCGCCCATGGTCGGTTCGGTGATCGTGATCCGGATCCCGACCGGGATCGCCGGCGAGGCGCCCTCTTCGAGCACCCTCCAGAGCGAGAATTCGCCTGGCTCCGAGGTCCGAACCGTGGCGCCCCCCGGAGCGGTGAACCGCTGATTGCCCGCGGTCAGGGCGCTGGCGCCTGCGAAGAGCGACCACGCCAGCGCGATCGGTCCCATCACGATCAGAACGGCCCCGACGAGATACCAATGGGCGCCGGGATTCTGTGATAATCGGGGATGGCGTGTCGGCATGGCGGTTGAGGACTCTGACGCGCAGCGCAGCGGAACGCAACAAGCGTGCAAGGCCTGCTCAGGCGGCGCCCTCTGTTGTACGGATCAGCGTGCGGTCAGTTGTCGCCGATCGGGGCGCTGATGGTCAGCACCTCTTCGCCAGCGATCGAGGGGCCGTCCGGGTCGTTCTCGAGATCACCCACATAGAACCGGTTGATCTCGGTGTGGTGCAGCCTTCCCGCGACCTCATCCCAGGTGTACGCCCCGATGGTCCTGTGGTCAGCAAGCACGGCCTCCGGCCAGCGTTCGTCGAACTCCGCGGTGACATCGCTCATGATCTTGAACGTCGCTCTGCCGGCGTTCTTCCTGCGGAGGATCCACTCTTCGCGGAAATCGATCGTCGCGAAATCCTCGAAGAGCATCTGTTCTCTGGATTGCCAGGGCTCGGATCCGGTGTCACTGACCGGCTCCGCCATGGGGTGGAAGATCGGGCCAAGCAGCTGATCGATCGCGTCCTCGCCGACAATGTGCTCGGAATACTGCCGGAGTTCCTTCTCCCGGAGCAAACGGTCCGTGCCCGCGACTTGGCGGATCACGCCCTCGTGGTCGAGTGTCAGCGTGATGCTGGCGTCAACGATCGGATCCATCGCAACGGTCACCGCAGCGCCGATGGTGTTCATCTGCTGATTCACGCTTGAATACCGCAGCGCTTTGGTCGGCGACAGCAACGCAAAGCTGATCTCATCGAAGGTGACCTGCACACGAGGTCCGATCTCCGCGTCCGGCTCAAGCACCACGCATGAGATCAGGAGCGTCCGGCGGTTGATCCACTTGACGATCGACTCGTCCGGCTTCTGGTGCTGCTGCACGCTCCGGCTCCGGATGCTGTACCGGAAGGTCTCGCCCTCTTTCAGCGTGCTCGCAACCTTTACGGCATCCACCGCAGAGGTTGGTAGAACCTTGGGCGTTGCCTGCTCGGGTGTCTGCGCGATCGCGCGCAGGCCGGCGAAACCCAGCGAGAGGGCGGCCAATGTGAGCAGGGCTTGACGGGTTTTCGGACGATTCGTGTGGTGTTGCATATCAATCTTCAAATCGGGTATTCGCGGGGTGCGCATAAGACCCGGCGCAGGTTGTAAGGGCGATCAGGGCCGTTTGCGATGGTTGCCGCCCGGTCGAGCGGGATCGGTCACGCTTCTCACCCGATGGGGTCTATGGTCGATGCCGGGATTGGGTGCGGCTCAATGAACACATTCAACGATGGTCCGGTAGTACTCGCAGCGACACGATCATGGCGGCACGAATGAAGGAACGAATCTTGGGATATTTCCAGCGCAAACGCGAAAAAAAGAACCAATACAAGGCCGAGATGGCCAAGCTGGGACCCATGCGGAGGGTCTGGATCGAGTGGATCAAGCCGGTCGGGACTGTGGTGATTACGCTCACGATTGTCCGCTCCGCCTTCGCGGATTGGAACGATGTCCCCACCGGATCCATGAAGCCGACCATCCTGGAGGGTGACCGGATCTACGTGAACAAGGTCGCCTACGGGCTCCGCGCCCCGCTGACTATGCGATGGATCGCCAGATGGGACACGCCGGATCGAAGCGACATCGTCGTCTGCTTCTCACCCGAAGACGGAACCCGCCTCGTCAAACGCGTCGTCGGGATCCCCGGGGACACCCTCGAGATCAGGCAGGGGCTCGTCTATGTCAACGGCACGCGTTGCAACTACGAGCCGATCGATCAAACCGACGCAGACGCCCTGCTCGAGGGCATCGAGCACGCCGACATCCGGCTGGTCCAGGAAGAAACGCTGAAGGATGCCGAGCCGCACGCGGTGATGCATTTCACCAAGCCTGGCAAATTCGCGGCTCGCGACTTCGCCCCGGTGGTGGTCCCCGAGCGGCAGTATTTCCTGATGGGTGACAACCGAGACGAGAGCGGCGACTCTCGCAGTTTCGGGTTCGTCAAAGAGAGCAAGATCGTCGGCCGGTCCGGCGCCATCGCGTTCTCTGTCGATCCCGAAAACTATTACCTGCCCAGATGGGGTCGATTCCTCAAATCACTGCCGTAATAGCCGCGATCAGGCCTCTCCCGGATCCAGAAAACTCAGGTGCAACGCGGCGTGCCGCAGGTGCAGCCCCATCCACTGGTCCTGATCGAGGCGGCCAAAGATGGGGCTTGGGTGCGTCATCTTCGCCCCGTCCTGCAATCGCTTGATCTGTGCCCGAAGCTCGCTCAGCCCTTGTTCTGAGCTGATGTCCGGCTCCGGGATCAGCACCCTGGATTGACCCCTGAGCGTGATCCCGGCTGGGATCGGCC
>JAJDDA010000102.1 GCA_029260535.1 Phycisphaerales bacterium | reverse complement strand
AGAACGCCAGGATCTCCTCACCCAGATAATACGATCCGGACGAATTGATCACGATCGGGTTCAACCCATCGAAGTCGTTACGGAGGATCTGCCTCGGCTCCACGTCATCGAGATCCTTCATCGTCGGCGCCACCGCGCCGGCTGGTGGATCCAACTCACCGCCAAGAACAGCGGGCGTCGAAATCGACACCAGAATCCCCATCGTCCAACCAACGAGCCTTGCTTGCTTGCTCATCGCAGTCTCCCCATTTGTTGATTCATATTTTTGGGCGCTCAGATCGCGCAGCGCCAATGTATCGGCGGGATCATCTATCCCGGCCCTCAATCATCGAGAATGATTGCAGTCCCGGTGAAACCCTTGGGCCGCTTAGAGCAGCAGCGCCACCAGGTCGTACGCCGCGTGCGCCCCGACCACGATCCCGAATCCGCGCCACAGGTACACCGACCCGAACAGCACGCCGGCGGCGAAGAAAAACACGAACATTTTGGGGTCCGATGTCGCCGCCTCGTGGTAGAGAGCAAACGCAACCGCGGAGATCGCGACCGCGATGATGCGCGACGGGTAATCGCGGATCCGCAGAAGGTCGTGCGCGATCAGGTGCACGACCGCGATCAGCACCAGCCGGAAGAGCAGTTCTTCATACAGCCCTGCTCCAACCGCAATCGACACCCGCTGGGGCCAGGGCATCGCGGAGAAATCGGGCCCCGCCGCGAGCGCCGCCGCCGCGGTCTCGCCGCCGCCGAGGAACGCGCCGCCGATGACGTTGTTGAGCATCAGGATCGGGAGCGTCCACGCGAGCGATTCGAACCCCATCAGCACGAGCGTCGAGAACCGCACGCGCCACCGGTCGCGCGAGATCACCTGCCACGAGAGCAGCACCGCGACGATCGCCAGCGCGGGAAGGTGCAGCCCCGCCACACCCATCGCCTCGAAGAAATCCCGCAGCAACCGCTCGGCACGGATCGACTCCATCGCGCCAGAGCGCGCGCTCAGCACCGATCCGATCTCGTAGACCACGATCAGGGGAAGCAGGAAGATCAGGATGTGCAATGGGCGCGTCGATTGCCAGACGTACCCCGACCGCCTTGCCGTAGCGCCGTCATGCGCATGGCTCGGCGCGGAATCCGCCGTAGCTGGCTTATCAATTCGTGGTTGCCGCTTCGACACTGCCTGAGTTTATAAAGGATCAGCCGCGGGTGGGATCACCGGCGAACCGATGGTCAGGCGCCGGCCTTCTTCGCCTTGACGCGCTTGGTGAGGCGCGACTTGGTCCGGGCGGCGTTGTTCTTGTGGATCACGCCCTTCTGCGCCGATTTGTCGATCAGGGCGCAGGTCTCACGCAGGGCCTTGGCCGTGTCATCGTTCGACGCGTGCAGGATCTTCTCGTGCAGGTCCTTGATCGCCGTGCGCATCGAAGTCAGACGCCAGCGGTTCCTGGCGCGGTGAGAGATGTTCTGGCGGTTGCGCTTCTTCGCGGAGACAGTGTTGGCCATCGTTCGGCTTACCCTTCGGGACGCGGGTACGCGTCCGGCTTGCGGCGATCAGTTGATACAGGATGAACCCCACAGACCAGCGCCGAAGCGAAGACTCAGGGGGCGTCGGAAGTATCGCCCCCTCACAAGCCGAGTCAAGCCTGCCGGGGCCCTCCAAAGCCGCCCGCAGGCGGCCCAAGGCCCAAAATCGCCCAAAATCAGCCTCTTGTCCGCCTCACAGGGGACGGCTACGCTAGGCTCACAAGCAACGCTGCGCGCGTAGCTCAATTGGATAGAGCACCTGACTACGGATCAGGAGGTTGCAGGTTCGACTCCTGCCGCGCGTGCTTCAGACACCCCTGCCTGATCGGTAGGGGTGTTTTTCATGCGCCCCCAGCACCTCTCATGCCGATCCGGCCGCAGAAAACCTCACCCCAGCGGCTGCCCCAGCATCTCCGCATACGTCCGATCGAGCAGGTCCCCCGGCTCGACGCCGAGTGCGCGCATCAGCCGATCCGCCTCCGCTCGGCCTGAGTCCTCGTCATCGCCATCCCCCAGCACGACCTCCAGCTCCAGGAATTCACCCAGCCCATCGACCTGATCCAGGTGGATCCTCGTCCGCCCGTTCATGAACAGCGTCCGGGTCTTGCGGACCTCGGCTACCTCTCCCAGCGTGGCGCCGAGCAGCCTGCGCATCGCCTCGAAATCGGTGACACCGACAATCTCGTACGTGCTCGGCCTCGGCTGATCACCCGGCTCGCGTGCATACGCGATGAGTTCCGCCCGCTCGCCGTTGATCTGGCGGAGCTTGAGCATCCCACTGGGAACCCTGAAAAACACGTCGTGTTGGACCAGGATTTGTTCCGGCTCATCGCTTAGACCCCGGGCCAGATTGATCCGCTCTTGCAGATCACTGACCCTCGCCTTGATCTCGATATTGACCGGCATCAGTGGTCCTTCGCGCGTGTGTCGGGCCGTTCGCCTTCGACCGTGAGCACCGTCCGCTTAGGCGCTGACCGGCCCTTCCTGAAGATCTGCCGCAAGGGCAATACGTTCCAGCACAGCCACGCGATCGCCAGCAGGAAGACGAGCGTCACCACCCAGAACTGCCAGTCGCCCACCGGGAACGACGCCGTTGGGTTCGCTGTTGTTGCCAGGATCGGTTCCATCATGATCGATCGCATCATGTCACCCCCACCGCGTGGCAGATCGTGATCGTGATCAGCGATGCGCCGTACGCGACGCCGGTCATCCAGACGAACTGCAAACCGGCCCATTTCCAGCCGCCGGCCTCGCGCGCCGTCAGCACCAGCGTCGGCAGGCACTGCATCGCGAGCACAAAGAACACCAGCAATGACCACGCCGTCGCGCGGGTGATCACCGGGGTTACGCCGTCATCGCGTTTGGCGTCGCGGATCCGCTCGAAGACGCCGGCGCCCTCGATGTCGTCCTCACCGGTAAAGACCACCGCCATCGTTGAGACGAAGACTTCACGCGCCGCGAAACTCGACAGCACACCGATCGAGATCCGCCAGTCAAACCCGATCGGCGCCATCACCGGCTCGACGGCGTGCCCCAGGATCCCGGCGAAGCTGTGCTCAAGCTGCGCCGTCGCGTCGAGCGCCTCGGCCTGCGCGATCAATTCTTCTGCTTGTTTTGGCTGGCTCTCCGCGACCATCGCGGCGCCTTGTGTCAGCACAACCGATCCCACAGAAGGCTGCGACACCGGGTACGCCGCCAGCCACCAGAGCACGATCGAGATCGCCAGGATCACGCTCCCCGCGTTCTTCGCGAAGACCAAACCGCGGTCCCAGGCGCTCATCAGCGCATCGCGCACCGAGGGGCGTTTGTACGAGGGCAGCTCGAGCGCCATCGGTCGGCCCTCGCCGCGGAGGATCGTCCTCCTGAAAAGCAACGCGCTGAAGACACCGGCGAGCGCGCCCAACGCGTAGCACCCCGTAAACGCCAGCGCCGCCAGCGCCGGTCGATCGCGGAAGAGCAGCGTCGTCAGCAGCACGTACACCGGGAGCCGCGCCGAGCACGTCATAAACGGCGCGACAAGGATCGTCGCGATGCGCTCGCGCCGGTCGGGAATCGCCCGCGCCGCCATGATCCCGGGGAGCGCACACGCGTGGCTCGACAGCAGCGGGATGAACGCGTGCCCCGGCAATCCGAAGGGCCGCAACAACCGGTCCACGACAAACGTCGCTCTCGCGAGGTATCCGGTGTCTTCAAGCAGCGAGAACAGGAAAAACAACAAGCAGATCTGTGGCAGGAACACCGCGGCGCCGCCGACTCCCGCGATCACGCCGTCAACGAGCATGCTTGTGATCAACCCCTCGGGCAGCACGCCCGCGACCCAGGCGCCGAACTGACCGAACATCGAATCAATAAAGTCCATCGGGATCGTCGCCAGGCGGAAGAGCGCCCAGAACACCCCGGTCATCACGATCGCGAAGACCGCGATCCCGAGAACAGGATGCGTGAACGCGCGGTCCAGCCGGTCGGTCAATCTGTCGTCGAGAGGCGCCGTGTCCGCTTCCGCGACCTGCGCCAACTGATCGACCCAGGCCCGCTCGCCGTCGGCGCCGCTCGGCATCGTGGTCCTCGCGTACCGCGGATTCGTCAGCGCCGATGTCAGCCGGTCGATCCCCTCGCCGGAGCGCGCCGAGATCGCAACAACCGGGATGCCCAACTCCGCCTCCATCGCCTCGGTGTTGATCACGATCCCGCGCCTTCGCGCCAGGTCGATCATGTTGATCGCGACGACCGTGGGCAGCCGCCGCCGGAGCACCTCACCGAGCAGCTGCAGGTTCCGAGGAAGGCTCGTCGCGTCGAGCACCACGCACACCGCGTCGGGCGAGCCCTCTAGTGTTTCCCGGCACACCCTCGCCTCGTGTTGATTCAGTTCGATCGAGTACACCCCGGGCAGGTCATCGAGCCGAAGCGCGCCGGCTTCGGTTTTGACGCTGCCGATGCGCGATTCGAGCGTGGTCCCTGGGAAGTTCGCCGTTTTGTGCCGAAGCCCGCACAGCCGGTTGAAGAGCGTCGTCTTCCCCGTGTTGGGGATCCCGAGCAGGATGACATGCGCAGGATGACCCGATGCGTCGTGAGCCGCATCACCAGCCACGTTGTCGGATGGACCCAGGCTTGCCGAGGGTGTGTCGCTCATGATCGGCGTGGAGGACCAGCGTGAAGCGGGCAACCGGGCGCCCGCCATGATCCGGTTACATCGCAACCTCGACAAAGACCCGATCGGCGAGCCGGCGCGTCAGCCCGATCCGGCACGATTCGCACGCCCCGGTCATGACGATGCAAGGCTCGCCGTGACGACAGAGACGGATCGGCTCGTTCACCCGCAACCCCATCGCGCCGAGCAGCGCCTTCGATTCGTCGTCCGTCCGCGCCTCGGACACCACACCGCGATCGCCACGCTTGAGTTGCGTGAGCGGAACAATCCGTCGCGTTGTGGTTTCGGGGAGCGTCGCCAAGCGTGCGTCTCGCTGATGAGGGTTGCCGGCTGCTCTTTAGATAGACAGCCATTCGGACGCACAAGTCTAGTTTTGCTGAGACTGAATCGCAATCAAGACTCAACAATGTTCTTTGTTTGCGTTGTGTTCGTGCACTCTACGTCCCCTGCTTCCTCAGCGTCGGTGTACGCCTCGTCGCTTCGGAGCCACGCCCTCGTTGTTGAGGTGGCGATGTTGCGGAGCAGCCGGATGCGCCGGTCTCCTTCGCACTCCTGCTTCGGCGCCTCGACGCGGACGGTCACATCCCGCACGAGCGCCCGCTCGGGGTCCGCCGCAGAGGCGCGGAGTTTGGACCGTCGGCATTCGATCAGCCCCCACCCGGGAGGGACCTCGTGCTTTTTGATCAGCCCCGACGGCGCGCACAGGTACAGCCGATCCGCCAGGCCCCACCGCACGATATCGCCGAACTTG
>JAJDDA010000101.1 GCA_029260535.1 Phycisphaerales bacterium | reverse complement strand
CTCCGCGGCGGACTTCCTGGAGGCGTCGTCGAGTTCAAGCAGGTCGGAATCGGCTCCGCAGGCGCCCGCGAGCATCAGGTTGCGGAAGTGCTCGATGAGCACGGTGAGCATCTGATCGAGGGCGATGCCGCGCTTGAGCAGCGTGTCGGTGTGGGTGAGGGTGTCCACGAGGTTGGAATCGGCGACGGCCGAAACAAGATCGAAAACAAGCTGGCGATCGGGCACGCCGAGCATGTGCTCGAGTAGTTCCGCGGTGAGCGGGTTTTCGCCGGAAGCGAGGATGCGGTCCAGCAGCGAAAGCGCGTCGCGCATCGAACCGTTGCCCAGGCGCGCGATCTGGAAGAGCACGGCGTCCTCGGCCCGGACGGACTCGCCCCCCAGCACGTCGCGCAGGTGCTCGACGATCTGGGCGGTTGGGATGTTGCGGAAATCAAAACGCTGGCAGCGGCTCTGGATCGTCGGCAGCACCTTGTGCGGCTCGGTGGTGCAGAGGATAAACTTCAGGTGCGACGGCGGCTCCTCCATGGTCTTCAGCAAGGCGTTGAACGCCTCGCGGGTGAGCATGTGCACCTCGTCGATGATGTAGATCTTGTAGCGGGCGTTGGCGGTCGGGGCGAGCCCGGCGTTGGCGATGAGCTGGCGTGCGTCGTCGACGCCGCGGTTGGAGGCGCCGTCGATCTCGACGACGTTCATGTCCTCGCCGCGCATGATGGCGTCGGCCATGCGTTGCTGCACGTCGATCTCGGGGAACTCGGCGTTGGGGGGTTTGGGGCAGCCCTCGATGGTGTCGGGGGCGTTGAGGGCACGGGCGAGGATGCGGGCCATGGAGGTCTTGCCCACGCCGCGGGTGCCGGTAAAGAGGTAGGCGTGGTGGAGCCGGTCGGAGGCGATCGCGTTGGCGAGGGTCTGCGCGATGGGCTGCTGACCCACGACGTCGTCGAAGGACTGCGATCGGTAACGTCGGGCCAGGGCGGTGTACGCCATCGGTGAGAATCACTCCCTCAAATCTCGGTCGTATCGATGAGCGGCCAGGACACCCACGGCACCGGGCGACGGCCGCTTATGGCTGCTGCGATCAAGCCCTGACCAGGTTCACGGGCCACCCGCGCACCGGGCCCGGCCGTCAACCCCGAGGCGTCGGGCGTTTCCGGAGGCCATCGTAGCCACCCGGTCCCTATCGCGTACACTAATCATGTATGGCGACTACGAAAATGACATCGCGAGACGGCAATTCTACGAAACGCCAGAACTCGTCGATCCTCTGGGCTGTGCGTGCTGTCTTCCTGCTGCTCTGGATCGCGGTCACCTTCATCGCGATCTTCAAGTTCGCCGCTGAGGCGGATCATCTCGACTCGGCCGCCTTCCGAATCGCCAGCCAGTGGTGGTGGCCCGCTCTGATCAGCGCCGGGGTCTGTCTCGGCGTCATCCTGATCGACTTCGCCACCCCCGCCAAGAAGCTCCAGACAGTCTCGGGCGTCTTCATGGGATTGATGGCAGGGATCCTCGCCGCCGTCGCCATCGGATTCATCCTCGACCTCATTGCGCAGCTCACCAACTTTGAGAACAAGGCGGTGCTCGGCGCCATCCAGATCCTCATCGGTGTCGCGTGCAGCTACCTCGGCATCACGATCGTCCTCCAGACGCAGGACGACTTCCGATTGATTATCCCCTATGTCGAGTTCGCCAAGCAGATCCGGGGGGTCCGGCCCCTGCTCCTCGACACCAGCGCGATCATCGACGCCCGGTTCCTCGGGCTCGCCGAGACCGGGGTGACGCAGGCGCCGATCCTGATCCCGAGCTTTGTCCTAGGCGAATTGCAGGCCCTGGCTGATTCCTCCGATCGTGGCAAACGCCAGCGGGGCCGGAGAGGGCTGGATGTTGTCTCCAAGCTCCAGCGTTCCCCGATGCTCGATGTCACGATCGACGAGACCATCGTCCCGGGCAAAAACGTCGATCAGATGCTCGTCGAGCTCGCGCAGATCATCAACGTGACCATCGTCACGACCGACGCCGCCCTCGACCGGATCGCCGGGATCAAGGGGCTGACCGTCCTGAATATGAACGACATCGCCAACTCCGTCAAAACACAGGCGGCCCCCGGTGAGATCTTCGACATCCGGATCATCCGTGATGGCGAGCAGGCCGGGCAGGGCGTCGGGTACCTCGACGACGGGACCATGGTCGTCGTGATCGACGGCGCCGGGCGGATCGGCGAACTGGTCACCATCACCGTGACCAACTCGCTCCAGACCAGCGCCGGGAGGCTGATCTTTGGTCGGATCGGCGACGACCCTGGCGATGGTTCTGAGTCGGATGATGAAAGCCCAGAGCCTGACTCCGCGCAGCCGGAATCGCCCCCGACGGCGCCTGACCGCAACGGCCCGATCGGGCCGCACTCGCGATCAACCACCGGGACTTCCTCACAACGGAACCCGAGACGCTGATCCGGACGCTGATCATGCGACAAGTGATCGCATTGGTCGGTATCGTGTCCCCGATGGCCAAACGAATACAACATCCGGTGCGGTTTCTCTGGTGCCTGGTCGCAATCGGCGCCCCTGCCGCCATTGGACAGACCGAGTACAGCCTCGACGACTCGGAGGGCTGGGTCGAGGTCGCCAGACCGGAGCCCGGCACACCCGCCGCGGTGATTGCCGAGGCGAGGACGGCGCTCGTCGAGGGGAATCCTGGCAGGGGATACGCGCTGATCGACCGGTGGATCCGCGAGACTGATCCGCGCACCGACAAGCCACGCATCAAAACCGAGCGCGGGATCGAATTCGCCGGAGGCGACCCGGTCTGGCTCCCCCAGGCGTACCTGCTCCGGGGTGACTGCCTGCTAGCGATGGATCAGGAATGGCACGCCCTTTCCGATTACGAGATCAACATCGCCGAACGCTTCCCGGAAAGCGAGGTTTTCCCGATCGCCCTCGAGCGGCAGTTCGAGATCTCAAGGCTCTACCTGAACGGGCTCAAACGCCGCCTGTTCGGATTCCGATTCGAGAGCGCCGTCGACGACGCGATCGAGGCGCTCCTGCGCATCCAGGAACGCATGCCCCGGAGCGAACTCGCGGAGCGCGCCGCGATCGAGGTCATGGATTACTACTACCGGACCGGGCAGCTCGAACTCGCGACGACCATGAGCGACATCTACCTGACCAACTACCCGCGTGGCCAACGCCGCGTCGAGGCGCTCACGCTGTCGATCAAGGCGAACCTCGCGCTGTACCGAGGCCCGACCTACGACGGGAGCTCGCTGCTCGACGCGAACGTGCAGATCCGCCGGCTCATGAACCTCTACCCGATCGTCGCCGAACAGCAGGGCCTGGGCGAGACGCAACTGAGCGCAATCGAACAGGCCAGCGCAGACCAGCTCTTCGACACCGCCAGGTGGTACCTCCAGCGCGGCGACAAGCCCTCGGCAAAGTACACGCTGCAGCGGCTGGTCCGGAAACATCCCCGATCCGAGGCCGCGGCGCTCGCGGTCGATGTGATGACCGACAAGGGCTGGCTCAGAAGCGCTGAGGAGTTCTCGGAGAAGGAACAATCCCCGATGCAAGGGCCTCCGACAGCCGACAATCTATCCGATGACACCCCTTCCGAGAACCCGGAGCAGGCAGGATCGGAGGCGGTCCAATGAGCCGCACACGATCTTCAATCGCGTGGATTCTCGCGTCGGTGTCTCTGCTTGTCGGGCTCTCGATCCTGTCGCAAGGCTGCGCGATCAGCGCGAGCGACGGGTACGTCTTCGACTCCGGGTTCCGCAGCGACGTCCGCTCCATCGCGACCCCGATGTTCGAGAACCGGACGTTCGAGCACGGCGTCGAGGCGAGGCTCGCCGAGGCGTTGACGAAGGAACTCAACCGGGTCACCCCCTACGCGGTGACCTCGTCGGTCGCGGAAGCGGATTCGGCGATCACCGGTGTGATCAAGGTGGTCCACCGCAGGCAACTGAGCGTCAACCGGGACAGCGGTTTGGGGCAGGAAATGGCGATGGAGATCGTCGTCGACTTCCAATGGCGCGACAACCGGACCGGCGAGACACTCCTCGCGAGGCGAAACTTCAGGGGCGCCGGGACGTACATCCCGACACCCGGAGTTGCCGAACGGACCCGGATCGGCGAGGAGGGCGCCATCGCCAGCGTCGTTCAGGGGCTCGTAGCGGAGCTTCGGGGCGATTGGTGAACCCCAACGCCCCTGTAGGGCTACTGTTTGATGAAGGACACACTCGGCTGGGATCGCCCGCATCGCGGGCCAACCGGTCGTTGATTGCAACGGATTGAAAGGGAACCGCGATGCCGGATCCAGGACGGAACAACAAGCGACCCAACGACCCCAAACAGGGCGGACCGCAAGGCCCTGACGGGAAGCAGCCCCCCACCAAACCCGGCAAGGGGATGATGGGCTGGGTCATCATCGTGATTCTCGTCGCGCTGGTCCTGATGACGTTCAACAACATCAAGCCGCAGGGCCGGGACTACAAGTGGTCCGAGTTCGAGAACCTCTACACCGACAACCAGCTTGTTGAGAACACGATCGTCTTCAAGGCGCGCGCGATCGAGGCGCAGCAAAAGCCGACCGGCGCCGAGACCGAGCCGATCCTCGTACGCGTCCCGGTCAGCCCGGACGTCCGGCGGGACCGCTTCGTCGAGCTCAACGAATTGACCAACGGCGATTTCAAGGACGCCGGCGGGCCATCGCTCTGGCAGCAGATCCTCGGTCCCTGGCTCATCCCGATCCTGTTCCTCATCCTCATCTGGGTCTTCATCCTCCGTGGCCTCCGCGGCATGGGCGGCGGCAGCGGGATGCTCGGCAACTTCGGTCGCTCCAAGCACCGCGTCCTCTCGAAGGCCTCCACCGGGATCACCTTCGATGATGTCGCCGGCATCGACGAGGCGAAGGACGAGGTCGAGGAGATCATCGAGTTCCTCAAGCACCCCAAGAAATTCACCCGCCTTGGCGGGCGCATCCCGCGCGGCGTGCTGCTCATCGGCTCGCCGGGCTGCGGCAAGACGCTCCTCGCCAAGGCGATCGCCGGCGAGGCTGACGTGCCGTTCTTCTCCATCTCGGGCTCCGACTTCGTCGAGATGTTCGTGGGCGTCGGCGCGAGCCGCGTGCGCGACCTCTTCAAGCAGGCGAAAGAAAACTCCCCGTGCATCATCTTCCTCGATGAGATCGACGCCGTGGGGCGCCGACGCGGCGGCGGGTTCTCCACCGGTGGCCACGACGAGCGCGAGCAGACGCTCAACGCGATCCTCGTCGAGATGGACGGTTTCGGCTCGTCCGATCAGGTCATCGTCATTGCCGCGACCAACCGCGCCGACGTGCTCGATCCGGCGCTCACACGCCCCGGTCGGTTCGACCGGCAGGTGATCGTCTCGCTCCCCGACATCAAGGGGCGTCTGGAGATCCTCCGCGTCCACGCGAAGAAGGTGAAACTGGGCTCTAACGTCGACCTCGAGAAGGTCGCCAGGGGCACCCCTACCTTCTCCGGCGCCGACCTCGAAGCGATCATCAACGAAGCCGCCATCATCGCGACGATGGCGGAGAAAGACTTCATCGAGCACGAGGACCTCGAAGAGGCCCGCGACAAGATCAAGTTCGGGCGCCAGCGCAAGAGCCGCGTCGTCGAAGAGGACGACCGCCTCGCCACCGCCTATCACGAGGCGGGGCACGCGGTTTTGCAGACCGTCCTGCCCAACACCGACCCGCTCCACAAGGTGACGATCATCCCCAGGGGTGATTTCGGCGGCGCCTCGATGTCGCTCCCCGACAAGGACCGCATGGGGTTCGGGCTCAAGTGGCTCAAGGCGACCATGCGCGTCGCCTGCGGCGGACGCATCGCCGAAGAGATCAAGATGGACGACATCACCAGTGGCGCGTCGTCCGACATCGCGCAGGTGACCAACATCGCGCGCACCATGATCCTCGACTGGGGCATGAGCGATCGATTAGGTTTCGTCCGCTACTCCGGCTCCGACAACCGTGAGGGTTTCGTCCCGGAGCGAGAGTTCTCCGACGACACCGCGAAGATCATCGACGAAGAGATCAAACGCCTCACCGACGAGGCGTACAACGACGCGAAGGCGGTCCTCAAGGACAACTGGGACAAGGTTGTCGCGGTCGCCGAGGCCTTGCTGATCCACGAGACGCTCACCGCGGACGAGATCAACACGCTGATGCGAGGCGAGCAACTGAGCAAGCCCACCGTCAGCCAGCTTCTCGCGGCAGAAGCGAAGAAGAAGCGCGAAGAAACCCCGGCGCTTGAACCCGAAACCCGCGAAGACGAAGGCCCGGCGCCCGGCGCGATGCCGTCACCGGCGTAAACCGTTTCTTCAGTTCACAAGCATCAACAACCGCTCCGCATCGACACCTTCGATGCGGAGCGTTTTTTCTGGGTTGGTCGGCCCCACCACCACCGAGACCTCCCTCGCTTTCATACCCAATGCCTGAGCGATGAGCCTGCAGATCGCCTTGTTCGCCTTGCCGTCCTCGGGTGGCGCACTGATGCGGATCTTCAGCCTTGCCTGCTCGCCCTCGCCGAGGACGCCGCTGATCTCGTTGCGCTTGGCGCCGGGGACCGCTTTGATGTTGATCAGGACCGCATCGCCGTCTCGTGCGATCCTTGCCCACGCGGGCATCGGCGCGCGATCGCTCACAGCGCCTCGACGATCCGCTGCGCCTCGTCGAGGATCCCGCCGGCGGTCGCTTTGTCGGGCGCCTCAGCGATCAGGCGGAGGATCGGCTCGGTGTTGCTGGCGCGGACGTGCAGCCAGGCGCGCTGTTTGTCGAAGTCGACGCGCACGCCGTCGCTCGTGTCGAGGCGTTCGTCTTTGTAGCGCTCACCGATCGCGGCAACCGCGGCGGGAGCTAGCCCCTCGCGCGTGTCCACCTTGCGCTTGCAGATCGCGTAGCCCGGGTAGGACGAGATGACCGACGACAACGGTTTCTTCAGTCGGGTCAGCAGCGCCAGGATCAGCCCCATCGCGCTGAGTGAGTCGCGGATGTCCACCACGCGAGGCCAGATCACGCCGCCGTTGCCCTCGCCGCTGAGCTGGCAGTTGTTCGACCGCATGCCGCTGACCACGTTCGCCTCCCCCACCGGCGTGCGCACGACCGAGCCACCGATCTCGCCCAGCGCATCATCGATCATCCGGCTCGTCGAGAGGTTCGTCGCGACTGAGGGTTTGTCCTGCGGATCGCCACCCCCGAGGATCGCCCTCGCCGCGAGGACGAGCGTGTGCTCCTCGCCGATGTAGGCGCCGGTGTTGTCGATGATCGCGAGCCGATCGGCGTCGGGGTCCTGTGCGAAGCCGACATCCGCGCCGACACTGCGGACCTGCTCGCACAAATCGACAAGGTGCGCCTCGGTGGGCTCTGGCATGTGCGGAAACACACCGCTGTCATCGCCGGCGACCTGCGTGACGGTGCAGCCCAACGCTTCGAGCAGCATGGGGCCGGCGATTCGTCCGGATGCGTTGACCGAATCGAGGACAACGTTGAACCGCCGATCACGGATCGATTCGAGCGGGATGATCTCCGCGATCGCTCCGAGCACGATGTTGACATGCAATTTCGCTGCATCGGTGTTTTCGGAGAGTGAGCCGGAACGATCGGACGCGGTAGCGCCGCCATCGCGGTACGCCGCGACGAGCTTTGCCGCGACATCGGGCGCGAGCGCTGCGCCGGTGGAGTCGATGCACTTGACGCCGTTCCACTGCCCCGGGTTGTGGCTCGCGGTGATCACGACGCCGCCGTCGGCGTTCAGCTCCTTGACCAACAGCCCCACCGTCGGCGTCATCGCGACATCGAGGCTCACCACGTCGCACCCGGCTTCTCGCAGGCCATCGATCGCGAAGCGGAGGATCTCGTCACCTCCCGCTCGGCCATCGCGTCCGATCACGACCTGTGGAGTCTCGGATCGCTCGTGCAGCAGCGCCGCGAACGCGCCGAGGTACCGCCCGACCTCCTCGCGGGTCAGGCTCTCGCCGGCGATCCCACGCATGCCGCTGACCGTCACCATCAATGGGGCTTGTGTCGTCATCTACTGCCGTCCTCCAGTGCCCTAGACTAGCCTCAATCATGCCATACGACCTGACTATCCGAACGACGTTCTCCGCCGCCCACTCGATCCTGCTGGGCGGCGATCCCGAGCCGATCCACGGCCACGACTGGTCCGTCGTCGTCGGGGTCACGAGCGACACGCTCGACAGCGACGGGCTCGTGTGCGATTTTCATGAACTCGAGGCAAGCCTCGAACGGATCGTCGCGCCCTTCCGCAACGGCAACCTCAACGAGATCGCCCCTTTCAACGACGTCAGCCCGACCGCGGAACACGTCGCGAGGCACATCGCGCAGGAGATGACCGGCGCACTGACCGGCAGCGTCCGGCTCTCGTTCGTGCGTATCGGTGAGGCCCCGGGTTGCGAAGCCACGTACCGCCCTGCCTGATGCTCACGCCTTGACGGCGCACTCACTCAGGCAGCGATCGATCCGCGTCAGGACCTCCGCCTTGCCCAGAACGGCGAGCGTCGCATCGATCGGCGGGCTGATCGTTGACCCTGTCAGCGCCACACGCAGCGGCTGGGCGATCTTGCCCATGCCGACCTCGTTCGCTTCCGAGTACGCCTTGACCATCCCGTTGATCGCTTCACCGGCGAAGGGCTCGAGCGATTCGATCAGAGGGCGGATGTCGCGGAGCACCGCGAGCCCATCGCCATCGTTCTTGAGCAGCGTTTTTTCGACGGCTTTCTCGTCGAAATGGATCGCATCGGCGCTGATCATCGCGAACCGCGTCGACACCGCTGCCTCCCGGAACGTCTTGCTCCGGGGACGCAACGCCGCGGCGAGCATCTCGAACTGCTGATCGTCGAGCCGTTCGAGGACCGCCTGATCGTGGATATCGCACCAGGTGCGCCAGCGGCGGAGGAACTCCGGATCCGGCATCGCGGCGAGCGCATCGGTGTTGAATGCGAGCAACTTCTTGCGGTCGAATTTCGCCGCGGTCTTGACCATCCGCTTGAGCGCGATCTTCTCGCTGAGGAACTGATTGTCGAACTTCTCGATATCATCACCGGGCGACCACCCGAGTAGCGAGAGGAAGTTGCACAGCGTCTCTGGCAGGAACCCGGCGGCTTCAAAGTCGCAGACGTCGATCTCGGGCAATTCGACGTTCAGCTTGTCCGCGATTGCCGCGAGCTGGTCCGGCGCGAGCGCCTGCCGCTTGTCCTTGAGCCAGTGCTCGAATTCTTTCTCGGGGATGATCTCGACCGGCGAGGTCTTCACCTTCCCGTCGATGCACGCCTTTCGCGCCGCCTTGTCCCGGTCTCGCTTGGACATCTTCGAGCCGTCGAGATTGAAGATCAGCGACAGGTGCGCAAAGGTCGGCACGCGGTACCCCAGCGCTTTCTGGAGCGCGACGTGCCGTGGAGTGTTGGCCAGGTGCTCCTCACCTCGGATG
>JAJDDA010000100.1 GCA_029260535.1 Phycisphaerales bacterium | reverse complement strand
AGCCCTCGGCGGGGACGCCCCGGCTCGCGGCGTGGCGCACGAGGCGCACGTTGCTGCGATGACTGCCAGCGCCAAAAAAACACCGGCGCCCATTCGAGCGCCGGTGCGGGATTGATTTGGTGTGTTCACTGCCAATGCAATCGGCGAGCGGGGGATCAGAACTCCAGTTCGCGGAGGGTGAGCCCGATGACGCCGAGGCGTTCCTTGATCTCGACGAGCGAGGTGTGCCCGAAGTTCTTGACGCCCATCAGCTCCGCCTCGGTGCGGGAAGCCAATTCGCCGATCGTCTGGATCCCGAGCATCTGCAGCGCCTTGCGGGCACGCACCGAGAGGCTCAGATCGCCGACCGGGCGGTTCAGATCGCCCTGCACGCCGGCACGGCTCGCGCGGTCGTAGACCTCGCGGCTGACCTCACGACGGCCATCGTCGTTGCGCTGGCCAAGTCGCAGACCCTTCTGCGTGAGCATGTGCTTGATCTCGACGAGGGAGGTCTCGCCGAAGTTCTTGTACGCGAGCAGTTCCGCCTCGGAGATCCGGAGCAGGTCGCCCAGCGTCCGGATGTTCATCTTCTTCAGGCAGTTTCGGGCACGCACCGAGAGCTCGAAGTCGGTGACCGGCGTGTCCATGAGCGCCGAACGCTTGTGCAGATCGCGCTCCTGATCCTCGTCGTAGTACATCTCCCGTGAGGCGATGACGTCGAGCATGAACAGGCGGGCCCGCTCGTGGTTGGGGTTCGTGTCGAGCACCTGGCGGAGGCACTTTTCAGCGCTCGCGTAGTTCTCGATGTCCTCGTAGAGCACAGCGAGGTTGATCAACGCGTTGATCGGCGCCGGCTGGATCTTGGTGCAACGCTCGTAGAGCGAGATCGCCTCGTCCTCTTCGCCGAGCAGGTCGAGCGCGAAGGCGAGCTTGAAGAGCGCGACCTGGCAAGCAGGATCCGCCGCAACCGCCTTGCGGTACTCCGCGATGGCGCCCTCGCGGTCACCCGCGTCGTCGGCGATCGAGGCAGCGTCGAGGTGTCGCTTGGCCGCTTCGGTGTCGCCCTGAACGGCGTCATCGGCGCCGATCACAATGTCCATCGGATCAAGATTCATCCAGTGCTCCTGCTGCTGCTGATTGGCCCGACGGGCCGTCTTTGGATGGGTTTGGCGCACTGACAGACCCCGGGCGGGGAAAATGGGGGCGGTTCGATCCCCCGGCGCTGGAGGGTTATAGACATTCCGAGGGGCGGTCTCAAGCCTGCTGAACCGCCCTGGAGAGCCTGAACGAACGAAAAAACAAGCCAGTGCCGCCACAATGGCTTCCAATACGATCTTCAGAGTTCCTCGGCCTCGTCCACCAGGTCGATCTCCCGCCATGGACCTCTCGCAAACCGCCAGACCATCGCGATACCGAGCGTCGTGATGAACAGGGCCGCCCCGATCCAGGGCCCCACCGCTCCCCAGTCCGGCCTCGCAACCGCGATCGCCCACCCGGCCCCGACGATGAACGTCCAGCTCAGGATCGCGGTCACCAGACCCGGCCAGACCGTGTCGCCGGCGCCCCGCAGCGCCCCAGCCATGATGATCGCCATCGCGTCGAAGAGCTGGAAGAACGCGGCACAGATCATGACTGCGCCACCGATCGCGAGCACCTCGGAGGCGATCGATTCGTACTCCTCGGTGATGAACAGACTCACCATCGGCTTGCGGAAGAGCACCATGAGCAGCGCGCACGTCGCCATGTACCCCATCCCGAGCTTCATCCCCAGCCAGGCCCGGTGCTCGGCGGCCTCGCGGTTCCGCGCCCCGATGTGCTTGCCGACGACCGCCGAGACCGCCATCTGCAGGCCCAGCGTCGGCTGGAACGACAGCGTCATGTACCGCAGCGCGATCCATGATGCGGCGCTGTGCGCCTCACCCATGCGCCCGATGATGACCGCCATGAAGAGCGCCCAGCACATCATCTCGTTGCCGACCATCACAGCGCCCGGCCAGCCGATCCGAACGATCTCGCGGATGACCCGCTTCGAAGGCCTCCACTCGGCGAAGACATCCAGCTTCTTCGCCCACCACGGCGAGCAGAAGATCGCCATGGGAACGGCGAATTCGATAGCGCTGGCGAGCACCGTCGCGATCGCGGCGCCCTTGAGCCCCAACTCGGGGAATCCCCAGTGCCCAAAGATCAGCAGGTAGTTCAGCAGGATATTCGTCGTCGCGCCCAGCAGGGACGTCACAAAGACCACCGAGGGTTTATGCATCCCGTAGAAGTAAAACCCGACGACCCGAGCCGCGATCGGGAAGAACGCGCCCATGAGCAGCACAGAGCAGTACAACGTCGCGAACCCGATCCTTTCGGGGTCGTCGAAGAACAGCACGAACAGGTCCTTGACGAAGAACGCGCCGATAAACGCCGGGATCGCTCCAATCGCCGCGAGCCACAACCCGTTCCACAGGTACGCCGCCCCTCGCTTGGGTCGACCGGCCCCGAGGTGCTGGGAGACATAGGTGCTGACGACGGACAGCGCGCTGAAATAGGTCGCGATGTAGACCCACGCGACGATCCCGCCGTCGCCCTGCGCGGTGAATTCGGTCAGTCCCAGATCCGAGACCATCCACGCGTCGACGAACTGCTTGAGCGGATACGACATCATCGCGGCGATGGATGGCGCCGCGACAGTCATTAACTCAACCAGCGGCGACCGCTGGGCCGCCTTGGTGCGGGATGTCGTCGATTCGTCTTGCACTGGTGCTAAGGGTCCCCTGTCGATGCTGAGCCACTCTATACCCGGGACACCGGCGCAGGCCGCGGATTACCGCGAGCCGGACGCTCTGCTAGAATGCCCGGATGCCTACGACGAAAGAGCCCAAAGCCGAGCCTCAAGCCGAAATCGATCCCGAGACCGACGCCGCCAACCGCGACGGGGAGATCGAGGCGATCCTATTCGCCTCCGACCGCGCTGTCACCGCTGGACGGATCGCCGAGGCGCTGTCAATCACCGCCGATGAGGGCGGTGCGAAGGTCATCCACGACGCGATCACCAGGCTGAACGAGTCCTACGAAAAGACCGATCGGTCGTTCCGGATCGAGAAGGTCGCCGGCGGCTATCAGGCGGTCACCACCGCTGATTTTGCCGACGCGATCGCCGCGTTCCAAGCCGGCAAAGCCCAACGGCGCCTTTCCAGAGCCGCCCTCGAAGCCCTGTCCATCATCGCCTACCGCCAGCCGGTCACCCGCGCCGAGGTCGAGGCGATCCGCGGCGTCGCCTGCGGCGAGGTCCTCCGATCGCTGCTCGAACGCCGGCTGATCGCGATCACAGGACGCGCGGAAGAGGTCGGCAGACCGATGCTCTACGGGACGACCAAGCGGTTCCTCGAGGTCTTCGGGATCGCCAGCGTCCGCGATCTACCGGCGCCTGAGGGGTTCAAGCCCAAGCCGAAAGCCAAGGCAAAGCCCGCCGCCGAACCCGAATCGGCCGAGCCGGACATGCCGGACACGCCAGAACAAGCCGAGACCGCGCCGGTCGAGGACGCCGAGGCCAAGACCGAATCGGTACTGACGGATCCCTGAGCCGACACAGCCGTACAAGAATGGGTGCTTTTTAATGACGAATCAACGCTTCTCCAGGACCACCGGTTTCATGCGCTCCGCCTCGATCGTGATGGTTGCAGCGCTCGCCTCCGCGCTGGTCGGTTGCGGCAGCACGTACACGCTCAAGGGCAAGGTCATCCAGGGCGACATCAGTTTCATCGCGGTGGTTGCGCAGGACGATCCGCGCCTGGAGGGCGCTGGTGTGTCCGGGGTCGCGATCGAACTCGAGACCGATCCGGATCGACTCAACAAGGAAACCATCGGCGAGGTCGTCACCGCTGGGGATGGCTCGTTCTCGATCGGGGTCGATCGCGTCGGCGCCGGGTTATTCAGGTACGACATCGGGATCAGCGCCGAGAAACGTGGGTTCGAGATCGCCAGATCGCAGTTCAATCTCCCACCGAGCGATCGGCGCGTGCTGGTGATCATGCGCAAGGGCGTCAGCGGCGCCTCCTCGTCATCAGACGACGCGTGGGACGACTACAAGAAATTCCGCTAACGCAGATTCACCCGGGGGTTCCGCGATGCTGATCCGCCGGAGATACCACCTCCACCCTCCGGGGTTGGTGTACTGCGTCATTACGGTGCTGCTTGGTCTTGGCGCACTCAACAGCCAGAACAACCTGCTCTTCGGCGCCTTTGGGTTGGCGCTGGGTGGTTTGCTGATCTCGGGGATCGTCAGCGGCGCGATGCTGATGGGGGTCCGGGTCCGCCGGGTCGGGTTCGAGCCGGCGCCGGTCGGTGAGGACGTGATCATCCGGTACGAGATCGAGAACCGCTCGCGGATCTACCCGGTCTTTGCGGTGCGCATCGGCGAGCACCGCAGGTCGGGCTCACCGCTCACCGACCACATCGAGCTGCACGACGCGCTGGTCATGCACCTCGCTCCGCGACAAACGGCGCGGATGGCGGCGCCGTGCCCGGCTTTGCGCCGGGGTGAGTTCCCCCTCGACGCGATGCGCATCACGACGCGGTTCCCCTTCGGGATCATCCGGAAATCAATCATCCTCCCCGAGCACTCGCAGGGGCTCGTCCACCCTCGAAGGATCGACGCGAGGCGGTTGAGCGAATCCATCGGTTCAGCGATGAGCGGTGATGACCCGGCGCCTGCCGGTCGGCGCCGAGGCGTTGAGATCGACCTGATGGCCCTGCGCGATTACGTCCCGGGGGACAGCCCAAGGCGGATCGCCTGGCGCGCCACGGCGCGGACCGGCGAGATGGTTGTCAGAGACAGCCAGTCCGCCACCCCCGCGAGGCGGTGGGTCGCGCTGGACCTGACCGATAGCGCCGGCGCGATCGCGTCTGCGGACCTGTGCGAGCAAGCGATCGAACTGGCCGCTGCAGCGATCGAACGGATCACCCTCTCCGGCGGCGCACCGGGGTTGCTCGTCCCGGCGTCGGGGCTCCGCATCGCGCCGACATCGGCCAACCGGCAGGGTGTCCGGGGCGCGACCCGCGAACGCCCCAAGGAACGCGAATTGCTCGATGAATTGGCGCGGATCGATCTCCGCCGATGCAAACCGGTCGCGCTGGATCTTGCCGAGCGGA
>JAJDDA010000099.1 GCA_029260535.1 Phycisphaerales bacterium | reverse complement strand
TTCACTCGATTTCCGAAAAGGGCGACTGAGGGGACTCGACCCCCCGACCCCCAGGATCACAACCTGGTGCTCTAACCAACTGAGCTACAATCGCCATCTGCCCATTGCGGGAACCCGCCGGGAGAGTGACATTACGGCTTCACAGGTCCGGGGTCAATCCGCTCTCAGCGATCCCTGAAGGCGGTTTAGGGAGGCCGCTTTCGGGACAGGATCGTCCCCTGTGACTACACTCAGGTGCTGCTCAGAACCGATGAGCACTACGTCAGAACAACCATGAATCACGCCCCGTCGGCTCTCTTTGCTGAGATAACCGCCGTCGCATGACCGATCGTCTGGATTTGCCCAGGCGTTCTGAAAATCGAGGGAACCGATGACCGCCATGACCAGTGTCCTCGCCGATCTGAACCTGACCGGCTCACGCATCAAGAAGAACCTCTCCAGCCCTTCGCTGATCGAAGCCGCGCTGCGCCGCAACGAGGGCAGGCTCGCCGACAACGGAGCGTTGGTCGTTGACACCGGTCAGTACACCGGTCGCTGCCCCAACGACAAGTTCCTCGAGGACACCCCCGAGATCCACGACAAAATCTGGTGGGGCAAGGTCAACCGCCCCATGACCAGCGCGCAGTTCGACGAGATGGAAAAACTCGCGACCGAGTACATTAACAGCCTCGACGATGTCTACGTGTTCGAGGGGTTCGTCGGCGCGGATCCCACCCACCGCCTCCGCGTCACGACGGTCTGTGATCAGGCGTGGCACGCGCTCTTCACGCAGACGCTCTTCCTGCGTCCCAGCGACGAGGAACTCAAGGGGTTCGAGACCGACTGGACCGTCATCAACTGCGGCAAGCACAAGCTCACCAAGGAAGAGCAGGAACGCTTCGGCGCGAACGGCGAGGTCATGATCGCCCAGTCCATGACCCGCAAGACGGTCATCATCTTCGGCACCGAGTACGGCGGCGAGAACAAGAAATCCCTTTTCTACGCGATGAACTTCGACATGCCAGAAGAGGGCGTGCTCCCGATGCACTGCTCATCGAATGTCAATCACAAGAACCCGAGCAACGTTGCGCTGTTCTTCGGTCTTTCAGGAACAGGCAAAACCACCCTCAGCGCCGATCCTGAGCGCAACCTCATCGGCGATGACGAGCACGGCTGGTCCGACAACGGCATCTTCAACTTCGAGGGCGGGTGCTACGCGAAATGCATCAACCTCTCAAAAGAAGGGGAGCCGCTGATCTGGGACGCGATCCGCTTCGGATCGGTCCTCGAAAATGTCGTGATCTCGGATGACCACCGCACCCCCGACTACGACGACACCTCGATGACGGAGAACACGAGGGCGACGTACCCCGTCGAGCACATCCCCAACGCGATGATCCCCTCCGTTGGCGGTCATCCCAAGAACGTCATCTTCCTGACCGCCGACGCCTTCGGTGTGCTGCCCCCGGTCAGCAAACTCACCAAAGAGCAGGCGATGTACTTCTTCATCAACGGGTACACCTCAAAACTCGCAGGTACAGAGGCCGGGATCACCGAGCCCGTCCCCAATTTCAGCCCCTGCTTCGGCGGACCGTTCCTTCCAAGGCAGCCCCAGGAATACGCCGACATGCTCGCCGAGCGCATCGACCAGCACGGCGCCGATGTCTGGCTGCTCAACACCGGCTGGTCCGGTGGCGCCTACGGCACCGGCAAGCGGTTCAGCCTCCCCTACACCAGGGCGATGGTTGACGCGATCCTGGATGGAACACTCTCTGGCGCCTCGTACACCGAGGACCCGATGTTCGGCCTGATGATCCCAGATCGGGTCGAGGGCGTGCCGACGGAGGTCCTGAACCCCCGGAACACCTGGGCCGACAAGGACGCCTACGACAAACAGGCGAGGGATCTCGCCGGCCGCTTCCGCAAGAACGACGAGACGTTCGAGATGTCCCCAGAGGTCCGCGCCGCCGGCCCCAAGGGCTGATCGGACTCCTCGCAAGGCAGCGCAGCTCATGTCCAGCAGAGTCGTCGTCCTCTTCAATCCCGCATCGGGCAGAGGAAAGGCCGAGCGGTTTGCGTGCGCCCTGACCGCATCGCTCCGCGCCGACGGCTGGACCGTCGATCCCCGCAGCATCCACGACCCCGACGCGGATACATCATTCGGAGGCGCACGTGCGGTGGTTGTCATCGGTGGTGACGGGACCGTCCACCGGGCGGCGCCGAAGATCGCGAGAGCCGGCGTCCCGATGTGCATCGCGCCGATGGGAACGGAGAACCTGCTCGCGAAAGAGCTCTCGATGAGCACCGACATCGATGACCTGCGAGGTTTGATCAGGCACGGCGCCTCAACCGAGATCGATCTGCCGATCATCAACGGGGTTTCATTCCTGGTCATGTGCAGCATCGGGCTCGACGCCGCGATCGTGCACGCGGTCGAAGCGAACCGCACCGGGAAGATCCGAAAATCGGCGTACCTCAGGCCAACCCTCGAGCAGGTTCGGCGCCCGATCCTGCCTGCACTCCGGGTCGTCGTCAATGGCGAGCCGGTGATCGGTGGTCAGCGTGGGATGCTCGTCGTCGCCAACTGCCGCAGGTACGGCGGCAGGTTGAACCCGGCGCCCAACGCGTCGATGACCGATGGCCTCCTCGATGTCGCGTTCTACCCGATGCACAACGCGCTCGACGCGATCCGCTGGGCGGCGCTGAGCAGGCTGGGGCAGCACGAAACCGCCAGGGGCTTCATCAAGTCGCGAGGGAGCCGGATCGAGGTCACGAGCGTCGACGAATCTGCCCCCCCGGTCCAGATCGACGGCGAGCCAGCGCCAAGAGAGATCGCCTTCCCGCTGCGATTCACCGCCAATGATGCAACAATCACCATCTTGCAGCATGTGCATGAACATGACTAAGACTCGGCGTGGTCAAACGCCGGGGGTTTTCCTAGGATAAGGGATGAAACGGATATCAATATCGCCAATCGCATTAACACTCCCGGCAGTCACCATCGGGAGCCTGCTCTTCGCCACATCGATGCTCGCGGACCCTGATCAGTCGCAGAGCGAATGGTCGATGCACCAATCCGATTCGAGCGCCCCGGGGCTGCCCGACGACCCGGTCTGGGGCCGAGGCGGTCGGCGGATGCAACCCACCGCAGCCAACCCGATCTTCGCGACCGGTGACGGGTGCGCGCTGTGCCACAGCGCCGCACCAACCGCCTCGGCGCTCTGGTCATCCACCGGCGAGGATGTTTCTCCGTACGCGCTGTGGCAGGGCACGATGATGGCCAACTCGGCGCGCGACCCGTACTGGCGCGCCCAACTCGCCGTCGAGAGCGCCGATGACCCGGCGAATGCCGCGGAGTTTGAGGCGCTGTGCATGCGCTGCCACACCCCGATGGCGCACCACACGCACGCGATCGCGGGGTGGGACCCCCTCCGTGTCGGCGATGCAACGGACCACCCGCTCTATTCGGACGGTGTTTCGTGCACTGTCTGCCATCAGATCCAGCCCGACAAACTGGGCGATTATGCCTCGTTCTCGGGGCTCCCGGTGATCAAGCCGGGCCGTACGATCTTTGGCCCTTACGAGAACCCCGAAACCGTCCCGATGGAAATGCACGCCGCGTTCACCCCGACGCAGAGCAAGCACATCCGTTCCTCGGCGCTGTGCGCGACGTGCCACACGCTCGAAACCGGTCACACCGGCGGCGACGGGATGTTCCCCGAGCAGGTCCCCTACTACGAGTGGCGCAACAGCGCGTTCAGCACCGAGGTCGATGATCCAACCGCGATGGCGGCGGGCTGCATCGACTGCCACATGCCGGACCTCGGCTCGATGCGGATCGCCCGGAACCCGATGGGGCGGGATTTCAACATCGAAACCCGCGACAACGTCAAGGGGCACTCCTTCGTCGGCGCCAACGCGTACATGCTCGACCTGCTCCGCGAGAACGCGGAAGAACTCGGAGTCACCGCGCCGGCGGCGGCGCTCGAACGCAACGCGAGAGCGACGAGGGCGATGCTCTCGCACAACACCGCGACGCTCGACATCAGCGAGCCGAGGCGCGAGCGCACCAGAAACGGCGAAACGCTTGTCTTCGATGTCACCGTCTCCAACCTGACCGGGCACAAACTCCCCACCGCGTACCCCTCACGCCGCGTTTGGATCGAGGCGTTTGTCCGCGACGGGAATGAGCCGATCTTTGATTCCGGCGAGTTTGACAGGGAGGGCAGGCTTGTCGGCGTCGCCGATGAGCTCAACATCCCCCACTACGATGTGATCGATTCGTCCGGACAGGTCGCGGTCTACGAGATGACCGCTGCGGACATCAACGGCGACACCACCACCGTCCTGACGCGGATGGCGATCCGGAAGAAGGACACCAGGCTGCTCCCGGTTGGCTGGTCGAACGATGGACCCCACACCGACATGACCGAGCCGGTCGGGATCAGCGGCGACGACGACTTCGTCGGTGGTTCAGACACCGTGACGTACCGCGTGCCGCTCCCCGAAGGGACGAGCGACAACTGCACGATCATCGTCTGGCTCTGGCTCCAAACCATCCCGCCGGCGTGGGTCGACGGCCTGCGCAGCACGGATTCAGAAGAAACCGAGCGGTTCCTGCGGATGTACGACGAGATGCCGCCAACACCCGAACGGTTGGCGGTCAAGCTGCGCAACGAGATCGAGTGATCGCCATTAGACTGCGACGATGAACACCAAACCAATCGCCGCTCTCGGGATCGCTTTTATTCTGACGACGCTCATCGGTTGCGCCGCATCCGCGCCGCGCCCGGCGATCATCAGCCATGTCGTCTTCGTTGAGCTGGTTGACCCGGCGGACACCGCCGCGGTGATCGCCGACTGCGACACGATGCTGTCGACAATCCCAGGCGTGGTCAGCTATGCCGCGGGACCACCGCTCGATACCGGTCGTGGCACGGTTATCGCGGATTACCACGTCGGCCTCTACATCGGGTTCAACACCGAAGCGGACTATACGCACTACGTCAACCACCCCGATCACACCGGGCTCGTCGCAAAATGGAGGCCGAGGATCACCGCGCTGCGGGTCTACGATTACCAGGATGTCACGCCGTAGCCGGCGTAGCGATGCTTACTGACAGTCCTCGCCAAACGCACCGATGAGCATCCCGAGGTCGGCAGTATCCACGACGCCGTCGTCGTTGATATCGCCGATCAGGTCACCACTGAGGAACGTCGCGATCAGCAGACCCAGGTCTGCCGAGTCGACCGTGAGATCGTTGTTCAGATCCTCCGGGCAGTTGGTAAAGCAACCGATGTCCGTCCGGAGGAGCCGCACGATGTCGGCGCGGGTGAACGTGCTGGTGAAGGGGTGCGAGTTCTCCTTGAGCGTGTTGCCCTGCTCATCGAGGAAGCGGTCCATCTGCTGCACCTCGGCGAAGACCCGGCTCGCTCCGGTTGCGCCGGGGACCGAACCGATCGCGACAGGCATCGTCGGGTCGTCCACGCGGATGACCTGGAGCCCCATCGAGGCGTTCGAGCAGATCGCGTAGTCGTCCGTCCCGGGAGGATCGAGCTGGCTGACGACGTCGACATCGGTCATCTCGCCACCGAGGCTGTCAACCGAACCGACCTCGTAAACCCCGTTGGGATTGGTCATGTCGTAGATCTTCAACCCCGACGTGCCCGCGGCGACGTACAGGTAATCATGCTCCCGCGCCGGCTCGGTCGCGGACGCGACGACGTACCTCGTGTACGCGTCAAGGCCCTGAGCGCCGACCACAGGGATCCCGCCGACCAGACGCGGCTGATCGAACTCGGGGAGCAGATCAACAATGCGAACGCCGAACGTTGGATCGGCGACGTACGCCCTGGCCGCGAAGCTCTTCGTGTTCTGGAAGTGCGAGTAGAGCAGTACATCGACCGCATCGATCGTATCAACACTCCCGGCGATAAACGGATCGGTGTGGTCCGCGATATCAACCACGACCAGGCCATCCGCACCGGCGGCGACAAAGAGGTGGATGCCCCAAGGCACGGCACGGACCGCGCTCGGGATCGGGACCGTAGCGACGAGCGACGCCATCGAGGGATCATCGTTGTCGTAGATACGCACGCCGACACCCTGATCGACGACGTAGAGGTACCGTGCGACCCGGCTGACATCGATCGCGTTCACACCGGTGATCGTGTGGACCGGCGACGGTGAGGCGCCATCGCCACGATCGAAGATCGCAACACCAGCGGCGCCTTGCGCGACGAACAGGTAATCTGCGACACCCTCAATCACGTTGGGGAGCGAAGCGATCGCCAGCGCCGAGCCTGTCAGTTGCAGCGAGTCATCGGCGACCGGCTGATCGGGGTTGGCATCGCGGTCGAAGACCTCGACACCGCCGGCGCCGGCCGTGTACACGTTCGTGCGCGCGATCGCGTAGTTACCGGTGCCGAACCCCATCGTCGGGGGCGAGCGGTGGCATTCAGCGCAGGTGCGGACCTCGCCGACGCCACGCGTCGTGTGGGGGTTGACCGGGTTCATCGCCAGACCGGACAAGCCGTTCGAAGTCGTCGGCATGACCATATCAAGGATCTTGGATCCGTCGGGCGCGGTCACGTCCGCGATCGGCTGGCAAGCAACGAGGTACGGCGCGACCCGGCCCTCGCTGTTGGGGCCGATCGAGAAGTTCCGCATCGACTCGAAGATCTTATTGTTCGTGCGGACCTTGCCCACCTCGAACTCGCCGGTGACGAAGTTCAGACCCATCTCCTGCTCGTTGCGCTCAAAGTGGCAGCCGTAGCAGTTGGGGACCCATGCGGCATGGCAGGCGTAGCACTCGAGCCCGCCGTTTTCCTTAAGGTGGTTCCCGTTCATCGCGCACGCGGCGCGGGGGTTGTACTTCGGTGAATCGGGGTTCACGATGTCCATCGCCACCGGTACATCATGGAATGCTTCGGTGACCTTCGACTGCAGCAGGACCTCGTGGACGAGCTCTTCCGGTCCGGTGTTTGCATCGTTGGGATCCAAGAAACCCACATTAGTGAGCGGCTCAAAGTCGTGATCCCTGAAGTTGGGCAGCTGATCGGGCAGACCGTGGCACATCCGGCACTCGATCTTCGTTGCCTGATCCATGTGCCCGTAGATGTTGCCGTCGCCCATGATGCCGGCTTTGGTATGGCAGTCGATGCAGTGCATACCCAATTCGCCGTGGATGTCCGGCGGGTTGGTGTCGTCGAGCGTGTAGTGGTAATTGTTGTTGAATTTCTCATCGGTCGTGCCGGGGACGCCGGGACCCGAGGTCAGCCCCGGGGGCATCTGGGCGCGGCCGGTGAAGCTCAACCCGATCCGGGCGCCGCGATGGTGGCAGTGCAGGCACTGCTGCGTCTCGATCTGCTTGGTGACGATGTGCGTCCTGGGGTGACCCGGCTCGGTGTGATCGATCGACATGTCGGCGCTCTGCGAGAGCCCGTCGTTCGCGTAAGGCATGTGGCACGCGGCGCAGCCATCGGCGCGGTACAGGCCGTTCTGGTTCTCGTTGCCCCGGTAGCCCTTGCCGCGCGACCACAGGTGGCAGCGTGCGCACGCCTGCGACGGGACCGCGGCGAAGTGCGTCGCGATGAGGTTCGGATCCTCGGTCTCGTCGAAGATCAGCAGGTTCTCAAGGCTCTGGACGGCGCCTCGCTCGGTCGGCACGAACCCGTCATCGTCCGTCACAGCGAAGGTCCCGAAGATCGGTGTCTTCGTGTCCACGACGTTGTTCTGGTACAGCCCGCCGGCGTAGTGCCCCGCGGCCGTCGCCATCATGCTCTTGACCACCGTCTCGGCTTCGTAGGGATGGCACAACCCGCAGGCCTGCCCCACCACGCGCAGGTTCGAGGGGTTGACAAATCGCTGGTATTCGAGATCAACATCGATCGGCGGGATGGTTTCGTTGTAATCGACCAGCCCGTTCGGGAACACGTGCGCCAGCTCTTTTGTCGCGGCGTTCGGATCACCGCCATGGCAGAAGGTGCAATCGAGGTTCGACCCACCCATGTTGGTCATGATGTTCTCGATCTGATCGTGGCAGAGCAGGCACTTGGGGAACGGGTCCTCGCCGCGCGCTCGGCTGACCTGCTTGATCCAGACAGGGCCATCTTCGGTGTCCACGCGGATCGGCCAGCCCTTGTTGTTCATCTCCGGGAGGTGCGGGTTGTGACCCGTGCGTGCCTTGCCGATCCCGTGCGCCGGTCCGTGGACCGGGTCCATCGCAACCTCGGGGTGATCCGCAGGCATCGTGCTCGCTCGGCGCTGCGGTGTTTCATCCGCAAAGGCGCCGGGCAGCACCGCGATCGCAAGAACGGCAGCGCCGATCCCGATGCTGACTTTGAATCGAGGATTCGAGACAAACGAAGTCTGAGCGTGATGCATTTCTGCCTCTCCGAAGCCGAGGGGATCAGGGCCCGTGCGCCTCCGATCCGTCTTGAAAGCGGCGGATCTAAATAAGGATACGGATGTCTATAATGTCGACCAAAGCACCCATGTTGTCAACCATTTTCGGACAAGATCGACTGATTTCGCCCCTCCCTGCAGCCGTCGCCGAGATTCGCTCCGATATCAATGCCCACGAGGCCGCAGTCGCGAGCGTCCGAGAATCCGCTCGCTGGTGGTCGCCTGTGGAGACAAAAAAACAACACACCACGCCAGGACGTGGTGTGCTGCCGGACATGGCGAGCGGAATGCGACTCACCGGCAGTCCGAACCGCGCTTTGAACTAGGACCATTCGTCGCTGAAGCATTGGACCGCGTACATCGAAGCCGGAATCGGATGCTCAATGCTGATGTCAAAGGCAGCCTATGGGCGGTGCGGACAACCTCTCATTCTTTCAGATCAGGGCATCCCGACCCATCCTGCTCCGGAATCCTCATCCCTGGCCCGAAAATACCGCGCCGCACAGCAGCTTCATGACGCCACAATGACCGGAAGATTGAATCTTGCTTCCGTCATGGTCCCGTCATGTGTCGTGATGCGGCGCCTGCGATGCTTGTCTCTCAGAACAATCACAATTCCGTACCGGAGCCGGTTCGGCCGAGGATACGATAGAGACAGCCTGATCAGGAGATCCGTGTGCGCTTGCTGCTTGTTGAAGATTCCTGGCGACTTCTGGAAAGCCTCAGCTATGGTCTGCGCCGGTGTGGCCATGCGGTCGACACCGCAAGGACGCTCCGCGAAGCGAGGTCGATCATGCGCGGCGACCGGTTCGAGGCGGTGGTCCTCGACCGCCGGCTCCCCGACGGTGACGGCCTGGAGATTCTCGACGAGCTTCGCGATCGTGGCGATGACACGCATGTCCTCGTGCTGACGGCTCGGGACACGGTCGACGATCGCGTCACCGGTCTACGTAGGGGCGCCGACGATTATCTCGTTAAGCCCTTCGCCTTCGATGAGCTCGTTGCAAGGCTGAACGCGATCTACCGGAGATCACAGCGACAGATCAACCCCACACTCCGCCTCGGCGATCTCACGCTCGACACCGCAGGAAAGATCGCAACACACCGCGACGATCGGGTCGAGCTGAGCGCACGCGAGTACAACCTGCTCGAGTTCCTCGCTTTCCGCGCAGGCGAGGTGGTGACACGGCGCGATCTTGAAGAGCACCTCTACCGCTCCGATTCGGAACCAACCAGCAACGCGGTTGATCGCCTGGTCTGCTCCGTCCGCGCCAGGCTCGCCGATCAGGGCGCCGACGACGTGATACAAACGCGACGAGGCATCGGTTACACCATCGCCAGGGATGATGCATGAAATCGATCGCAAGCAGCCAACTCCGCACCATGCTCATCGGCGGTGTGTGCATCAGCCTGCTCGCCGGGGCGCTCGTGCTGGTGCTGGCTCGGCACGCGCTCCTGACTCAATTCAACGACACCCTGATCGGCCAAGCGGAGTTCCTCGGCACCTTGGTCGATTATTCAGAAGAGGGGATCCTCGAGTTCGAGGAGGGCGCCACCGACGCCTCGACCTTCGGAGAGGTCGAGAACCCCGGCTACTTCCAGATCTGGAGCCTGCAAGCCGAACCCGAAGCCGGCGCTGACTCAACGACGGTGCTGGATCGGTCGGCCTCGCTTGATGATGAAACGGTGCACCTCGACCTTCGCGTCCCGCATGAGGTCGGCGTCCCGGTGCTCGCCGACGCCCTGACCCCCGATGGACGCAAGGCACGCTCGGTCTCCCTGCTGCTGCCCGTGACCCGGGCCGACGACGATCTCGATCCTGCCGAGCAGCAGCGGCTGATCGCCCGGAACACGATGGTCGTCGTGGTTATTGTCGAGGGGACCGAGACGATCCTCCCGCTGCTGATGAGGATTTCGGCCGGTGTGGGGATTGCCGGCGTCTTCATGATCCTTGGATTCCTGGGGCTCGCGATCCTGACCGTCCGCAAAGGCCTTGAGCCCATTATCGAGGCGAACAGGTCGGTTGCCGCGATCGATTCTTCGTGCCTGATCACCAGACTCAACGCGGACGAGGCGCCGAGAGAACTCCGCCCGCTGCTGACGAGCATCAATGAGCTCCTCGGACGGCTCGAGGAATCGTTCAGCCAGGAGCGCGTTTCTCGCGCGATGCTTGCTCACGAACTCCGCAATCCCATCGCTGAGTTGCTGATGACCGCGGAGATCGCTTCCAAGTGGCCCGACGACACGGAACTCGGGAAACAGAGCATGGACAAGGTCCTGTGCTGCGCCCGTGAATTGCAGGACATGATCCGCACGATGCTCCGAATCGCAAGGGTACAGGCCGGCCAGGAAGAGCCGCATTGGGAGGAGATCGAGGCCGCCACGATCCTCCGGGAAACCCTCGACCGATGCCTGGGGATCGCGCTGACCCGAGACCTGACCATCTCAGAATCGATCGCCTCGTCATCGCCGGTGCGCACCGATCCGGACCTGCTCCGCTTTGTGATGATCAACCTGATGACCAACGCCGTCGAGCACGCCTCGTTGGGTGGTGATATCGAGATCAGGCTGGACACCAGCGACGAGACCATCCGGCTCTACTGCGCCAACACGGTCGACGATCCTGAATCGATCGACTGCGATCAGATCGTCAAGGCGTTCCAGTCCGGCTCGACCCAGGCCCTCAACGATCGCCACGCCGGGATCGGGCTCACCGCGATCTCTACGATCTGTGGTGTTCTCGGCGTCGACGTGCGACTCTCGGTTGAGAGCGACCGATTCGTTGCGAGGATCGAACTCCCGATCAGCGGGCGCCGCGCGGCCTGAGTTTTTCAGAATCGAGAATATTCGAATCGCACGACACCGATCGTTGAATTCCGGTCGGCGTTTGTCGCAATTCTCGATCGAGAATGAACGATTTGCAGCGCGCAAAGAGATACCCACCGATGACCGGCGCGCATACGATGGAGTAATCACAAGTTCATAACCTTCAGGCTGGAGTAGCCACGATGACTACCGAAATGCTCCAACGCGGCGTTAAGCTGCTGCACGACCCCCTTCGCAATAAGGGCACCGCTTTCAGTCACGAGGAGCGCGAGGCGCTCGGTCTCCGGGGTCTGCTCCCCCCCCGGGTGCACACGCAGGACGAGCAGGTCCTGCGCGTGATGGAAAACCTGCGGCGCAAACCGACCGATCTCGAACGGTACGTTGAGCTCTCGGCGCTCCAGGACCGCAACGAAACGCTCTTTTATCGCGTCATCGTCGAGCACATCGAAGAGTTGATGCCGATTATTTACACGCCCATCGTCGGCCAGGCGTGCCAGCAATACGGGCATATCTTCCGCCGCCCGAGAGGCATGTTCATCTCTGATGAGGACCGGGGCAGCATCGCGGAAATACTCCGGCATTGGCCGCACGAGGACGTGCGCATCATTGTCGTCACCGACGGCGAGCGGATCCTGGGCCTGGGCGACCTCGGCGCGAACGGCATGGGGATCCCCATCGGCAAGCTCTCGCTGTACACCGTCTGCGCGGGGATCCACCCGGCGCGCTGTCTCCCGATCACCATTGATGTCGGGACGAACAACAAGGAACTGCTCGACGATCCGCTCTACATGGGTCTCCGCCAAGAGCGGGTCCGCGGCGCCCTCTACGACGAGTTGATCGAGGAGTTTCTCCACGCCGCGAGCGAGGTCTTCCCGGAGGCGATCGTGCAACTCGAAGATTTCGGGAATGCCAACGCCTTCCGCCTGCTTGCGGAGTACCGGGATCGCTACTGCCTCTTCGATGATGACATCCAGGGCACCGCGGCGGTCGTGCTCGCCGGGCTCTGGTCGGCGTTGCGCATCACCGGAGGCACGCTCGCAGACCAGCGGATCCTCTTCCTCGGCGCCGGTGAAGCCGGCATCGGGATCGGCGAGCTGATCGCCAGCGCCCTGACCGCCGAGGGGATGGACCACGATGAGGCGAGAACACGTTCGTGGTTCTTCGATTCCAAGGGCCTTGTCGTACAGGATCGTGATAACCTCGCATCGCACAAGCAACCATTTGCGCACGATCACCAGGGGACAGCGGACTTTGTCGAGGCGATCGAGATGATCAAACCAACCGCGATCATCGGCGCCTCAGGGGTCCCGAGGACGTTCACAGAAGACGTCGTCAAGGCCATGTCCGACCTGAACGAGCGTCCGATCGTCTTCGCGCTCTCCAACCCAACATCGAAATCGGAATGCACCGCGAAACAGGCGTACCAGTGGAGCGATGGTCGTGCGATCTTTGCCAGCGGCAGCCCGTTCGATGCGGTCGATTTCCAGGGCCGGACGCACATCCCAGGTCAGGGCAACAACGCCTACATCTTCCCAGGTGTCGGCTTGGGCGCCATTGTCAGCGAAACGCAGCGCGTGACCGACGAGATGTTCGTCGCCGCGGCGCGAACGCTTGCGGACGAGGTCTCCGAGCATGATCTGCAACTCGGCAGGGTGTACCCCTCGCTCGAGCGCATCCGCGACGTCTCCGCGAAGATCGCCGAGGCGGTGGCGGAGGTGGTGTACAAGCAAGGGTTGGAACGCGAGCCCCGACCGGATCGTCTTGATGAAGCGATCAAGGCGGCAATGTTCGAGCCGAATTACGACTCGACTCCGACGCTGTAATCTCGCCAAATCAGAGGCCGCCAAGCCGGAGCTTGTCTCGTACGAGGAGGAGGTGATTTCGGGTTCAATGATCGCCCCGGCGCCGCCTTCGACCCTGAAGTAACGGCATGGCCAAGAGTGCAAACGCCGAGGGCTCTGGGATCCCGAGAACGACGATGTTGTCGACGTAGACCAGGGCACTACGGCTGTTCCGATCTGAGAGTGAGAGGCGGATCGTCCGCAATCCCTCAGTCGCATCCAAGAACGTTCGGCCGGAATAAAGTTGCGACCCGTTGACACTGATCTGTATTAATTCGTCATCGGTCAGGAATGCAACAGCAACACGAAGCAAGGTGTTCTCTTGAAATGCTCCGATGGGAATCGATCCTCCATTGAGAATCTTGCCGTCGCCTCGGAACGAAAACTTATTGGATTGTGGCGAATCTAATAGCACCGAAAATTCATCGGAAATCTCGGCGAGCCTGTCGATGACGAGATCGAACTCAAGGCGGTATTCAGGCAGGTCAACGCCAACACCAAAGAAGCCCTGCTCGATACCTAATGACGTCTGCGAAAGAAACGATGTATTGCTCGGCGAGGCGAATCGGAGCGCTCCATCGGTGAGCGATCCGAACGAGGACACCACGGTGGGAAGCTGGAAGACATTCCCCGATGGCCCGCGTCGTGGCGTTGGGCCATCATCCAACGATGCTGCATTCCCAACACGATGGAAGGGCGCACTAAAATCAATGTCGTACAACGTTTGCGACGCGAAAGTCACACACGGGGACACGATCAAAAGGGTCGACAGAGACACAATTCGCGCAATGCTCTTCATCAGCGCACTCCTCCGGTGGTACTTGATATTTATGAAACCTGATTCCTGTGCGGCTTCAACATACAAGCCCTGCCATTAGCCGGTCAACAGGAAAATAAATCGCGGCTGTCCCCGGCGCTCGTCCGGACCGATCTTGCCGTTAATTTTCGCTATCGCTCAAAAAACAGAAAACGCCCATGACGTAACGTCAAGGGCGTTCAAAAGCGAGGCGGACGGGACTCGAACCCGCAACCTCCGGATCGACAGTCCGGGGTCGCAAACTCTAAGCAGCTGGATTCACGGGGGGTTACAGGCGAACGCAACGAAACACCCGCAGTAGACCCCGCAACGGTGATTTCAACACCCGAATCTGATGGCCAACACGGATCCCACGGAGGATCAACCGGCGGGGCTGACGACAGTTCAACACCTGCTGCAGAGCGCGATGATGGCGCAGATCTGGAAACGCTCCTGTCCATCTGGGCTCAGCTTTCGCCACAAGCACGCAACGAATTTGTCGCACTAGTCAACGCGATTATCCAGGGGGCCCAATTCTTTCGAGCGAGCGGTGAATGTGATTGATTTCTCACGCTAGCCGCGAACCACGTCGAGCATTCGGAGAACTATCTCAAAGTTTTGAGACCTTGAAACACAATGACGTTACGGAGGACAACATGGCAGGCAGACCACGAAAAAAAGCTGCGAAAATCGGTGAGATCGAAGAGTACTTTACGTATCTCGGCCTGATGCTCATGAACGAGTTCCCCGAGCAGTACAGGGCGGAAATTGAACCTAAAACAGACTTGAGCATTGCCTGGAATAACGCTCTTTGCACTGCGCTCAGAGCTACAGCCAAGATCATCGTTCTTGGCGACATGCTTCGAGAACGTGCTGGGATCACCGAGCCTGGTCCCTATGAAGAATTTATGCGCGAGTGTGGGGTACGTAACCAAGAGAGCACACAGACAGAGTCATAAAGAGTGAGCGACTCGCGTTCCCTGATCTCAGTCAATAATCAATGCTGAATGAATTAGATTTCAGGACAGTCTAGTTGCAATTTGAGCCAAACACGCCAATCAGGATCCCCAGATCTGCCGTATCGACGACCCCATCGCTATTGATATCAGAAGTGAGTGTGCCCCCGGTCTGCCCGAACTCTCCGATGAGGAAGCCCAGGTCGGCAGTGTCTACTACGAGGTCCTCGTTGAGATCGGCGATGCACCCGATGACCTGCCGGAGCGTTGTAATCGACGCCTGCCCCGGCGCTCCCCTCGGTGCCGCCGAGGGTGGGTTGTCGTTGACGGTCACAACATCGTCGTCACCATCGAAGTCTACATCACCGGAGAGAACGATCAGCGGACCGAGGGCCGACACCACGTCGGAAGCCTGCGTCAGGATGATCTGACCCAGTGACTCGTCGAGGTCGTTTCGGAAGATACGCACGAGCCGCTCGCCGGGATTAAGCTGGTCGTCGATGATTACGCTGAGATCGATGTCTCCGTCCATATCGAGATCGGCGATCGCGAACGAGCGTGGAGAAGGACCGACTGAGACGTTCGTCGATGGCCCGTAACCGCCCGAACCGTCGTTCAGCAGGATCGAAAGGGTTCCCGCGTTCGTGTTCGCTGCGATCAGGTCCAGGTCCTTGTCATTGTCGAGATCGCCGCTGTCGATGGCCAGTAGTCCTGTGTCTGCCGTGATCGTCTGTCGAACACTGAAACCGAGCCACGACGCACCGGGTCCACCCCCTAGGTTCTCCATAACCACGATCGAGTTGCTCCCCCCGTCGGAAGCCGCGATATCGATATCCCCCGTTGCGTCTTCCCGGATGTTCAAGGTCTCGAGCCCATTCAGGCTGACGCCGGCGTTCAACCCAGCCGCGGTGCCGAACCCACTCCAGGAGCCTCCCGGTGCACCTTGATTCAGCCGTGATTCAACAATCCCGAGCATTCCGCCGGAATCAGCTCCAACGGTGACCACGTCACAGAACCCGTCCCCATCAAAGTCACGCAACGCAATGTCTCTGGGATCGCCCTGAACACTGTACGTGGCCGGATGCACTGCGAGCGCCCCAATGCCGTTATTCACGATCGAAGTCACAGTCCCACTCGCGCGGTTAACGACGGCGAGATCAAGGTCTTTGTCATTGTCCAGATCGCCAGAATCCACAGCGACGGGGTTGGCGCCGACAGGGAGGGAAAACGTCCCTCCCGAAAACCCATCCCATACCGTATCCCCACCGTTGCCCGCGTTGACCAGGATCACCAACTGCCCAGACGAGCTGATCGGATTGAAATCATCAGGGATCGTGACAACGAGATCGGGCAGACCGTCCGGGCCCTGGAAGCTGACCCCGTCAACGTACCCGAGGACATCAGCGAGCACGGCGTCTGTGGGTACACCCGGCAGCGGGTTTTCATCAGGGTCATCGAGCCCGATCCCGTTTCCGCCAAGCGAGTCCACGATCAGGCCGACCGAGCCGCTGCCCCGGAGACCGGGCGACTGCGTGTACTGCGCGCGCAGGAACAAACCATCCGGTAGTCCCGGGGTCACGATGACGTCGAACTGCCCGGTGAAGCCGCCCGCCGAGGAGATTAGTGTGAATGTATCGCTCAGCGTAGGAGAGTACGACAGTGGTGCTCTGACGAAGAGACCGCCGGACAACGCTGACGCGCCGCTGACCATCAACTCGCCGGGTGCTTGACCTCCGCTCCCGAGATCCAGGAGCAGTTCGCCGGACTCGGCACCAACCTTACCGTCGTCAAAAGATTGCGAGTAGTCGCCCACGATCGTTCTGATATAGTCCGCGTCAACTTGGATCTCGCCCGCAGAACGAACCGTAGATGCAATCAGCTGCCCGCCGCCGAGGAGCCCGCTGTTCCGGTCGAATGTCAGGTCGCCAGTTGCTCCGAGCGAAGCCGCGGGCTCCGTGATCACAATCTTGTTGACGACGTTGAGATCCCCATCGGCGTCGATCGAGGAACTCCCGAGGATACTCTGCGATGGGCTAAATGCGTTCCGGAGGAGATCAACTGAGCCCGATACACCTACGAAGTCCAGATCGCCGTCGCCGTCGAAGTCGGCGGAAGTCGCCGCCAGGTACTCCGTAAACGACCGGATCGTTCTGGATTCGAACTGGGGTGTCTCGGCACCGTTATTCTCAAACCAACGCGTTGCCGAGAAATTCTCGGAGATGATAATGTCCTGATCCCCGTCCCCATCGACGTCCGCGAGCTCGAAGTCGTCGATGATTGGTGTCACGCTGAAGGTATCGATGACGTGCTTGACATAAGTGGGCGTAAAACCACCGTCACTCGAGTACCACGTCAACTCATTCGTAAACACGTTCGAAGTTACGTGATCGGTCAATCCGTCGCCATTCAGGTCCGTGTAGACGATGTCCGTATTGAACACGTTCGGGATGAAAGACGAATCGAAGAAATCAAAGAAACCGAACGAAGGATTGACGGCGCCGTTGTTCGGGAACCACACCAGTTCGCCACCGAAACCGACTTCGAGGACGATATCCAGATCATCGTCGCTGTCGATATCCGCGATCCAACAACGCGTGATCGATTCATAGAAAAATTCGAAATCGATCGCGTCCGCTACTGTCCGCTTTGAGAATGATGGGTTGACGGCTCCGTTGTTCTCGTACCACGCAACCGTGAGGTCTCCGCCCTCGGACGCGACGACATCGAGGTCCCCATCGCCATCGAGGTCCGCGAGCCGGGCACTCTCGACGCCGTCCGCAGAGGTGGAGATGACGCGTACGGCGAAAATCGGATCCGACCCGGCCTGTTCGATGTTCTCGTACCAGACGAGTTTGTCATCGAACTCAACCGCGACGAGCACGTCAACGTCGCCGTCCCCGTCGATGTCGCCTGTTTCCATGGATCGCATGGATCTGACGTCGTTGTCGTCATCGATCAACGTGGTCGCAAAAATTGGAGGATCGCCACCAGTGTTCTTGAACCACCGCAGACCATCACCCGGGTTTCCATTGTCCCCGACCACCAGATCCGGAAGGCCGTCGTCATTCACGTCCACGGCCTCGACGAAGGCTCCACTGATGTCGGCGACTTCGAACTGCTCAAACTCCGCCTGACCCTCGAGACGCGCCTGCCCATCCAAATTGAGTGACGCGCTCCCGTCCAGCATCAAATCACCGGAGATCAGAACAGAGTCCCCACTCACGCCAACCGAGCCCGAATTCGGAATCATCAGCCGGCCTCGCAGGCTAACGTCGCTGCCTGGCGCCGCTTCGAGAGATGATCCTGAGGACAAGCTCGTGATGGTGCCGGCCGATCTGGAGAGCCCGCCCTTGCTCGCGAACGAGAGCGAGGCCCCTAGGTCATCGATGATCGGAGCGCAATCGAACTCGTACTGCTCTGGATCTGCAAGCAACGAGTCACCGCTCGTGGCCGTGCCGATGGCGTCGATGAGGAGAGGGTGTTCCGTCATCGATGTCAGGTTCAAGACCGAGACTGGTTCATACCATCGGATCGACCGGTCGAGCAATGAATGCGACAGGAGGTCTGATTGCGCGTCCCCATTGAAGTCGACCGCTATCGCCACGCCCGCTTCGGAGAGGTCGATTGCGATGATTCGCTCGGAGAACGTCGGGGGAGTTCCTCCGGAGTTCTCATACCACGCGAGGGTGTTACCGAACGTCGCCGCGATGTCAGGATCGCCGTCTCCGTCGTAGTCTCCTACGGTGACCCACACAGGCAGCGGACGGTTGACAATCTGCACCTCTGCGATTTGGAAGTTGGGAATCGCGGCGCCGGAGTTCTCATACCAATACACGCCATTGCCAAGCACGGCCACTACGTCCTGGTCCGTGTCTTGGTCGAGATCGGCGAGGATGGCGCGCTGAGCACCATTAGAGGAGGTCGATATCGTCCGTTCGATAAACGTTGGCGCACCGCCTCCGCTGCTTTCAAGCCAAGAGACCGACACCGAACCGAATCGCGTGAGCAGGACATCCTCATCGCCGTCGCCGTTGATGTCTCCGATCACCGCGCGAAGCGGCCTGTTAGTCGAAGGAGCCGGTTGTTCGGCGAACGTAGGGTCGGCGGCGCCGTCGTTTCGATACCACGCCATGTTGTCATCGACGCCGACAAAGATGTCTACATGCCCGTCGCCGTCGAGATCACCTGTCACTGTCCAGAGTCGTGCGGAAGAGTTAGGCTGCGAGAGCGCCAAGAACTCATTCGGCGTGAACACCGGATTCGATTGCCCATCGTTCTCGAACCAGACGATATAGAACTGAGAGTCCTCAAGCCGAGTGGTGATCACGTCGAGGTCGTTATCGCCGTCGAGGTCAGCGAGCGCCGGCTCTCGAGGCGCCACCGGCAGACCGGATAGCACTATCCGGGTAAACTGGACTGGGTCCCCACCATCGTTGCGATACCACTGCAAATCCTGGTCGAACTGATCTTGTCCAAGCGACACGACGAAGTCCTCGTCACCATCACCATCGAGATCGCCCGAGTTCATCCATACGGTGTGACTGCTAGACTCTTCGATGACCCGCTCCGCGAAGCAGACCTGACTTAGAGCAGCGTCCGGGTACGTTCCGACCAGTGTGATCGCCAGAAGCAAGAACATTCGATTAAGCATTACCATGTCACTATCTCTCAAGAGCTGTTGAATCCGAACAAGCAGAGCGGTTTGACTTGGACCCGATTCTTGCACCAACCTTCAACCGAATAAACTCGTTATGTGCCCTTGCACCAGAGGCGAACTGAGCGGAACGAAGACCGGTTCTGGGAGTTTCGTTTCCGGTGCTGAATACCGCTTCCGAGACATGCCACTCTCTTTGATCCAGACCCAGGAATACCAGCCTGGGATATGAATCATTTCGTAGAGTGTGGTCATCTCCACTGGCTGAGGCAGGGTGGTGTCATCACGGGGATCAATCACAATGTTTTTGTATCTTCATGTGAGATAGCTTTCCGAACAAAACAATTCCACGGGGCTGGAAGGGCAGCCTCAAGCTCGCGCAACGCACCATGCACGAAGGCCGGATTTTGATCGCTTATCTGTAGAGAATGATGACACGATGCAATCGCAAGCACAAGAAAATACCCAAGCACACCAATCAGTTGCGTGTCCGGATCAGAATCTTTCGACCAGCGTTTGATAGCCGCCTTGTGCTCCCTCAACTGTTCCAGCGGCGTCGCCGGATTCGAGCGAATCGACGCCAGGGAGACCCCAACCTCATCCAATAGCTGATTGCGTGCGGATTCGAACCACGCCTGACCGTCCTCCGCCTGGAGGCGCCGGATCACCCGATCGATCGGTCGATCCGAATCGCCCAGCCCCATGGCCAGCAGCGTCTTGGCGCCGGTGGGGCTGAGCGAGGAGGAGAGCTCGAGGATGCGCTGTGTTCGTGTCGAGGTCATTGGCGGAGCGCCTCCATGAGTGCCTGGATTTCGCCGTCAATCTCGTCGTCGCGCGCGCCCTCCCAAGCAACGGCCTCGCGAAGAGCCGCCTTGAACCGGTCGCGTGCTGTGCGCGCCATGACGACGGCGCGCTTCGGATTGACACCGTACCGTTGATGAATCGATTCATAATCAAGCCCGTCCACTTGATGCGCTTTAAAAACATCCCAGTGCTCAGCGAGCCCCGTCTCGCGGCATCGGTCCTGCGCTGCGCAGAGCGCGCTGGCAACGAGACGCTTGGCGTACTCCCGATCAAACGCTAAATCGGCTCGAGTACCTGCGTGATCGATCTCAGATGCAATAGACTCGGCCTGATCGCGACGCTGGCGGCGCGCCTGTTCAAAGAGGAAATGCTTGAAGCCGACGATGAGCCAGGCGCGGAGGGGCCGGTTGCTCTCGAGCCAGCGGTTCAAAAAAGCCTCGCGGGTGAGCCTGTCTGCGAAGAAGCCGCGTACGAGGTCGTCGGCATCGCCCAGCCAGCGGAGCGAGCAGCCACGACAGTAGATTTCCAGTGGCTGTGCGTACACCTCCATGAGGTGAGTCAGGACCGCTTGCCGACCTGGCTGGCCGTCCCGCATCTGCTTTCCGATCCAGGTGTGCCTGGTACTCGGGAACGCGCTGGGTTTGGGGTGCTCTTCCGGCATCTGAAGGGTGCCTGGGGTTTGGATTGGGTCGGTCGTTGACGCCATGATGACAAAGGAGAGCCTTGGCGCCAGATCGCATGCGCAAGAATCTAAAATTTAGTGTCTAGGCGCATGAACAGATTATTCGACTCTCTCCTACGATAAGAAACGACTAGACTACCTTCTCAGTCTAACTTCTGAGGATCAGATCGAATGACCGACGACCAACATCCATCCGAGGGCGAGACCGCCGACTTTTCCCCGCGTGATGGCGAGCCAACATCCGGGGCGATGTTCGGCGGTGGGTTTGGCGGCGGGAGCGGGAGCGGCCCGTCACCCGCTGGCGAGGGCCAGCCTGAGCGGATCGGGCCGTACCGGATCGTTGGCCTCATCGGACGCGGCGGCATGGGTGCGGTATACCGCGCCATCCGCGAAAACGAAGCGGGCCAACGCATTGTTGCGATCAAGGTCGTCAAGCGCGGCGTGGACACCGAGGAGGTGCTCAAGCGCTTCGATATCGAGCGGCAGGTCCTTGGGGCTCTGGATCATCCCAACATCGCCAGGTTCTATGAAGCCGGCGAGACCGATGACGGACGGCCTTACTTCGTCATGGAGCACGTCGAGGGGCAACGCATCGACGAATATTGTGACGCGAACGCGCTGACAATTTCGAGGCGCTTGGAGTTATTCCAAAAAGTCTGCGATGCGATCCACCATGCGCACACCAACCTCGTTGTCCACCGCGACTTAAAACCCGACAACATCCTTGTGACGCCGACAGGCGAACCGAAGCTGCTCGACTTTGGCATCGCCAAACTGCTCAATCCGGCGATGGCAAGAGCGGAGATTGTGACAGGGCCCGCGGTCAGGATGATGACTCCTGAATACGCGAGCCCTGAACAGGTGCAAGGTTCACCGGTGCGCACGGTGAGCGATGTGTACTCCCTTGGCGTACTACTCTACGAGTTGTTGTGTGGTCACCGGCCATACCGGATTGCCAACCGTCTCGAACAGGAAATCATCCGAGTTATCTGCGAGACAGACCCCGAGCGACCAAGCACCGCGTTGAGCAACACCGAAGAGTTGCATCTTCCGGATGGAGGCACGAGGACGATCACGCCGGATCTCATTGCCAAGCGGCGTGCAGGCAGACGCGAGACGCTCCGGAAGCAGATTGCCGGCGACCTTGATGACATTGTTTTTAAGGCGATGGAGAAGGCCCCGGATCGACGCTATCCCTCAGCCGAGGCGATGTCGGAGGACATCGGCAGGCACCTGGTAGGTCAACCTATCGAGGCAAGGCGGGTTGGAGGGCGGACCGGTTATGTGGTTCGTAAATTCGTAAAACGACATAGGACCGCAGTGATTTCATCATCCGCCATTGGATTTCTGTTTTTTCTGGGCTGTGCAATAATCATTGTCCAGCTCATGACAATCGGCATTGCGCGGAAAGATGCAGCAAACGCATACCTAGATCAGCAAATAGCAACATCGATCTCCGAAACATTGTGGCATCACTTCACCGACGCAGATATCGAGTTGTCTCTCACCCTCGATCAGCGGCAGCAACTTTGGGCAAATATCCATGGATCCCTCGACGACATTGCAAGCGATACAACGAGCCGTGATGGGCCGATCATTCGCAACGCATTGGCAAAGGCGCTGCTCCAAGGCGCGTCTGTGTTGGGTGACACCAGAGGGCAGAGCTTCGGGGAAACCGATGAGGCTCTCGCGATGTACCGTGATATCAAGGGCATCCTGACCGGCCTCCAGGTGGATGGTCCAGATGGATATCAGGTTGCCAAGGATCTATCGATCACAGAAATCCGCATTGCGGATCTTTTGCGATCGAAGCACGAGAATTCCGCCGCGGTGTCGAGCTATCAGGAAGCTATTCGCTGGGCGATGACCATCCCGGAGACTGATAACAAATACTGGTCATCACTCCGGATCCGCGCCACAGCGATCACCGCGATCGGTGAAATCCAACTGCTCGAATGCAAGTTTGAATCAGGTATCGAATCGCTCCTTCAGGCGATGACCATTAAACAGGAAATCGTATCTCTTACAAGTATTGCTACTCATGCGAATTCTGATTATGAAAAAATCGTCGTGCGGCGGAGTCTTGCAGTAGGGCATACCAAACTCGGTAATGGGTACACATACCAGAGGGATGATGATGCCGCGGACGAGCACTACGATCATTCGCTTTCGATCCGCCGTGATCTGCTCGCGGATGACTCGGAGAGCATCAGGTATCGCCGCGATGTAGCGGTGGTGCTTTTCATGCACGCCGAGAGCCTGAACTGGCGCGGCGCCTCAACTGAGGCAAACGACAAACTCACCGAATCGATACCGATGATCGAGGAGTTGATCGATGAGGAGCCGGATGACGCGAGAAACAGGCGTACGCTGATCCTCATGCTTCTCGAATCCTCCATCGCCGAATACGCGCTCGGAGACTTTGACGCCGCGGGATCGTATGCCGGGCGCGCGATGGAGCACCTGGACGAACTCCGCCTCCGGGCACCGGATTACGCGTATCTACCAGGTCTAACAGCACAATCCCACACGGCGCTGGCGCGGATTGAATTTGAGCGTGCCGACCTCGGTCTGGCCCGCGCGAATATCCGTACTGCTCAAGCATCTCTCGACCGCCTCCGCGCCGAAGGTGAGTTTTCCCCTGACCTGCAAACACTGGAGCTTGAACTCCACGCCCTTCGCAGCAAGGCTGAGCCTGAGTCAGGCCACGACGACACGGCTAAGAACATGCTGGAGCGGATGGACTCGGCGGGTGAAGGGTGCCGGGTGAGCGATCGGCTGCGGGAGGCCGTATCAGGGCTTGAGACAAGCCAATAAACACTGTTTCTGCTTGGTGAACGAGCGCGTCAAGGGTATATATAGACCTTCTCAACCTGTGGGGGTTGTGCACCTAAGACAAGGAACGATCCATGGCGATGAGATTACTTGTAGCGTTGATGGCTCTCGCAACACTGAGCGCTGGCGTGTCGAATGCACAGACCACCATCTACGTAGATGACGACGCACCCCAGGCGGGCGCCGACGGCGCCACTTGGCAGACCGCCTTCCCGTTTCTGCAGGACGCACTCGCCGCCGCTGCTCCTTTGGCGGGTACGCCGGTGGAGATCCGTGTGGCACAGGGTGAGTACCGGCCGGATCAGGGGGCGGGAGTTATGGCTGGGGATCGGGACGCTTCTTTTGAACTCCTGTCAAGCACGACGCTTCGAGGAGGATTCCGAGGGCTCGGCGGAGTAATCCCGTCGACGCCAGGAACGGAGGACGACAACGATCCGGTGTTGTATGTATCGCATCTCATCGGCGATCTTCTTGGCAACGACGGCCCTGGATTCACTGGACGTGATGACAATTCATTTAATATAATCTTTATCGATTTTGGAGCCCTTGATATCACTATCAACGGATTCGAGATATCCGGTGGAGACGCAGGGTCACCCATATTCGGAGAGCCTGCTCGTCGAAAACGCGGCGGCGCACTCCATTGCCTCGGGAACATAATCACAATACAAAACTCGCGTTTTATCGACAATCGTGCTTTTTTTATTGCTGGCGCCGTCTACTTCAGACCTGAAATCCAGAGCGCCGAGCTCCTCATCGATCAATGTGAATTCTTCAACAATCATGCATTCGGTAGCGCTGGCGAAGGCGGAGCGATGTCTATCGTAACGCGCGATGCCCGAATTACTAATTCAATCTTTGCTGGCAACAGAGCAACGAATGATGCCGGAGCCGTATATATATCATATCGAGGTGGCCCTAAAGAAGCTGCGGTTTCCGGATATATCTCCGGCTGCTTATTCACAGAGAATGTCGCAGGCATAAACGGAGGGGCAGTCCAAGGTTTTCTTTCTACCATCAGGAACTGTACATTTGTCAACAATCAGGGCGGAGTGGATCTGCCGAAAGGGTTCCGCAGCGGGGCAGCCGTCTGGATGAACAGATCAAGCCTTGCAAACTGCATATTTCTTGGCAACACACACGAGGGAGTTCCGGACGCCCTGGCCCTGCTCGAAACCGGCGGTCCCAGTAACAGCTTCGAGTACTGCATCTTCATGGGCGGCGTAGATTCGATAGATACAGATGGACTTCCCATCGTTTCCTCCTTCCTCTTCCCCGACCCAATGACCACGACACTCTTCGTCGATCCGCTCGGCCCTGACGGGATGCCCGCAACCGGCGACGAGGATTACACCCTCGCGCCCAACTCGCCGGCGATCGACGCCGGCAATAGCGATGCGCTCCCTCGCGACATCGACGACCTCGACAACGACGGCATCACCAATGAGGCGCTGCCGTTCGATTTGAATAGGACCGCACGAAGGGCGGACGTGCCGGGCGTTCCTGACACTGGGATCGGGGAATTCCCGATCGTCGACATTGGCGCCTACGAGGTGGACGCCTGCCAGGACTGCCCCGGCGATCGTTCGTGGCAAAACCTGGCCGGCGGTGTTTTTTCCAGCCAGAGCAACTGGTTCCCTGGAATCCCAGGCATCGGCAACACCGCGGTCTTCGATCTCGGCGCCATCTACACCATCACCGCGAACTCCAACATCGAAACATTCGCCCTCCGCGCCGAGCAAGGCGATGTCACCCTCGATCTACAGGGCTTCGACTACATCCTTGGCGCTCTTTTCGAGAACCCGATCATTGTCGCCAACCAAGCCGGTGACAGCGCATCATTGACGATCGAGGATGGCTTCCTCACTTCCGAGAGCGGGATCATCGGTCTTGGCAGCGGGTCCATCGGGAATCTCATCGTATCCGGATCGGATGGCCCCGCCGATTGGTTCCTGCAGCAGGATCTCATCGTCGGGTTCCAAGGTACGGCGGATCTAACAATCGAAGCCGGCGCGGTTGTTTCCAGCCTCGGCGGGACGATCGGCTCCCAGCCCGGTTCTCTTGGGAGCGCGATTGTGCAGGGACCAGGCTCGCTCTGGGATGTGCCGTTCGTGCTCGAGGTCCAGAACGGCTCGCTCGAGATCCGAGACGATGCGACCGTCAACGCTGGCATCGGTTCCTTCGGCGGTGTCATCGTCCTGACCAACGGGGAGGTCCTCGGCGACGGTACTATTACTGGCGGGTTGCTGAACTTCGGCGCTGTCACACCGGCATCGCCGATCAGCGCGCTTGATCCGGATCCACTGACGATCACCGGCGACTACCAGCAGGTTGGACAGATTCAGCAGTTCGGGAACAACCTGGGCTCTCTGAACATCACGATCACGAACCGGATTCAGGGCCAGACCGTCGCGCCGCTCGAGGTTCATGGCAACGCGTTTCTCGGTGGCTCCCTCGTCGTCAACTTTGTCATCTCGCCGATGTTCTCACCGATGGATGGGGACCGGTTCGCCGTAATGAACGCCGGATTGATTGATTTGACTGATTCACAGTTCGATGTTGCTTTCTTCCAGGGGTTCCTCTCAGGAGTTGAAGACGATCTGCTGATGACACTTGAGTATGGGCCGGGGCTCCGAGGAGCAGGCGAGAGCGTGACCGTTGTCGCGAGCACCGTTGCTGCGGCGTTAAACCTTGGCGACCCCATCGGCTCCGGTGATGTCGCCGGGATGCCTCAAGGCGCCGCGGTCGGTGACCTCAACCAGGACGGCTTCGATGACCTCGCGGTTGTCGTCCCCAACGAGACTCCCGGAGCCAACGGTGAGGTCGCCGTGTTTATCAATGCCGGCGTGTCCGGAACGACCTGGCTCGGTTATTCGCAATTCAGCATTCCTGTCGGTGTCGATCCCAGCTCAGTCGCGATCGGCAATCTCGACATGGACGGCGGCCTCGATCTGGTCGTTACCAACAGGGCTGACGACAACGCGATGGTCTTCCTTGATCCTGTTCTCAATGCGGGGGCTCTCGATTCAACGATCGACCTGACAGTCGGCAGCATCGGGGCTCCTGCCGGTGTCATCCTGGTCGATCTCGACGGCGACGGATTCGATGATCTCGCGGTGATCGGTGAAGATGCGACGGCGCTGCCCGGAGCTGATGGGCTCGTCCTTGCTTCGATCAATCTGAGTGCAGGCCCTGCATTCGGCGGCTTTGATGTAGCTCTGACCAACGCGTTCGGTGTTGGAAACAGGCCGGTCTATCTCGCGTCATCTGATCTGGATCAGGACAAGGATCTCGATCTGGATCTGATGGTCGTGAACTCGCTCTCGGATTCTGTCACCACGCTCTTGAATCAGGGCAACGGGGGTGGCGGCGCCTGGCTAGGGCTCGGCGGGCGCGTCGATCACAACGTAGGAGACAACCCGGTTTGGCTCGCAGCAGGTGACCTTGATCAGATCGCGGGCAATGACCTGCTCGTCGCGAATCAAGCGAGCGATGAGGTCTCGGTGCTGCTCAATACCGGCAGCGGCGTCTTCGCTCCTGCATCGTCGCTCCCAGTCGGTGTTGCTCCGCGCTCGATCGCGCTGGTCGATCTCGATCAGGACACCAACGGCGATCTGGACGTCGCGATCGTGCTCAATGACGGCACCGACGACGTGATCCGAATCCTGCGGAACGACCTCGACACAGGAACCGGGCAACTCGCCTTCACCCAGACTGTCGACCTGCTGCAGGGCTCGTCGCCGTTATTTGTTTTCACTGGGGATCTCGACAACCTTCTCGGCGATGACCTGATCTCGGTCAACGACCTGACCGGTGCGCCGATTCAGAAGCGCGGCGCACCGGTGTTGATGGATATCGAGGTGCTCCTCACAGCCTCATGCGTAGGCGACCTCAATAGCGACCTCATCATCGATACGGCGGACTTGGGGACACTGATCAGTCAATTCGGTACTGCCGGCCCCGAAGCGGATATCAACGGTGACGGTGTTGTGGACACCGCTGATCTCGGCACCCTGATCGGTCAATTCGGTGGGAATTGCAATTAAACATGAATGTAGACCTTGGTTTTCAGGGTTTCTGCGCATGTCCTTGGATTCCCGGTCTCTCCCATTGTGGATCGCGGTGAAGCATGTAGCATGAAACTGACAGGACGTTTTGAGAATCCGAGAGGGCACAACTAAGACCACGGCGCAATCGATTCGCTCGTTCGTGTTTCTCGCTACTTGCATCTGTATTGCAGTCACCGGATGCCCGCACGCTTACGGCCAAACCATCATTCATGTTGATGGCAGCGTTGCAGGAGGCACCGAAGACGGGACTTCGTGGGCAAATGCATACCCGTTCCTCTCGGATGCTCTGGATGCCGCGCAGACCGCGTTCGAGACCGGAGGTTCACCCATCGAAGTGTGGGTTACCGTTGGGACGTACTTCCCCGATGAAAACGTTCTGAATCCCAATGGGACAGGCGACACCGGAACGAACTTCGCCGTGCCACGAGAGACTTCGCTTTATGGAGGATTCAGCGAGACAGAATCATCGATATCCCAACGCGCCAGGCTTGTTCAGCCCATCGCCTATCCCCCGGCGGGCTGGACCATTTTGTCAGGCGACCTCGACGAGGACGATGACCTCAGTATCCCCCCATTCGATTCGCTTTTCGGCGGGTACGGGAACCGTGCGGACAACTCGAAGAGGGTTGTGAATCTGGCCCCGCTCGC
>JAJDDA010000098.1 GCA_029260535.1 Phycisphaerales bacterium | reverse complement strand
GGACCAGGTCTGGGCGAGGGACTCAAGCTCGATCAGGGTTGGCTCGCGGCCCTGCGTTTGGTAGTGCGCCTGGATGGTGCGCATCTCTTCGGTGTTCAGTGCGAAGGCGCCCTGCTTGCTGATGGCGAGGAGTTCTTCGTTGCTTTTGCCGAGGATCGGGATGGTTTCGGCGCGCTGCTCGCGGGGGTGGGCGTGCGGGAATGATTCAGGGCAGAAGGGCTGCGTGTGGATGTCGTGGACGACGGGGTTGGCGAGGAGGCGGCGGGCGATCGTGTCGGCTTGCTCGGCGGTGATGCCGGTGAAGTCGTAGCGGCGCCCTGTCACTGCGTGGGTGTCGGTTGCGTTGGTGAGGTCTTCGATCGCGGCGCGGACGGTCTGGGCGGCGGGGTCCATGACTCCCGGTTGGGGGAGGACCTCGATGGTTTGAACGCCTGGGACTGTTGTTGCGCCGAGGGTGATCGATTCGGTGACGGGGTTGGCGAGGAGGCCGCTCGCGATGTGGTCGGAGTCGGCAGCGGTGAGGTCGGCTTCGATCAGGTAGACCGCGGCGGTGTGGACGGCGGTTGGGTTGATGCCGATAGCTTCGGCGGCGCGGCGCGCGGAATCACCCCTGGTGTCGGGGTGGCCTTTGGCGGGGCGGACTTCGAAGCGGTGGACGGCGCGCATTGCTGTCGCTTTGGGTGATGGGTGGGCGGACGGTGACGCGGTGGTCTTGGTTCCCATGTGGCGACTGTATCGCGCCCAAGGCGGGCGGGCGCGGCGACGGTACACTCGGCGTCGATGACGAACACCAATGACGACATGCCGGGGGTTGAGCTGTACACCGACGGGGCCTGCTCGGGGAATCCGGGGCCCGGGGGCTGGGCGTACATCCTGCGGCATGGCCCCAGCGGGGCGGAACGGGAGGACTCGGGGGGCGACCCTGCGACGACGAACAACCGGATGGAGCTGAGCGCGGTGATCGAGGGGCTGCGGGCTCTGAAGACGCCTTCGAGCGTTGAGGTGTATTCGGACAGCAAGTATGTGCTCGATGGGCTCGCGTCGTGGCTGGATCAGTGGATCAAGCGCGGGTGGAAGACGGCGGCGAAGAAGCCGGTGAAGAACGAGGATTTGTGGCGAGACCTCGATGAGCTGCGGAAGACGCACGCGTTGAGTTTTCACTGGGTGCGGGGGCACAACGAGCATCCGGAGAACGAGCGGTGCGATGCGATGGCGGTCGAGGCGAGGGACCGGGCGGCGGGGCGGGATCCTGGCGCGGGATGATCGGACGGCAAGGGCGGATAATCGTTATTCGCGGTCTTACCCGATCGGGTGATCGCTCCAGTTGGAGCGGGCGATCGCGCCGCGGCTGGATTTTGACGATTCGATCGGCATGAGCCACAGCTACTACCGGAATCCTCGCGGTCGGATGATCAAGATGTTCATCATGTTCGGGTCGCTTTGCTTTAGCGCCTACATGCTGCCCAAGACGCTCGACAAGCTCGGGGGGTCCGGGCTGGGGTCGATGCTGCAGCCTGGGGGCGGGATCGGTCCTGATGCGCAGCGGCTGCTCGGTGAGGGCGGGCTCGATGCGTTGCTTGGCGCGGAGAAGGCGTCAACGAAGGGCGGCGGCGGGCCGGTGATTATCACGCCCAATGGCGAGATGTCTGATGAGGCGTATCAGCGGCTGGTCCGGCAGGCGAAGCGGCAGGCGCCGATCAAGGTGGTCAAGGGTGTGCCGAGCGAGAAGAGCGGCAAGGCTGGGGAAGCGGGATCGGGCGCGGTCGCGAGCGAGGACGGGGCGGATGCGGTGGCTCGGATGCTTGAGTTGCTGGAGGAACAGAAGAAGGGTGGTTGAGGTGTTACTTGAGGCCGAGTGTTTCTCGCTTGGCTTCCCACTCGGCTTGCTCGCGTTTGTTTGTTGAGTCGAGTTGTGTGGCGCCGGATCGGATCGCTTCGATTTCCAATCTAGTCAGGCGCATGGCGCCCATCTGGTAGTCGCGGAAGGCCTCGACGGTGATGGGGCACAGGGGCTCGATGAGGCGCATCATTGCGGTTGCGAAATCACGGATCTCGCTCTGGGCGTGCTTGTCCATGCGCAGGGAGAGGAAGCGGAGGGTGTTGTGGAGGTCGCACTTCCAGTACCACTCGGTGTACGCGCTCTGGGGGAGCGCGATTCTGGCGAGCTCTCTGGAGACGCCTTTTTTCAGGAGCGCTTCATATTCGGTGTAGAGCGCTTCGGAGCGGTCGAGATAGGTCAGGAACTCCTGCGCGGTTGTCGGGTCGATTGATTCTTCGCCGCCCTGACGGTTCGAGTCGGACTGCTGGCGTACGGCGTCTTGCGTGAGGCGGTAGAAGCGGTCGGGGACGACGGAGTAGCGCGCGGAGTATTCGTTGACGTTGGCGGTGCGGTGGCGGATCCACTGGCGCGCAACGAAGATCGGCATGCGGCAGTGGAACTTGAACTCGACCATCTCGAACGGGGTCGTGTGGCGGTGGCGGAGGAGGTAGCGGATGAGGCCCTTGTCTTCGCTGATTTTTTTTGTGCCTTGCCCGTAGGAAACACGGGCGGCCTGCACGATGGCGGCGTCGGCGGTCTGGCCTTCGGGGGCGAGGCGCGGCATGACATCGACGAGGGCGACTAAGCCGTGGTCGTGGATGGGGATGACCTGGCGTTCATCGCCTCCCATGAGGTCGCGCATGGGCGACTCGGGGGCGACGTGCTCGATCGGGGTGACGCTGGTTTTGGGCTCGACTGTTGATGCTTCCATGGGGAGCAATGTAGCGAGAGCGCAGAAACGGCCACGTGTCACACCAATTGACAGACGCTGTCGTTTGCGGTGGAAATCAGGCGTGGTCATCCTCGTGCTGGGCGGAGGATTCGAGGAGATCTGTTGGTAGGAAGCAGGAGAGGAGTCCGGCGGTGGCGAGGATGATCGCGGCGGCGAGGAAGCCGAGTTCGAGGCCGGTCATTCCCAGGAGGTCACGGAGTGGCTGGGCGTGGTTTTCAGCGATGAGCCAGCCGAGGCCGAGGGGACCGAGGGCGGAGATTGCCCAGCCTGTGCCCATGAGGAGCGATCCGGTGGCTCCTGTGGCGTGCGGGAGGAGCCGTTGGGCGAGGCCGATGGCCGGCGGGATGGGCATGAAGAACCCGAGCGCCGCGACGAAGGCGCAGACGAGCATCCACTCGAAGCCGACAAACGGCATCAGGGCAACCGCGGGCGCGGTGATGAGGCTGATGAGGATGAAGGGTTTTTTCTCTTTGCCCGCAGCGATGATCCAGCCGCCGGTGAGCCCGGCGATTGCCATCCCGAGGGTCGAGGCGCTGAGGAGTTTGGCGGAGAGGATGGAGGCCTTGTCACCATCGGCGATCTGGAGGATCGCCCATTTGGTGAAGAGGAAGTAGAGACCGATGTTGGTGATGAAACGGCAGGAGTTGATCGCCAGAAGGAGCCAGATCGTGGCCCACTGACGTTTGGTGCAGGCGCGCTCTTCGAGGTCGAGCCCGTTGCATGACGAATTCACATTGGCCGGCGAGGCGTGCTGAACACGGCGGGTAGCGACCCACATCGCCCAACCAATCAGGAGCGAGGGCGCAGCGATGATCAAGAGCCAGTTCATCCCCATCGACGGCGCTGCATTGATCCCCGACGCGATGAAAAAACCGATGAAGCCGCCGATCATGCCGCCGGTGAAGAATATTGAAAGGCCGATGCCCCTGGCGCGGCGTGGTGACCCGAACCGCGCCATTGCGCCCCGGCTGAGTTTGCCTGCGACCGCGGAACCGATGGGGTGGTAGACGCCAACACCGGTCATCCCGATGATCTGGAGCGCGATGAGTTGCCAGAAATTGGTTGCGAACCCGATCGAGCAGATGGAGATCGCGGCGACGCACAGGCCCAGCGGCCCGAGGATGCGGGTGTTGTAGCGGTCGGAGATCCAGGCAAAGAGCGGCTGGGAGAGGCCGCTGATGACGGGTCCGATGGCGAAGAAGATGGCGTATTGCTGGTCACTCAGCAGGAGCCTGGCTTTGAGCGCTGGGCCGAGCGAGACGAGGAAGATGGGGAAGAGGTCGACGGTGATGTGCGAGACGAAGACGGTCCAGTAGCGAGCGCTGACACGGGCGATCGGCGCGGCGCGTTGCAGCGGCGCGGGTGCTTCGATGGCGCGTTGTGATTCCGCGATGATCTCGGGTTGTTCGACGAGGGCGTCGACTGGTGGTGCGCTCATTGAGAGCGACGATAGGCTCGGAATCCGGTCGGGCAGCGCGGGTTGAATCGGACGGCGATGTCCTTACGACGCGGCGCCGATAACACGGTCGACGTGCTCTTTGGATCCGAACGAGAGGATGACCATGAGGCCTCCGATGACGAAGAGCATCGCTTCGACGCCAACACCGGCCCAGGTCCAGCCCATCTCATCGATGACGCCCTGGACGCCTTTGTAGTTGGGGTAGTTCATGACGGACATCGCTTTGGATGCGTCTTTGAAAACCCCGGGGGTGACGATGCCTGCGGCGAAGTGCTGCCAGGTGGTTTCGTCGAGTTGGTTGTAGATCTCGTCGGAGCGGACGATCCCGGTGTCGGTCAGTTCGAGGAAGGTGTAGGACCACTGCTTCCAGTCTTTGGCGCGGACAGCTTTCCATTCGTCGGGGTCGCGGACCGTGGTCGGGCGTCTTGCGGCGACGACGATCTTCCAGGCGTCGGTGTCGCTGACGCTCTCGATCGTTGAGCGGTACGCGGCCTCGGGGGATTCGAGATCGTCGGTCTGCGAGAAGGCGATGATCTGGAGCCAATGGCGGTGGCGGTCGAGCCCTGGGAGGCGGGGATCGTCGATGCCTTGTGTGAAGAGGCGGACCTCTTCATCGCCCCAGCGGACGATGACCTCGGCGCCGGGGCGCGGGTCGCCCTCGGGGAATTCTTCGGTGGTGAGGGCGAAGGGCTTGCCTTTGTGGCTGAATTCGGTTCGGCCGAAGGTTTCGCCTTGCCACTGCGGGGTCGGGGCCTGCGCAGAATGGGCGCGGATGCGGCTGACCATCGTTGGGACGGAGATTGCAAGAGCGATGCCTGACAACCCGAGGATGACGAGACCGATGATGCGCTGCGGCTTGTTGTTCATTGCGGTGGGGTAGCGATTAGTGGCCGTCGTCGGCGGCGTGGCCATCGTCTTCGGTGTGCTCGGCATCGGCGCCGTGGTCATCATCGGCGGCGTGCCCGCCTTCAGCGGCGTGCTCGGCGTCGCGTTTTTCGATGGCGGCGTTGATGTTGGCTTCTGACATCGATGGCGGCGCGATGAAGTGCTCGCGCGTCGGGTCGAGGGCGCCTCGGGAGGCCATGTCGATCATGGTGAACCCGATGAAGGTCACGACGAGGACGAGGCAGACTGCGAGCGCGACGGTGTTGAGGAACTTGTCGTGGAGGAGGTGCATGAAGATCGCGCAGACGAGGATTGCCTTGAAGCAGGCGATGAACATCGCGAGGATCAGGTTGCCCATCTCGCCGAGGTCGACAAACTTCGCGGTGTAGACGGTCAGCGCGGTCATGATCAGGAGGATGACCAGGATCACGAAGAGCGAGCGGAAGGACGCGATGTGGTGATGCGTCGGGTCTTCGTGTGGTTGTGTGTGTGCTGTGGCGTTCATGGTGTTGTGATTCCGGGAATGGCTCAGACGAGGTACAGCAGCGGGAAGAGGAAGATCCAGACGAGGTCAACGAGGTGCCAGTAGAGGCCGACGTTCTCGACGGCGGTGTAGTGCTTGGGGCCGAAATGCTTTTTGCCGGCGCGCCACGCGAGCCAGAGCAGGAGGACGACGCCGATGAGGACGTGGAAGCCGTGGATCGCGGTGGCGACCCAGTAGATCGAGAGGAAGACGGGATCGGAGGTGCTGGGGATGTATTCACCGGCGTGCCCGCCGTAAGCGAACATGGCGCCTGGTAGTTCGCCTTTTTCGATCTTGGGGCCGTACTCCCAGCCGAGTTTGACGACGAGGAAGATGACGCCGCAGATGGCGGAGATCAGCAGGTTGATCATCAGCTGTCCCTGCTTGTTGAGCTGGGAGGCGCGGACGCTCATGGCGACCGTGAAGGAGCTGATGAGCAGGACGCCGGTGTTGAGGGCGCCGATCTTCCAGTTGAGGTAATGCGATGAGGCCGCGGTGAAGTCGTCGAGGTAGAAGAACCGGAGGATGGCGTAGCCGCAGAACATCCCAGAGAAGAGGAGGATCTCGGTGGTGAGGAAGAGCCAGACGCCGAGTTTGGCGCCCTCGAACTCATCCTCGTTGTTTCGCCAGTGCTCCTGATGCTTGTACGTCTCGTGGTACAGGGGCTTGCTGGATGTGGGTGATGCCGTGGTCATTGTTCAGTGTTTCCGGTGGGGTCGTCGTCCGGTGTGTGGTTAGTGCTTTTTGTCGCTGGGTTTGAGCGGTGCGGGGAGCGGGTAGTCCTTCTCGTCGCAGAACGGCGGGACGACGTCTTCGAAGTCGTAGGGGCCGTGATGGATCACGGGCTCGTGGTGGAAGTTGTGCTCGATCGGCGGCGCGTCGGTGGTCCACTCGAGGGTGAGACCGCCCCATGGGTTGCGGGGCGCGGGCTTGCCGTTGCGGAGCGAGGCGATGAAGTTGAAGAGGTGGATGAGGAACCCGATGAGCAGCAGCCAGGAGCCGACGGTGCTGATCTGGTGGTAGATCGTGAACTCGGGGACGTAGGTCGCGTAACGACGCGGCATGCCCTGCGAGCCCATGAGGAACTGGATGAAGAAGGTGGTGTTGAACCCGATGAAGACGAAGATGAAGCCCGCGATGCCGGCTTTTTCGTTGTACATCTTGCCGAACATCTTGGGCCACCAGTGGTGCATGCCTCCGAAGAGGGCGATGCCTGCTCCGCCCATCATGACGTAGTGGAAGTGAGCGACGACGAAGTAGGTGTCGTGGAGGTTGATGTCGGTGGCGATGGTGGCGAGGAAGAGGCCGGTGACGCCGCCGATGGTGAAGGTGAACATGAAGCCCAGCGCGTAGAGCATCGGGGTGTTGAAGACGATGCCTGATTTGTAGAGCGTGGCGACCCAGTTGAAGACCTTGATCGCGGATGGGATCGCAACGAAGAAGGTCAGTGCGCTGAAGATGGCGTTGGCCATCGCGGTCTGTGCGGTGAAGAGGTGGTGTCCCCAGACGATGAAGGAGACCGCGGCGATCCCGAGGCTGGAGAAGGCGATGGCCTTGTAGCCGAAGATGCGCTTGCGGGCGTGGACGGCGATGAGCTCGGACATGATGCCCATGCCCGGGAGGATCATGATGTACACGGCGGGGTGGGAGTAGAACCAGAAGAAGTGCATAAAGAGGACAGGGTCGCCGCCGAGCGCGGGATCGAAGATGCCGACGTGGAAGGCCTGCTCGATCGCGAGCAGCAGGACGGTGATGCCGAGCACCGGTGTCGCGAGGACCTGGATGAGGCTCGTCGCGTAGATCGCCCAGACGAAGAGGGGCATGTCGAACCAGCCCATGCCTGGGGCGCGGAGCTTGTGGACGGTGACGACGAAGTTGAGACCGGTGAAGATCGAGGAGAATCCGAGGATGAAGGCGCCCATGGTCATCAGGAAGACCTGGCGGTGCATTTCGGTGCCGGTGATGCTGTACGGCGTGTAGAAGGTCCAGCCGGTGTCGATGCCTCCACCGAGAAGGGCGATGATCGCGACTCCAGCGCCGAGGAGGTAGACGTACCAGCTGAGGAGGTTGAGCCTCGGGAAGGCGACGTCCTTGGCTCCGAGCATGAGCGGGAGGAGGAAGTTGCCGAAGGCGGCGGGGATTGCGGGGATGATGAAGAGGAAGACCATGACGACGCCGTGGAGCGTGAACATGCGGTTGTAGATGTTGTTGGCGAAGAGCTGGCCGACGATCTCACCGGCCTCGTTGACCTGTGTCGGCATGAAGAGTTCCGCGCGGACGGCGAGCGCGAAGACGCCTCCCAAGAAGAACATGAACGTGGTGGCGAACATGTACATGACGCCGATTTTTTTGTGATCGATCGTCGTGGCCCAGTCCCAGAGGGTGACCCAGAGCGGTCCCTTGGGGTGGAGGTAGCTCACGTCGTGGTGGCCATCGCCGTGGGAATCGTTCCCGGTTGATGTCGCGTTGGTGGTGCTCATCTGTTCGTCTTGCCTTCCGGGCGCCGGTGGAGATCGGCGCCGATTGCTCGCGGGTTCGGATCGTGCGGTTGCGATCCGTGGTTTTTGTAGTGCTTACTGCTCGGTTGCTTGTTCTTCGGCCTCGGCGGCGTCTTTGGCGGCTTGCCATGCGGCCTTCTCGGCTTCGTAGTTGGCCTGGCCCTCGTCGCTGAGGGTCTTCATGAAGGCGATGATCGCGTTGATCCCGTCGGGATCGATCAGGCCCTGGTAGCTGTTCATCTGGTTGGGGTACCCGAGGACGACCTGGGCCGCGGGGGTGTAGATGGACTCGCGGACGTAGTTCTCATCGACGGTGACCTGGCCTCCGCCTTCGAGGGCTTCGGTGCGGCCCCAGATCCCCCACCACGGCGGGCCGGTGCTGGCGGATTTCGCTGGGTCGATGGAGTGGCAGGCGTTGCAGCCTTGCGACCGGAAGAGGAATTCGCCGGCGTCTGGCGGGTACATGTCACCGATTGAAACGACGTTGTCGAGCTTCCACTGGTCGTAGGCTTCGGGGCTGAGGACATCGAGGATGGCCATCATCTGGGAGTGCTGGTCGCCGCAGTATTCGGCGCAGAAGACGTAGTGGCGCTCACCGGCGTGCGACGCTTCGAACCACATGGTGGAGTAGCGGTTGGGGAAGATGTCGATCTTTTTGCGGAAGTCGGGGACGTAGAGGCTGTGGATGACGTCTTCGGAATCCATGACAAGGCGGATGGGTTTGCCCGCGGGGATGGCGAAGACGGGGACGTCGGTTGCGACGTATTCGGTGTACTCGTCGGTCAGGGCGCCGTTGTCGTAGGCGAAGTTCCAATTCCATTTCTTGGCGCGGACGTTGATGGTCTCGGCGTTGGCGGGGGCGATCTGTCCTGAGATGAAGACCTCGAAACCCATGAAGAAGAGGACGCACAGGAGCAGCAGCGGGATGATTGACCAGGCGAGCTCAAGGGGTGTGTTGTGCGAGACGGAGCGCTGGATGGCGACTCCCGGCTTGCGGCGGTACTTGATGACGAAGTAGGTGAAGGGCCCCATCACGAGGAGGAAGAAGACGATGCTCAGCCACATGATCACCATGAAGACGAAGTCGTGGGAGCCGGCGTACTCGCTGCTTTGTGCCGAGAGGAACATCCTTTCGAGGAAGTTCAGATCGGCGTTGCTTGCGATCGGTGCGGTGGTCGCGAGGCTCGACATGATGGGATTCAGGAAGTTCATCGTTGATTGCTCAGGGCAGGGATTCTGGTCGTGGTTTGGTTATGCGGTCGCCGGGCGATTGGCGTGGGTCTTTGAATTGGAGTTGGGGTTCGGGTTGGCTTTGTTTGCTTTGCTGGATCGCCAGAGCATGAGGCCGACGCCCCCACCCAAGAGGAAGACGGTGAGGCCGCCGCTGATGCGCATGATGAGCATCGCGTTGGCGACGTAGGAGTTGGAGTTGGGGTCGTAGAGGAAACAGCGGAAGAGCACGCGGTCGTAGAGGCTCCCCACTTTGCCGTTGCCGGCGTCCTGGAGTGCGAGGGTGAGTTGGTCCGGCTCGTAGTGAACGCCGTAGAGGTAGTTGGAAACGGCGCCGTTGGGTTCGATGACGAAGATGGCGCTGGGGTGGGAGTAGTCGCCTGCGCTGGGGATGAACTTGTAGCCGAAGCCGACAGCGTCGGCGATGGATTTGGAGACGGCCTCTTCTGCGGTGAAGAAATCCCAGCCGTCGTTTTCGATGGGTCTGCCGTAGCCTCGGTGGAGGTCGGTCTGCCATTCCATCGCGCCTTCGGTTGTATCGCGCGGATCGAAGCTGATGGTCAGGGCGCGGTATTCGTCACCGAGGTCCCAGTCGAGTTTCTTGAAGACGTCCATCGAGGAGTTGAGGACGAGCTGGCACTGCATGGGGCAGGTGTAGTAGGCGAGGATGAGGACGACGGGTTTTTCGCCGTCGAAGTAATCGCCCAGCGTGACCTGCCTGCCGTCGGCGGTGGTGAGTTGGGCGACGAGCGGGATGGGTTCGCCGCGGTGCTCGAGGATGTCGACGCCCTGGAATTCTTCGGGTCCATCGGGGAGGTAGACCTGCGCGCTCGCGGCTGACTGGAGCATCAGCGCGGCGGCGCCGGCGATCGCGGATGTTGCGAGGCGGGCGATGGATCTCGGGATGGGCCGGGTGCTGCGGTTCATTGCCTGGCGGCGTAGTCCTGTGCGGTGATTTCGATTGCTCGATCGATGGGGAGCTGGATGACACCGTTGTTGGCGTCGACCCAGCCGTAGTCGCCCATGATCTGGAGGGTGTGGGCTTGCTGCTTTGCGATGTCGATGGTGAAGTCGGCGCGTTCTTCGCGTTCGACGCGGAGTGAGCGGACGCGCTGGTTGAAGTAGATCATCACCAGGATGGTGAGGACAACGACAAAGACCACGCTGGCCAGCGATACGAGGATGATGCTGACGGGGTTGGCTTTGGCGCCGTGCTCGTGCTGAGGCGGCGCTTCCCCGGCGTGGGCGTGCCACTGGTCGTCGGAGTGGCTGGTGCGCGCCTGCTCCTGCCAGTTGTCGCCGGCGTGTTCTTGTTCGAATAATTCGGACATTGGTTGGTCTCGGTTGAGCGTGTGGTTCGTTGTCTTAGATGTGGTTCTTGTGACCGAGGGACTCGGGGAGCCTCGGGTCGTTGATCGGGATGAGCGGGGTCGATCCGATCCGGCGGACGAGGAGCCCTAGGCAGATCAGGATGGGTCCGGCGATGCCGACGAAGTCGACCCAGGTGAAGAGGGCGCCGCCGTCCTGGCCGACGCGGGCCTCGGGGCGGACGACGTAGTAGATGTCCGCGATGAAGAAGACGAGGAGCCAGACGGAGACGAAGGAGAGGACCGCGGGGTTCTTGCGGAGCGCGCGGTTCATCAGCAGGACGAAGGGGATGACGAAGCGGCCCCAGACGAGGGCGGCGGAGAAGAGTTCCCAGTCGCCGGTCTTGCGCCGGATGAACCAGCTCGTTTCTTCGGGGATGTTGGCGTACCAGATCAGGAAGTACTGGCTGAAGCCGATGTAGCCCCAGAAGACGGTGAAGGCGAACATGAGTTTGCCGAGGTCGTGGAAGTGCTCGTCGGTGACCAGGCCGTTGAGGCGTCCTCGTCTTCTGAGGACGACGAGGACGAGCGTGAGCAGGCACAGCGCGGGGGCTGCGAAGCCGGCGAAGAAGTAGACGCCGAACATGGTCGAGAACCAGTGGTAGTCGAGCGCCATCAGCCAGTCGAATGCGGCGAATGCGGTGGTGAGCGAGAAGATCACGATGCCGATCGCGGAGAGCTTGCGTGATTTGGCGCTGATCCAGCGGTCACCGGTGGCGTCCTGCTTGAGGGACTGGCGGTAGAGGGTTGTCGAGAGGCCGATCCAGACGACGAAGTAGATGACCGAGCGGAGGAGGAAGAAGTTGACGTTGAGGAAGGCGGATTTGGCCTGGTAGATCGGGTCGTCATGAGCGTGCGGATCCATCCAGTGGAAGAGCTCGCCCTCGAAGAAGATCGTCGCGAAGAAGATGGTCGGGATCGACAGCAGGAGGACCCACGGCAGGCTCGCCATGATGTGCTCGAGTTGTCGGCGGATGAGGGCGGACCAGCCGGCGCCGACCTGATGGAGGATCATCACGAAGATGAGCCCTCCGAGGGCGAGGCCGAGCGTGACGATGAACCCGATGTGGAACGCGGAGAGCGCGTGCTTGCTAAGCAGCTTCGCCGCGTGGTCATCGGAGTTGAGCCCGGTGAACGCAACGAAGAGCGCGATGGCGCTGCAGATCAGGCCGACACCGAGCAATCCCATCCAGAGAGAAGAGGCCTTCGGCGCTGCGATGTTGTCGCCCGACAGCAGTGCTTTCGCGTCGGCGGAGGATGCGTGACTCACGGCGTTGCCCCTTCGGGTGCGGTGTTGTTGATCGCGGCGCTCCTGCTCGAGAGCAGGGTGTCTCTGTTGGATTCGGGCACGTCGCGGAGTTCGCCGCTCTGCGTCTTCTGGAGTGCGCGGATGTAGGCGACGATCGACCAGGCCTCTTCGATCGAGACGCGGTCTCCGTACGCGGGCATCTTCATCTCCGGCATCGCGCCGGCGACATTCGGGAGTCCGTTGCGGATGGTGTGGAAGACATAACCGTCCTGGCTGTTGGCGCCTCCGCGCTGGAAGCGGTCGTCGTGGAACGAGGGGAGCGGGGCTGCCCAGCGTTGACCGACGACGCCCTTGCCGTCACCGGCGGAGCCGTGGCAGGGCATGCAGAAGATGTTGAACTGGTCGCGCCCGTTCATGATGAACTGCTGGGCGTCGGCGGCGCTGACGCCTCCGGCGGATTCGCCGTTGATGATCGCGTTCATCGGGATGAACTCGAGGTAGGAACCGTCGGGGTTTATGCCGAGTGCGACGGCGTCGTTCGAGACGTCGAGCCAGCGGCGGTCGGGGTCGTTGGGATCGGTCGAGGGACCGAAGCCGACGACGCCTTTGACGAGCGGACGCATTGCTCTGCCGTCTGCGTAGACGGGGCTCTCGGATTGCGCCTTGTACTTGGGCTGGTCGTCCATGTCGGGAAAGAACTGCCTGGGTCGTTCGGCGGTGCGGTCGCCTCGGCAGCCGCCGAGGGCGATCACCGAGCCGAGGCACGCGACGGCGCCAAGGGCCATCGCGGCGGGCCTGGTCATTTTTTTGTTTCCGTTGCGGGTGTTCACGCCTGGTCCTCCTCGATCATCTCGATGCTGGTGGCGCCGGCGTCTTCGAGGAGTTGTCGGGTTGTCGCCTCGTTGTAGTTGGCGTCCTTGCTCTCGATGGCGATGAAGAAGGCGTCGTCGCTGGCGCGGAGGAATTGCTCGCTGTTGAAGAGCGGGTGGCTGAGGCGTGGGAGCCCGTTGAGCGCCATCATGCCGAAGATCGCTCCGAAGGCGGAGATGAGGACGGCGAGTTCGAAGAAGATGGGGGTGAACTGCTCCCAGGCCCAGAAGGGTTTGCCGGCGATGACCGTCGGGTAGAGGACGGCGCTGGTGCCCCACTGCATGAGGAATGCGAGGATCAGGCCGGTGCAGGCGCCGGTGATGACGATCCAGCCGACCTTGCTCCTGCGGAGCCCCATGGCCTCGTTGAGGTCGTGGACGGGGAAGGGGCAGTAAGCGTCCCAATCTTTGTAGCCGGCGTCGCGGACCTTCTCGCAGGCGTGTGTGAGCGCTGCGGGGTCTTCGTACTGGGCGAGGACGCCCCAGTTGGGGTCGGTGTTGGTGGCTTTGGTCTTTGCCATATCAGTGCCCCCCTCCTGTTGAGTCGTCGTGCTTGTGCGGGTTCGCTTGCGGCAGGACGTTCTTGAGTTCGCTGATGGCCTGCATCGGGAAGAAGCGGCAGAAGAGGAGGAAGAGCGTCATAAAGATGCCGAGGCTGCCGACGAAGGTGAGGACGTCGACGTAGGTCGGGCGGTAGTAGCCGTGGGAGCTGGTCATGAAGTCGGTCGAGAGCGTGGAGACGATCACGAATCGCTCGAACCACATACCGATGTTGACGAAGATCGTGATGATGAAGATGAACCATGGCGTGGTTCGAGCCCATTTCAGCCAGAAGACCTGGGGGCTGATCACGTTGCAGGTGATCATGATGAA
>JAJDDA010000097.1 GCA_029260535.1 Phycisphaerales bacterium | reverse complement strand
CGAGTTCAGCCAGATCACCGACTACATCGTCATCGCATCGGGCACCAGCGAGCGCCAACTCCGCACCGCGGCCCACCACGCCGTCCACGCCGGCGAAGCCATCGGCCACAAGCCCTACAACAAGGAAGGCGAGCACACCGTCGGATGGGTCGTCATCGATTTCATCGACGTCATGGTCCACGTCTTCGAGCCGCACACCCGCGCCCTGTACGACCTCGAGATGCTCTGGGGAGACGCCGAGCGCGTCCTGTTCACCCCCAGCACCCACCCCTCCGCTCCGGATCAACCCGAAGGCGCCTGACCTACACTTGCAACCATGGCGCGGGAACTCTCACTCGCAAACAAGTGCCAGATCCTCTTCGGCGCCGCGACCGTCCTGATTGTCGCCGCAGCCCTCGCAGGCCCCTGGATCCGCCTCGACCGCATCGTCGCGGAAACCCAGCGCGAGATCTCCCGCGAGATCGCGCGATACGCCGCATCCCCCTACGAAAACCACGCCGACCTCGCGATCTTCACCGCGCCACCCAAACCGGCGAGCCGACTCGCCGGCGACGACAGCCCCATCAACCTCATCCGGGTCGCCACCGCGCTCCGTAGCGATTTCGCCGACCTCGAACAAGGCGACGGCTTCGCCACCAAAGCCCTCCGCCGGTTCCGCGATGACCCCGAACACCTCGCCTTCGGCGAATCCCTCCGCATCGACAACGTCCTCATCCGCCGCCAGGCCCAGCCCTCACGCAATAAGGACGGCGAGCTCACCCGGATCATCTTCGTCGAGCACCGCTCCGCCCGCGCGACGAGCCTCCTCTTCGTCGACCGCCTCTACCTGCTCATGGCCGGCTTCCTCGCAGGCCTCCTCGCCCTCTTCGTCTTCTGGCTCATCACGACCAGGCTCATCCTCTCACCCGTCAAAGAGCTCCGCCACACCGTCACCCGCGTCGCCGAGGGCGACCTGACCGTCCGCTCACGCATCAACACCGGAGACGAGTTCGAGCAGTTCGCCGACAGCTTCAACTCGATGCTCGCCTCGATCAGCCTCTCCCAGGACCGCCTCCGCGAGATCAACGCCTCGCTCGACCTCAAGGTCGCCCAGCTCACCGAGGCCAACGTCGACCTCAACGAAGCCGCCCTGCTCAAGAACGACTTCATCGCCTCGGTCAGCCACGAACTCCGCACCCCGCTCAACTCCATCATCGGCTTCGCCGAACTCCTCCAGGAGATCGCCGCCGCCGCCGAACCCCCCGAAGGCGACAAGCACGAACGCACGATGTTCGACAAGCGCGGTCGCTACCTCAACAACATCGTCCGCGCCGGACGCGCGCTCCTCGAAATGATCAACGACCTGCTCGAGATGGCCAAGATCGAAGCCGGCAAGGTCGACCTCCACGTCGAGCGCGCCAACGCCGCTGCGCTGTGCGAGGGCCTCGTCGCGCTGATCCGCCCGCAGGCAGAACGCCGCAACATCGAGCTGATCTTCGAGGCGCCCTCCCGCGCCGAAGACCCCCTCAACATTGAGACCGACCCGCGCAAGCTCGAACAGATCGTCTTCAACTTCCTCTCCAACGCAGTCAAGTTCACACCCAAAGACGGCCGGGTCACCCTCCGCACCGAGCGCGTCATGACCGCCGGCGAACCCACCATCCGCATCAGCGTCATCGACACCGGACCAGGCATCGCCCCGGAAGACCAGCAGCGCATCTTCGACAGTTTCTCCCGCGTCGAAGTAGGCCACGCCCGCGAGCACAAGGGAACAGGGTTAGGTCTGACCATCGCCAAACGTCTTGCCGACATGATCCAGGGAGAGATCCGCGTCGAGAGTGACTTAGGTCAAGGCGCCATGTTCAGCCTCATCCTCCCGATCAACCTCGACCCCAACGCCGCAGTCGACATGACCCTCCGCCTCGCAGGCAGAACGCACACCCCGCAATACCCTGCCGGCGCGGACTAATTCATTGATCTTCGTAGAGATGATCTCGTAGCGACGCCCGCCGATCGCTCCCCGGATCAACCACGCCGGGGAAAACCCTAGTTTGAGGCTCGCAATCAAGCCCCACACCTTCTCAATTCCTTTTTTAATATTATCTTCACGGCGCAATCCCGCTTCTCTGTATTATTATAAGCGGTGAGCCGGAACCGAAGTGTCGTCGCTGCACCCAACGCAGCGCCCTGACCTTACAACCAGAAGGGGAACATGATGAACCCATACCTCGCAACGAATCGAAACAGGCCCGGCGCCTGCCGGATCATCACCGCGACCGCACTAGCCGCGCTTGTATGCGCCGCCGCCACCGCTTCCACTCCGATCGAGATCACCGAGATCTTTACCGAGGACGGCGCCCCCGAAGACTTCTTCGGAACCTCCGTCGATATCGACGGCGACCGCGCCATCGTTGGCAATCGATGGGACGATGACGCTGGACTCAACGCCGGATCCGCCTACATCTACGAACGCAACGCAAACGGCCATTGGGTCCCGGTCGCCAAGTTCCTTCCCACCATTCTTAGTGTCGACCCAGAACACTACGCACACAGCGTCTCCATCAGCGGCAATGTCGCCGTTGTTGGCGCATACGGCACAAGATTTGACTTCACCATCACCGGCGCGGTGTACGTCTACATCCGCAACGGCCTCGACATCTGGGTCCCCGCTGGCGTCATCACACCCAACGACCCCACCGCAGGGCAAGGCTTCGGACGCTCCGTCGATCTCGAGGGCAACACGCTCCTCGTCGGCTCATCAACCGACAGCCCCAACGGCATCAACTCAGGCTCCGCCTACATCTTCCGAAACACCGGAAGCTGGACACAAATCGACAAGCTCCTTCCGAGTGATCCAACCGCGAGCGCCAACTTCGGTGTCTCCTGCGCCATCAGCGGGACCACCGCAATCGTCGGCGCCTCTTCCAACTTCGGCGCCAGCCCCGCCTCAGGCTCCGCGTACGTCTTCACCCAAACCAGCGCAGGCCCCTTCGGCGAAAATTGGGATCAACAGCAAAAACTGATCGCCAGCGACGGAACTTCCAACGATCTCTTCGGCCTCGAAGTCGCCCTCGCCAACGACACCGCTGTAATCGGCGCCATCGGCACCGGCGTATTCTCACTAAACACCAACTTCGGGTCCGCCTACGTCTTCGAACGCAACACGCAGGACACCTGGATCGAAACAAAAATTCTCGCAGCATCGACACCCGAACCCGGCGATTCCTTCGGCTACGACGTCGCAATCGACAGCGACTCCATCCTCGTCTCCGCCTACCACGACAACGAGAACGAAGGCTCCGCCACGCTCTTCAGACGAGACTCCGGAGACTGGACCGCCACCGCGTTCATCGAAGCCTCCGATGGCGCCATCGGTGACGAGTTCGGATACGCCATCGCGATCAGCAACGACCACGCCCTCATCGGCGCCCCCCGGACCGACGACATGGGCGCCTCCGCAGGCTCCTCCTACATCTTCGAGTTGGACGACTGCATCGCCGACATCAACGGTGACGGAACAGTCGACACCGCAGACCTCGGCTTGCTCATCGCATTCTTCAATTCAAGCAATCCCGCGTCAGACTTCAACGCCGACGGCACAGTCGATACCGCCGATCTGGGAATCCTGATCGCAGGTTTCGGCCTCTGCCCGTAACAGTTCCATCACGCCCGGGATGAGCAAAGCGAATCCCAGGATTCCCCCAATCACCCCCGAACCGCGCGCTCCGTCCGCCGCACCACCGGCTTCCCCTTCGCCGGCCACTCCACCGCAACAACATCAATCCGCAAAGGCCGATCCGTCCACCCGCGCCGCCGCGCCACCTCCCGCGCGATCCGCCGGAGTTTCTCCTGCTTCTTCGCGCCGACATTCGTCTCAGGCCGGTGCGCAGGCGCCGTCCCAACGCCAACGCGCCGCGTCTTGACCTCAACAAACACAATCGTTTTCTTATCAGGCGCGAGACAGATCAGGTCCACCTCGCCCGAGTTCGTGCGCACGTTCCGGGCAATCACCCGGTGCCCCTCGCGCCGCAGCCGCCGCGCCGCAACGCGCTCGCCGGCCGGTCCGATCGGATCACGCCCACCCTTGCGGTTCTTCTCAGGCCGATGAAACCACCACCGCATCACGGCGCCTGATCAATCAGGTACCGCTCCGTCGCGATATCCAACAGCCGCTGCTCCATCTCCTGAATCGGGCTCAGGCTGCTCCGGTCGATGAGCCCCTGAAAATATTTCGCTTCCTCTTCGAGGATCCGCTCCGTCCGCAGCGAATCAAAGATCGCAAACTGCGCGTCGTACAAACTCGTAGCGCTCGATTCGAGCGACTCAAGCTGGATCCAAACCAGCCTGCCGTTGTCCATCACCACAGGCCCGGCGATCTCCCCCGCAGCCAACCCCGCCGCGGCGTCATTAAGCACATCAGGCCCGAACAGCCTCGAATCCTCGTATCTCGCGCTCGTCAGTTCAACATCAAACTCGCCGCCCCGCGCCGCCCGGAACACACTCTCGCGGCGGGCAACATCAGCGAACGACTCACCATTCGCCAGCGCCGTCTCCACCCGATCGAGCGCCGGCAAATCATCACCCGCGATCTGGATCATCCGGAAATGCGCCGTAGGCGAAGGGTTGTACACCGCCTCGTCCTGCTTGTATTGCAAAAGCACGTCACGCCACGCAACGTACGCCTTGTCACCGAGCTTGTTCCGCAACTGCTCGCGGATCAGCGCCTTGCGCCGTTCCGCTTCGACCTTCTCCGAGATCGTCACGCCCTCTTCCGATTGCAGTTTCTCCGCGAGCAACTCCTCGCTCCCCCGGTTCGCGCTCACCAGGTTCTCCCGGATCTGCGACACGAAGAACAGCAACCCGCTCCGCTGCTGCACCGACAGCCCGGACTCGAACTCCGCAAGCAACAGCTCGTCGCGGATCTGATCCCGAAGCCGTCCCTGGATCTCGCCCTGAGCCATCTCCAACCAGCGCCGCGCCGACAGTGTCTTCGCCTGCGCCGCGAACCGCGCATCCATCGGCTCAAAGAACTCCGACGCAAACACCGGCCGCCCGTTGATCTGCCCCACCACCGAATCGATCATCAACTGCCCGACGACCGAGGGCCCCTCGTCATCAACGCCGGCAGCCCCCTGCTCATCCGTCACCACAAACATGGGTTCATCAGGCTCCCCCGCGGTCACCCGGATCGATCCCACGCCGCCCCTCGCGGATTCAGCGTCCACCGAAAGCGTCGATGTCGACCGAGGCGAAGCCCCGCCGATCCCGCCAACATCGATCCGGGGCGCCAGCTCGATCGTCCCGCCGCCGGTCGGCCGCGCCGTCAGATCCCCAGTCTCGATCCGGTGCCTGTTGGGCGATCCGCACCCGCCGAGCCCGACCAAAATCGTCGCTGCACCAAGACCCACCGCCGCAACACATCTGCTCGCCAATTTACGAATTGCATCATCCATACCGAACATCATCCCTTGGTTCACCCCATCCGTCCATCACCGCTCATCGCAAACGCCTAGAATCCTCTCAACCCACACCAAACCCGCTCTCCCAATTCTCCGGGAAGGACCAGCACATGTCAGAACTCATCACCCCAGGCGGCTCGGACAACAACCCCGCCGAAGAGCCGAAACTGATCGTCGACAGCGACTGGAAGGCCGAAGCGCAGGCCGAGAAAGAAAAACTCGTCCAGCAGGAAGCAGACGCCAAGCCCGCCGGAGGCCCCGACGCACTCCCCGAGCCCGACTTCCGCACGATCGTCTCCATGCTCGCGACCCAGGCCCTCATGTACCTCGGCGCCTTCCCCGACGAGACCGGCAGAGCCGTCGTTGTCCCCGAATACGCCAAGATGCACATCGACCTCCTCGATGTCCTCCAGGTGAAGACCAAGGGCAACCTCGAAACCGAAGAGCAGGAAGAGCTCGACCAGGTCCTCGTCGAACTCCGCCAGCGATTCGTCCAGGTCCTGGGAGTCGCTCAGGCCCAGCAGCAGGCAGGCCAGATCCCACCCGCCCCCGCGCCCGAGTAACCAATCCCCACGCCTGGGATGAGGCTTGGCGAATCCCAGGATCTCTCACCCGCTCCCCCACGCTCCACCAAATGACAGATCAAGTTAGAATCTCGGAATAGTCGATCCGATTGATTCACGTTGACGATCCCCGCTCTCCTCCAATCAGCCCCTCCCGTAGAAAGGACGCACCAGTGTCCGAATCAGCGAACCCCGCCCAACCGGCGGTCCCGACGCCGTTCCTCCTCAGGCGTCTCCACTCGCTCGCAGGCCTCCTCCCCATCGGCGCCTTTGTCATCATGCACCTCACCACCAACGCATCGGTGGTCTGGGGAGAGCTCGGCAAAGGCGGCGTCGAGACCTACCAGCACGAAGTCAACTTCATCCATTCGATGCCGTTGCTCCTGCTCATCGAGATCTTCGGGCTCTGGCTCCCCATCGCCTTCCACTCCATCCTCGGCTTCTACTACGCCTTCACCGGGACCAGCAACGTCAAGCACTACGGCTACGGCGCCAACTGGCGCTACGCCCTCCAGCGCTTCACCGGTTACTTCGGCTTCATCTTCATCCTCTACCACGTCGCCACCCTCCGCTGGGGCTGGACCTGGCTCCCCTTCTCGTCAGGCTTTGACGCCCACATGGCCGCCTCAACCACAGCGCAAGCCATCCGAGGAGGCATGGACCCAACTGCCCTCGCCGGCTTCCTCATCGGCGCCCTCTACCTCGTCGGCGTCCTCGCACTCGTCTACCACCTCGCCAACGGCCTCTGGACCTTCGCCATCACTTGGGGCATCACCGTCTCCGAAGGCGCCCAGCGCCGCTGGGGCTTCGCCTGCACCGGCTTCGGATTAGCCATGGCCGCCGTCGGCACGATGGCCTTCGTCGGCTTCGTCACCCTCGACATCGAAGCCGCCCAGCAAACCGAATCACAGATGCACGCCGAGGTCGTCAACGCCGACACCCCCGCCATCAACGAACTCGCGGACAACGACAACAACAACACCACACACCAGCGGTAACCCATTCATGCCATCCGTCAATAAAAACGCCCGAGTCATCGTCGTCGGTGGTGGCCTCGCCGGCCTCGCCGCCTGCGTCCGCCTCGCCGAGCAAGGCGTCAACGTCGATTGCTTCTCCATCGTCCCCGTCAAGCGATCCCACTCCGTCTGCGCGCAAGGAGGCATCAACGCCACCAACGAGATCGCCAGGCAGCAGGGCTACTCCGAGTGGGTCCACATGGACGAGACCCTCATCGGCGGCGACTTCCTCGCAGACCAACCCCCCGTCTACGAGATGACCCACTGGGCGCCCAAAATCATCGACCTCCTCGACCGCATGGGGGTCCCCTTCAACCGCACCGCAGAAGGCCAGCGCGACCTCCGCCTCTTCGGCGGCTCCCTCTTCAAACGCACCCACTTCTCAGGCGCCACAACCGGACAACAGCTCCTCTACGCCCTCGACGAGCAGGTCCGCCGCTCCGAGGCCGAGGGCAAAGTCACCAAGTACGAATCATGGGAATTCCTCTGGCCAATCACCAAAGGTGAAGGCGCCGACAAAAAATGCGTCGGCATCGTCGCGCAAGACCTCCGCACCATGCAGATCCGCGCATTCCCCGCAGAAGCCGTCATCATGGCCACCGGCGGCTGCGGCTTAGTCTTCGGCAAGAGCACCAACTCCGTCATGTGCACCGGTGGCGCCGCCGCCCGCTGCTACAAAGCAGGCGCCCACTACGCCAACGGCGAGATGATCCAGGTCCACCCCACCGCCATCCCAGGCGCCGACAAGTGCCGCCTCATGTCCGAGTCCGCCCGAGGTGAAGGCGGCCGAGTCTGGGTCCCCGCAAAGATCGGCGACACCCGCGACCCGCGCGAGATCCCCGAAGGTGAGCGCTACTACCTCCTCGAAGAGCGCTACCCCAAGTACGGCAACCTCGTCCCGCGCGACATCGCCACCCGCGAGATCTTCTCCGTCTGCGTCGACGACAACATGGGAGTCGACGGCAAAAACCAGGTCTACCTCGACCTCTCCTTCAAGGACCGCAAGGAACTCGACCTCAAGCTGGGAGGCATCCTCGAGATCTACGAAAAATTCGCCGGCGAAGACCCGCACGAAGTCCCGATGAAGATCTTCCCCGCCGTCCACTACTCCATGGGTGGACTCTGGACGACCTTCACACCCCAGCAGCGCCCCGCCGATCCTGTCCAGGACCTCAACTGTGGCTTCGACACCGTCACCGGAATGAAATTCGGCGCCCACAACACCATGATGACCAACATCAACGGTTTGTACGCCTTCGGTGAGGTCAACTTCGCCTACCACGGCGCCACCCGCCTCGGCGCCAACGCCCTCTTGTCGTGCATCTTCGACGGCCTCTTCTCAGGTCAGGGCGTCGCCAACTTCGTCAAGGAAGCCGCCGAACCCGTCGCGGACATCCACCAATCCGTCTACGACGAAGCCGTCCAGCAGGAACACTTCAAAACACAGAAGCTCATCGACACCGCCGAGGCCGGCCATTCCGATCCCGCGACCAACCCCTACCAGATCGCTCTGGAAATGGGCGAAGAAATGACCGCCGCCTGCACCGTCGTCAAGACCGGACCGCGCATGGAAAAAGCCATGTCCAAACTCAACGAGCTGCAAGGCCGCTACGAAAACGTCCGCCTCGCCGATGGAGGCATGTGGACCAACCAGAACCTCTCCTTCACCCGCGCGCTAGGGGACATGCTCACCCTCGGTGAAGCGATCCTCCAGGGATCCATCAACCGCGAGGAATCCCGAGGCTCCCACTACCGCCCCGACTTCCTCGAACGCGACGACGAGCGATTCCACCAAACCACCATCGCCGAGTTCAACCCAACCACCGGCAAACCCGATCTCTCCTACAAGGACGTCATCGGAGGCATGGTCAAACTCCGCCCCCGCGACTACGGCAGAACCGAATCAGAACCCAAAGCAGAACCCAAAGAAGCAACCGCCAAGGTCTGATCAACACACTCCCATTGCCCACAACCGTTAGGCACACCCACCGATGACAACAGCCACACAATCCAAAGCCCGCACCATCCGCTTCAAGATCAAACGATCCGACGGTCCCGGCAAGCCCTCCTACTGGCAGACCTTCAACGTACCCGTCAACAAGGGCGAGGGCGCCAACGTCATCTCCTGCCTCCAGTACATCGCCGCCAACCCCATCACCGCCGACGGCACCGCAACAACACCCGTCGCCTGGAAGGCCGGCTGCCTCGAAGAAGTCTGCGGCGCCTGCACCATGGTCATCAACGGCAAAGTCCGCCAGTCCTGCTCGTGCATGATGGACACCGTCGCGCCCAACGAGGGCGACACCATCACCCTCGAACCGATGCGCAAGTTCCCCGTCGTCCGCGACCTCTTCGTCGATCGCGCTCGCCTCTTCGAATCACTGAAGCGCGTCAAAGCGTGGGTCCCCACCGACAACCTCTGGGACCTCGGCGCAGGACCAATCGAAACCCCGGAACAGCACGAGGTCCGCTACAAGCTCTCCGAGTGCATGTCCTGCGGCTGCTGCATGGACGCCTGCCCCCAGTTCCACAAGATCGAAGACGACGCCAAATGGCAGAACGCCTTCATAGGCGCCGCCCCCATCAGCCAGGTCCGCTACTTCAACCTCCACGAAACCGGCGCCACCCTCAAAACAGAACGCCTCAACGAAATGGCAGCCAAAGGCGGCATAAGCGACTGCGGCAACGCCCAGAACTGCGTAAAGCACTGCCCCAAGAGCATCCCGCTAACCGAATCCATCGCAGCGGTAGGCCGAGACACAACGATCCACGCTGTAAAGCAGTTCTTTACGGGGAAATAAATCCCCAACGCCTGGGATGAGCAAAGCGAATCCCAGGATCTCCGCACAGATCAACGCCTCGGTTATCATCCAAGCATGAACCGAGGCGTTATTCAATACATCATCATTTCGATCGCATCCATCGCCATGCTCATGAGTGGCTGTGCCAACCCCGCACCCGAAATCAGCCAACAAGAATCAGTTACCTTAAAAACGACTGCGCAGGGCAACTCGCGCACCAAAGTAACCGTGAAGTGGAACTACCACGAAACGCCAATCCTCCTGGGGATATACATCCCGTACCTACCAGGCGAGTACCCCGGCGCGCCGCGCGAAATAGAACTAGATCTCATCCCCGGCAACAAAACCGAGCGGCTGGATGGAATCATGATCATCCGCCCAATCAGAGATCAGCACGGCAGCGACGCCTTTACGATCGATAACGAGTTTCTAAAAATCTACTTCGAGGACAACGAACCGGAACTTCGAACCATGTGGCTCGACGATATCGATGTTGTCGTTCGAGAAGACTCAAGAATCAAGGGCACCGGCACAACGTCAGTCGATCGGATCAACCAGAACAATGCGCCATCAGGATTGACACTGCTCAAGCCATCAGCCGCGAGATACTTCGGTGGCATCCGACACGTTCGCAATCAAGAAGTCGGAGAGCACGGCTATATTCAGTATTTGATCTACAACGCGATTACGAAAGAGCATCGCGTTGTTGTACAACTCGACTAGGACACAAACAGGGTGCCGTGGTATGGCAAAGCCATGCCGGGTGCCGTGGCTATGCGCAGCAGAGCCACGTTTCGTCGCACAACAACCCAACAGTTTGACGTTGTACCTGAGCCGTGCATGTCCGATTTTTCGACGTTAAAGACATCTCCACAATAACCCAGATCCCAATGCGTTCCGAAAAACCCGCAGCACAGGGTGATTATGCCCGCCGGAGCACCAAATACGCAAAGGCTCCAAAGCCCCACACGCACAAGTCCAACCGGCTGACCCCCCCACGGCCCCTTAAACTCACGCATGCAAAGACTAATCCTCACCGCACTCCTGGTCATCGGCTGCGCCGCAGGCATCTACCTGTACACCAACCAACAACCCGCCCCACCGCCTGACTACGCGCTGATGGCGCAGCCCGTCCTCACCGACTGCGCCGCAGCAACAACCGACGACGACAAACTCACCGCTATCGTAAGCGCAACAAGCACATTCGCCGAGATCATCCGCGAGATCGACGACCCGGCACAAGCGATTCTCGCAAAGCCCGCGCTGACACAACTCGCCGACGAAGCCAAACGCCTCGACAACGAACTCAAACAAGACCGCGACGCCAGACGCGCCCTGATGAAGAGCCGGCAACCGGAAGTAGACGCCGCCGCCATGGACATGGCCGGAGTCATGCTCTCCACCGCGCTTCGAGTAAAGATCATGAAAGAGATCCTGGACCCGGTCGAAACAATGGCGTCAACACTGCAAAAATAAACCCGATTAAACCGCACCGATCAATCCCGAGCATAGGTGCCCACAAAGGGAATCATGCGGTGGATACTGACCTCTTCATACGCCGGGTCATGCGCAAGACAAGTAACATCCGTCATCGCACCTCGTTCATACAAATCTTCGATCGCCACCGGCGGATCGCGCAGATCCAGAACCACCAGCTCGATCAATGAACGCCCCTGTTCATCCGCCCTGCGAGACGCTCGCTTGAGGTGCGGGATCACCGCCGGACCAGCCAGATACAGCGCCCTCGTCGCCAACACCGCATCACCACGAATCGAATTGTCATTCAAGTGCGGCGTCAGAATCTCACAAATCTTCCCCGCATACCCGCTGCGCGAAGTCTTCCCAAGGATGTACGCACAGAAGAACCGCTGCTGCGCATCCTCAGAATGCATCCCGGCCGCGACAAGGCCCTCTGCCAGATCGATATGCCTGATGAGATAGATCGCCCCCTGCGTTGCGTTCGGACCGTACATGCTGGGATGCGCACCACGAACCGGAGGCGCCTTATCGTTCGCCAACCCCTCGACACAAACATAAATCATCTCGTCGCTGGGTTTGTAAGTGTCGAGCCGCCGGAGCAGCGACGCCGAAAACTGCCGCTGCTGCCGATCCGATGATCCCAAAGCCTCTTCGAGTTCGTATATCGCGTCCGCGCCGCGATCCCTCAACTCGCCCATCGCCTCAATCGCGTTCCACCGAATATCATCGTGCACAAGCGCATCAACCAGCTCGCTGTTCGACGCCGACTCCGCCCAGGATTCCAACCCGCGACGGTCCGCATGCGCCGGCGCCACAACAACCAGCGCCACCAACCCAGCCAACATCACCCAGATCGTCCGCATCCCAGAATCCTACCAGACACCTCACTCCCCCCTTCCAACCAACCACCAAACCACAGCCCCCAAAAACACCAGGTGAACCACCCCATTCACCCAGAAGATCAGCGTAAACTTCCGCTTGATCGTCTTGTGCCGCAGCAGCCGCCTCCCAAAGAACGCCCCGGGCCACCCGAAGCACAACTCCATGAGATGCAGCCGAGCCTCCGGGATCCGCCGATTCCCCAGCTTCGCCGCCCGCTTATCGACCGCGTACGCGAGGAACGTCACGACGCTCATAGCTGCGTACACGCCCAGAATCACCCCAATCACGATTTTTTCCATAAACCCGCTCCTTCTTTGGCAATACGATACCCCGGAGCCGCGTTGATCCCAACGTAGCCAACGGAGACCCCAATGCCATCAGTGCGCCCGATGCCAACCAAACCTTCCCACCGAGCCTTCTCCCTCATCGAGCTGCTCGTCGCCATATCGATCATCGCCGTCCTCATCGGCATCCTCATCCCGACCCTCCCCCGCGTGATCGACTCCGCCCGCCGCACCGCCTGCCAAGCCAACATGCACAGCCTCTGGCAGGGCTGCACCATGCACCTCAACGACAAGATCGACGTATTCCCCGTCGCCAAGTACATGCCCGACCCCTGGCTGAGCGCCGACACCGACCCTTCCCTCCCGCAGGCCCTCGCCACCTACTTGGGCGGCGAAGAATCCAAAGCCTGGAAATGCCCCGGCGATCACACCGTCTACGAGTACGAATACGAAGACGAAAATGGCGCCACCAAAATCGGCGGCTCCTCCTACACCTACATCACCGCCCTCTCAGGAAAACCCGTCAAAGAAACCTTCTTCTTCCGCCGCCTCAACATGCAGCCCACTGACATCCCGGTCCTGCACGACTACGACGGCGGTGAGTTCGAGACCCAATCAGGCGACACCATCCAGGTCGACTTCTTCCACCAGGACCGCAACTTCATCTTCGCCGACGGCCGTGTCGGCGCCGTCAACAACTAGCCAGCCGGAATCCCCCGAGGAACAGCCATGTCTCAACGCATCAACCTCGACGAGCAGATGAACGAAGGCCGCCAGACCATCGACGCCCGATGGTCAACCAAAACCAAACGCCTCGTCACCTCCGCCGCCATCGTCATCACCCTCGGCGCCATCACCGGCGGCATCTGGGCTGCCTCCGCGTTCTCAACACCCGGCCTCCCCAAAACCGCCGAAGAAGCCCTCGCCGTCCTGGGCTCCGCCAAGTTCGAGCGCATGAGCAGCGACCGCAAATCCGCCTACGCCGACGAAGCAGGCCGACTCTTCCGAGAGCTCCCCGAAGAAGACCGCCGCGACATGTTCCGCGACCAGGAACAGCGCGACGCGATGCGCGCCCTCATGGAGCAGCGCATGCACGACATGGCCCGCGCCATCGCCAGAGGAGAAACCCCCGACTTCGCCGCGATGTGGGGCAACCGCCCCCGCCGAAACGACGCCGAACGCCAGCGCCAACGCGAAGAGATGACCGATGAAGAACGCGCAGAACGCCGAGCAAACCGGCAGGAGCAGATGCGCGAACGCATGAACGAACAGTTCACGTCAGGCAACGCCCAGACCGGCGCCCTCATGGGTGAGATGTTCAAAAACGGCTTCGGAGGCGGAGGCCCCGGAGGAGGCCGACGAGGTGGCGGCGGCGGCGGCGGCGGTCAACGAAACTAAGTTGCCCCCAACGCCCGGGATGAGCAAAGCGAATCCCGGGATTCCTCCGTGCCACGACCTAAGCTCCGCTAGGTCGTGCTCCCACTTCCCACCTCTCCCCTTGAGGGAGAGGTCGATCCCGGCGCGCCGGGATCGGGTGAGGGGCTGAAATGAACCCGCCGCGCAGCGCCGCTCCTCTCCCCGTCTCCCCAAG